>DATMFC010000035.1:0-25163 GCA_035556335.1 Planctomicrobium sp. | reverse complement strand
GCTCTTTACGTTGCGGCTATATGTAACGCAATCGATAAATCTATTTCAATTAATGGACGACTTTCTCCGTGTCTGATGTCGGGAGTTCATCGGGGACTCAGGAGGGGATTCGTCCATGCCAGGAATTATGCATGTCAGGTTTTCAAACAAGATCCCTATCGGCATCTGTATTTGTGTTGATTGCATGCCTCAGTTGTGGTTGCTTCGGGTCAGGTCAGCAATCCCGTGCAACCGGGACTGTGTCCGGGACAATAGCTTTAGATGAGAAACCGCTGACGGAGGGAACCATTTGCTTGAGAGACTCCAGCAGCGGTGAGATATTTCTAGGGAGCATTTCTGAAGATGGAACATTCGCAGTGACTGGTCTTGGGAAATCTGGAGTGCCTTGCGGGGTCTATCAGATTACGGTCGCCTCCAAGTTCAATGATGTCAGCCCCGAAGAACTGATGAATACCCCAAGGCCGGTTCAGACAGTCAATCCCATTCCGCCGAAGTACCGCACCGTTAAAGATACCGACCTCTCTGTGGAAGTGAAGAAGGGGCGGAATGATCTGAATTTGCATTTGAGCAGTAAGAAATGATTTGGCAGGTTAGCAGTAGTGACAGTACTTCCAAGTTTGTTTGTGATGGAGAGCAAGGGGTCAGGATTCAGGGATCAGAGGTCAGAAAAATCCGGAAAAGGCCTGCATTTTCTATCCACTATTTCCTACCCACTACCCACTTACTCTCTCCATTGAGGCAAACTTGGAACGACTGAGTGAGATCCAGTCAATCACATTCCGACAGGATATCCCGTCTGTGGCGGTTGTTCATTTCAGAAACAGTCGCTGCGCAGACACCTGATAGAACAAACTGCTCCCTCTGAATTCACTCCATCAACCATCTGTGAAAGTGAGTACGTTTTGAAAGCATTGAAGTGGCCGCTGATCCTCACAGTTCTCATGGGGGCCGGTCTGGTGATTGCGGACGATTTTCCAATTCTGGAGAATACGGAGAAGTCAACGACCACACCGATGGACCCTCAGGAGGTCCTGCGGACGGCAAAACTTCCTCCGGGGTTTCAGCTTTCGCTCATCGCGGCTGAGCCGCTGATTCAAAACCCGATCGCCATGACGATGGATGAACGGGGCCGTCTTTGGATTGCTGAGAACTATAGCTGGAGTGGTCAGGGCTTCGATCGGAATCAGCGCGACCGAATTGTGATTCTCGAAGACACCGACGGCGACGGCATCCATGACAAACGGATTGTCTTCTGGGATGACGCTCGAATGCTCACAAGTGTTGAAGTGGGAGACGGCGGAGTCTGGGCAATCTGCCTGCCGAACCTGATTTTTATCCCGGACCAGAACCGGGACGACATTCCGGACGGTGAACCGCAAATCGTTCTGAATGGCTTTGAATCCGGGACCACAAACCACACTCCCGCCAACGGTTTGAAATGGGGACCGGATGGGTGGCTATATGGCCGTCAGGGAATTCTTTCTTCCAGCAATGTCGGCAAACCGGGAGCCTCGGAATCGCAACGATTCAAAATGGATACCGGCGTCTGGCGATATCATCCCACTCGCGGCGTCGCAGAACCCGTTATGCATGGGATGACGAACGCCTGGGGTTTTGATTTCGATCAATATGGAGAAATGTTCGTCATTAACACCGTGATCGGGCATCTCTGGCATGTCGTTTCAGGAGCGCATACCGAACGGATGTTTGGTGTGGATATCAACCCTTATTCGTATCGGTTGATTCCCCAGGTCGCGGACCATGTGCATTGGGACACCGGTGAGGATTGGAGCGATATCCGTAAAGGTGTCACTGACAGTACCAGTGCCGCTGGAGGGGGACATGCTCATATCGGATTGATGATCTATCAGGGAAATAACTGGCCGGAGGACTATCGCAACCGGGTCTATACACTCAATCTCCATGGACAGCGGCTCAACAGTGATCATCTGCTTCGTCAGGGAGCCGGTTACACGGCGACGCATGGACCAGACATGTGCTTCATCGCCGACCCCTGGTTTCGTGGCATGGAACTGCTGACCGGCCCTGACGGTGGAGTCTACATTGCAGACTGGAGCGACACCGGCGAATGCCATGACCACGATGGAGTGCATCGCACCAGCGGCCGCATCTATAAACTGACTTATGGAACGCCTGACAAAATCGCTCCGTTTGATCTGAACAACGTCTCTTTCGGTGAACTGATTGCACTGCTCTCCCATCCCAATACGTGGTGGGCAAGACAATCTCGCCGGATTCTGACAGAGCGGGCTAACCGCTTGTCGTCGCAAGAACGGAATGCATTGCAGGACAATTTAAAAGGATCGTTTGCCGAAACAAAGGCTTTGATTCCTCGGCTGAGGTTGATGGAGGCCATTGCCACGGTCGGTGGAAATTCTGAGCAGTGGTGGATGGGATGTCTTCTGTCTGAGAATGAGTATGAACGTGCGTCGGCATTGAAATTTCTTGTCGATCAGGAAACTTGGGACAGACGAACTCCTTCCATTGGTTTTCTGGAGACGCTGGTCAAACTGGCATCGACAGATCGCTCCGGGCTGGTTCAGCTGCACCTGGCGTCGACTCTTCAGAAATTGCCGGTCAGTTTGCGTTGGCAGATTGCAGAACCGCTCGCCATGCACGCCGAGTTCTCAGAGGATCGAATGCTCCCGCTGATGATCTGGTATGGAATCGAACCGGCGGTTCCACTCGACTCCTCACGTGCATTGTCTCTCATCAAAAACACGCAAATGCCGGTTCTGGCGGAACTGATCGCGCGGCGGATCACAGTGGAACTGGACCGGAACCCGTCCGCTTTCCAACTTCTGATGGGGCTGCTGGAGAGTGATGAATGCCGATTTCCGGAACACATCATTAGTGGTGTTTTCCAGGCTCTGAATGGCTGGCAGAAGGCAAACGCTCCCATGAACTGGGCCAGTATTGCGGAGAAATACTCCCGGTCGAAATCAGAGCAGACACGAAACCAGATCCAAAGCCTGAGTGTGATTTTTGGAGATGGTCAGGCGATGGAGGAAGTGCGGAAGAATGTCACCAATGGAACGCTGCCGCCGACGGTCCGTCAGGCGGCATTGCGGTCATTGCTGATCGGTCGCCCGGAAAATTACGTTCCGACGCTCATTCAACTGCTCAGCGACAAGTCCATGGCAACGGAAGCCCTTCGTGGACTGGCTCAGTATGACGCCCCAGAAATCCCGACGAAAATTCTGGAACACTCCCGACGCTTCGACCCGACACAACGTGGGGAAATGATTCAAACATTGACATCCCGCCCCTCCTTTGCCAAAGCCTTGCTGGCAGCGATTCGTGCCGGGGAGATCGCGACTTCAGAACTCTCAGCGTTTCATGCCCGACAGATTGCCTCATTTGAGAATGAGGAGCTGACGAGAGAGTTGACGGAACTCTGGGGAGACGTACGGGTGAGTGCCGTCGAAAAGCGAGCTTTGATCGATGAGTTTAAAACCTCCTTGAGTCCGGAAGCTCTGGCGAACGGAGATCAGTCGGCCGGTCGGGCACTCTTTCAAAAGAACTGCGCGAACTGTCATGTCCTCTATGGAGTCGGTCGTCGCGTCGGCCCGGACTTGACCGGTTCCAATCGCAAGAATCTCGACTATCTGCTGGAAAACATGATCGATCCCAGTGCCAGTGTGGGAGCCAATTTTCGTACCAACGTGGTCATTCTCGCAGATGGCCGCGTCTTGAATGGCGTGCTCAGCGAACTCAACGAACGGACCCTCACACTCCAGTCGGCCCAGGAATCGATCACTCTCGATCGCAATGAAATCGATGAGATGAAAACGACCAGCGTCTCCCTGATGCCGGAAGGTCTGCTCCAGAATCTGACTCCAGATCAAATCCGGGACCTGATCTGTTATCTTATGAGCAGCCAGCAAGTGCCGCTGCCTGCTGAATAGAGCAGATTGCCCTCCGTTGTGCCGGACGTTGAAAACAAAGAACAACAGCAGTCGAAGAGAACGTGCCATGATCGAACTTTCGAATTTCCGGTATGCGTTCGCATCCCTGTTTTTGGTCCTGATGTTCAATGGTTCGGCTCAGGCACAGGTGGAAGACGTTGTTCCGGCCCAGCCATTGCCGGTCTGGAATCTGGAACTGTTGTCCCAACCTCCGGCGACACATCCGGCCCCCGATCTGCAAAAAGAGGGAGTTCGTGGATTGTTCTATGACGGCTTGCCGTACCACGGGAAACCAACTCGCGTTTTTGCCTGGGTCGGATTCCCTGACGTCCCCCCCGGCACGAAGGTTCCCGGAATCGTTCTGGTACATGGTGGAGGTGGGACTGCATTCGACACCTGGGTGCGCCGCTGGACCGCCCGGGGATATGCCGCCATCGCCATGGACAACTGTGGTGGAATTCCAATTCAGAATGAGTCGAAGAAATGGAAGCGACACGATCATTCCGGCCCAGACGGTTGGGGAGGGTGGAATCAGATTGATGAACCCTGGCAGGACCATTGGACCTATCATGCGGTGGCGGACATCCTCCTCGCTCATTCTCTATTACGATCATTCCCGGAAGTCGACTCGGAACGTACCGGAATCACCGGCATCTCATGGGGGGGCTACCTGACCTGTATTGCGGCCGGAGTCGATCCTCGATTCCGATTCGCGGTTCCGGTTTACGGATGCGGATTCACCGACGAAAACGGATTTGCCGGGCAGCTCGCCAAGGTCGGCCCTGCTGGAGAGAAACGCTGGATGAAATGGTGGGACCCTTCCGTCTATCTTCCAGCAGCCAGTATGCCGATCCTCTGGGTCAACGGGAGCAATGATGCCTGGTACACGTTGAATGCAATGCAGAAATCTTATCGACTTCCAACCGAGGATCGAACGCTGTCTGTTCGATTGCGGATGCCGCACGGGCATGGCGAGGCCGGAGAGGGGCCGAAGGAAATTCATGTCTTTGCCGATAGTCTTCTGACCGGGGGATCCCCTCTGGCCAAAATCACATCACAGGGACGCGACGGCCGTACCGCCTGGGCAACGTTCGAGTGTCCCGTTCCAGTCAAACAGGCGGAACTGAATGTGACTTCTCAATCCGGCCGATGGCAGGATCGTCACTGGGAACGTCTTCCTGCGACAATCGAAGGGAACCGCATCTCCGCCATCATCCCGGAAGGGACGACGGTCTACTATTTTAACCTCACCGACTCTCGTGACTGCGCTGTCAGCACCGAGCATGAAGAACTGACATCGGCGCCATAGCCCGAATGATTCATGGTAGGGTGGGTCAAAGTCGCGCAACGTGAAGTTGGGGCGTCGCCAACGGCCGATTGTGCTTGCGGCGGTCTGTGTTTTTTGGAAGTGAATCCTGCGACTGAAGACCCACCGCGACATCATGTTGGCTCGACCCACCCTATCTACCTGTCGTTTTTGTAGAATGACAGTAGTTCCAAGTCTATTCACATAGAAGCAAGGGGTCAGGATTCAGGGGCCAGGGATCAGAAAAATGCTGGAAATTCACGTCTTTTCCTCCCCACGATCCATCAACCACTACCCACTTCTCTCCTATTCAGATCAAAGCTGGAACGACTGAATCACGTCGGGGAGGCATGAAAACACAGGTTGGTGCAGGCCAGTGGGGTGACAGAATTCGCGTGAATCGAATCGCCCGGAAGGATGGATGAATCCGCTTCCGCCGATTACAGTATCGCCAGAACTTGTTTTCCCAGAAAGGATTCAGCGCCATTATGTCACAGAAATACGCCATTACTTGGGATCTGGAATCACTCTATCCAAAGCCGGACACCCCGGAGTTCCGGAAGCTGATCGACGAATTCAAAGTGGATCTCTCGAAACTGGCGGCGCAATCAGAGTCGCTTCCTGCTCCGACGAAAGCAAACGCTCCGGCCTGGGGAGATTTTCTGGAACAAGTGGAAAAGCTGTTTGCATTCGCCACTGATCTGGGGGCGTTTGTCGGTTGTTACTCGGCCGCCGATTCCGAGAACAAGGCGTATATGCAGATCGAGGCAATCCTCGGTGCCACCGGCCCGGCACGAAATCAGGTCTTCACCAATCTTGAACTCGCTTTTCGGGAATTGAATGATGATCAGTTAAAAGAATTCGCGTCGGGTGATCCACGACTGGATCGCGTCCTGTTTTTCCTTGAAGACTCTCGGGCGAATGCCCAGTTTCGTCTCTCCAAAGATCTGGAAATGTTGTCGGCCGAGTTAGGTGTCGACGGCATTCATGCCTGGGGCCGACTCTATGACCGTATTTCCGGGGAACTGAAAGTCGAGTTGATGGAGAAAGGGGAGATTGTCCGCAAATCTCCCGGACAAGTTCGTCTGGATGTGCTTGATCGCACGACTCGCGAAAACAACTTTCATGCACTGGAGAAGTCCTGGAAGACCGTCAGCGACACCTGTGCTGACAGCTTGAATCACATTGCCGGAACACGCCTGGCGCGATACAAGCGGCTGAAGACGGAAGATCATCTTGACGCTCCGTTGCGATACAATCGGATGCAGCGGAAAACACTGGAGACCATGTGGGAAGTGATTTCCAGTCGAAAGCAGGTCTTGCTGAAGTTCTTCGAACGTAAGGCTCAATTGCTGGGATTGGAGAAACTCGGCTGGTTCGATCAGCTGGCTCCTCTTCCACAAGCTGCCGTTGCCGGAGACACCCTGTCCTGGGATACCGCTTGTGACACGATTATCGAGTCATTCGATGAGTTCAGTCAGGAACTGGGAGACTTTGCCCGCATGGCGATCAAGGATCGCTGGATTGAAGCGGAAGATCGGAGTGGGAAACGACAGGGGGGCTTTTGCACCGGATTGCCTGTCAGCCAGCAGTCCCGCATCTTCATGACGTTCACCGGAAGTGCCGACAGCATGTCGACGCTGGCTCATGAGCTGGGGCATGCCTATCACTCGCATGTACTCCGGTCGCAGCCGTTTCTGTTGCAGGATTATCCAATGAATCTGGCGGAAACGGCATCGACGTTTGCCGAAGCGATTCTTGGAGGAAAGCGTCTGGCAAATACACAAAGTGCCGGGGAGAAGCTGGGAATTCTCAACAACATGCTGACCGATTCGGTCGCGTTTCTGATGAATATTCACGCCCGATTCATCTTTGAAAACCAGTTTCATCGTGAACGGGCCGATACAGAACTGACATCAGATCGCCTGACCGAAATCATGCTGGAAGCACAGAAGAACGCCTATTGTGATGCGTTTTCACAGTGGCAACACACCTTCTGGGTCTCGAAGCTGCATTTCTATATTTCCAGTCTGCCGTTCTATAACTTCCCGTATACGTTCGGTTACCTGTTGTCACTGGGGCTCTACTCGACTGCGGGGGAATTCGGTGCGAGCTTCCCGGCGAAGTACCGCGAACTGCTCCTTGCCACCGGCAGCATGAATGCGGAAGAAGCGGTCAAAAGCACGTTGGGCTACGACCTGATTCAACCTGATTTCTGGAACCGCAGCATCGACGTCATCGATCGTAACGTTGCCGATTTTCTGGAAACGAGCGAACAGTTTGTGAAGTAGAGACATTTAGCATCACACGACTTCCCGGTCATGCACGGATGGCCGGAAGTCGTCGTCGTTGCGGATACGGACGTAGCTGTCGTACCGGAGTGGAGAAATCCAGCCGTGTGAGACGGCTTGCTTAATCCCGCACTCATGTTCATGAGTGTGCGTACAGTCGGGGAATCGGCAACGGGAGACGAACGGACGGAACTCGATAAACAGTCCTTCCAGTTCGTCGTTGATGATGTCCCAGAGTTGCAGTGTTCGAATGCCAGGGGTGTCGACCACCCAACCGCCGGACGTGAGTTGAAGTAACTCTGCGACACGGGTGGTATGTCGACCTTTACTCGTGTCGGGACTCACCTCGGCTGTTCGTCGGCTCCATGCCGGATCGATGGCGTTGAGCAATGATGATTTTCCAACGCCGCTCTGCCCGGAGAAAACGGTCTCACGCCCGGCGAGTAATCGCTGAAGTTGTGAGATCCCTTCACCGGTGACAATGCTCGTCAGAACCACTGGATAGCCCAGTCGTGCATACTGACCGGCAACAGGTTGCAATTTTTCCCGGGGAGCAAGATCGACTTTGTTAATACAGACGACTCCTCGCGTTCCTCCTTTTTCGGCACTGCACAGAAACCGGTCGATCAGTCCCAGTTTAAGATGCGGGTCGGCTACAGAGGTGACAATGACCGTCTGGTCCACGTTGGCCACAATCACATGAGCTTTGTATCGGCTTCCCCGCGTGAGTGTTCCCGTACGAGGTTCAATCGATTCAATGACTCCGGCTCCGGAACCTTCAGGAGTAATTCGGACACGGTCCCCGGCAACCACTGCATTGCGGCTTTCGCGTGACATCGTGCGGACAAGGCGGCGAACCGAGCAAAGATAGAGTTCGCCATCTTCCCCTTGAACCCGACACTGGTTCGCGCCGACTGCCGAGAGAACCCGACCGGCCAGTGTGACTTTCCCGATCTCGATCGATTCGCCTGCCTCACCTGAATCCCCAGGGGTGGTGATCGTGCGGAAGCGGGTCAGGTCTCCTTTTCCGGAGAGCCGTTCACTGGAGGAAAGATCGCTGGCGGCATCGATATCATCTTCCGCCTGTCGGGTAAGATCATTCGAACGGGTCCGGTTTCCACGGTTTTTGTGGAACTGGACACGAATCTTTCGAGACTGTTTTTTGGCGGCACTCAAGCGTCGATGAGCCAGACTTCAAAAAAGTGGTTATGAAACAGAGCTTCTATTTTATTAAAAATGCTCTGGGAGGGCGAGGCTCCCGCCGAGCCGCAGACCATGGAAAGCGTGATCTTGTATGCGGCTCAGCAGGAGCTGAGCCCTCCCGGAAATGACCCTTATTGAAACAAGCAAAAGTCCTGCGGCTATTAAAGGTTTCGAAGCTCAATCTCCCATCAGCCAGTCCATAGCGGCGTCTTCATCCGCATTGAACTTATCCTGAGTCGGGGCATTACGGGCGACAGGAGGAAGACGAGGACGATTCCGACGTTCATCCGCCGCTTTCTCCAGACCCGCTTTTTCCAGCAGGCTCATTGCAAACGGATCTTCTTCCGGTGGTGGAGGAGCGTCGCCAGAGGGTTCATACTGAATACGGTAATGATTCTTTGCAATCGCCAGATCATCACCGGGTCGCAAGAAACGGGTCGTGACCCGATCTCCGTTGACTTTGACGCCGTTCCGACTTTGCAGATCACGCACTTGCCAGTAGCCATCGATCAATTCCAGCTCACAATGCTGCGACGAGATGTTGGGAAAAATCAACACGATATCGCAACTGCTTCGCCGCCCGATCATCAGTTTTGGCTGCAGGAGCGGAATGGGGTCGCCGCCCCCTTGAGGGACTAACTCACCTAACATGTGAAAATTGAACCTTCTGTCTTCAATCAACAGGGTCGACAGAAACAGGACAGGTGTGACGCGAGAACGATCACAATGTCTGGTTTCATGTCACGTTCGTGAAAAAGAACGGCCTGTCAACCTTGTTCAGCGGAAGACTCTGCTCTTCAGAGAATCTCTTCAAACGATCTTCAATGTTCTGCAGTCGTCAGATCAGGCATTCATGTGCCCAAACGCCTTCAGACGACCGCAAACCGTTGAGCAAACTGCTCTACGACCGCAGAATCAAACCGCATTTGCCCGAAAAACAACCGGAAATTCACACAAAATTCCCTTTGTCCTGATCTTAGAGCCTCTTCACGACAAGTCAATTTTTGAATCCACGGGATCTCACTGATTCCGTCCCTTTTCTGGAATTCGGCGGTGGCAATCATGCGACAATCACGTGCATTGATCACCATCCACTCATGTGAAGACGAAGCTCATGTCCCTTTGAGCACTTTGTCGATCGTTTCCCGCAGCACCTGACCGGAATGACGCAGCGCGGTCAGTTCTTTCGGCCACAGGTCCACTTCAATATGAGACACGGCTCCACGGCGTCCAACGACCGTCGGGACGCTGATCGCCACGTCCTTGAGCCCATACGCTCCGTTCTGCAACGAGGAGACCGGGAGAATTCGTTGTCGATCCAAGGCAATCGAATGAATCACATCCGCAATGGAGACGCCGACCGCAAATCCGGCTCCCCCTTTTTTCTTGATCACTTCCGCACCAGAACCACGGGTTTTCTTCTCCACTTCAGCAATCAAAGCCGGAGTCACACCAGGGTACTTTTCCAGGGGAAGTCCTGCCACCTGAGCATTGGACCAGGCGGGAACCATGCTGTCGCCATGTTCGCCATAGATGGTAACCTGAACCTGACTCGGCTGGGCATTGATCCGATGAGCGAGCAGACTTCGCAGGCGTGTGGTGTCGAGGACCGTTCCCAGACCAATAATCTGCTGCGGAGGGAGATCCAGTTCCTGAACGGCCAGATAAGTCAGCACGTCGACGGGATTGGAAACGACGAAGACAATCGTTTCTTTCTTGTAGCCCACTTTCTTCAGATCTCCAATGAGACTGCGAAACAGGGCGACGTTGCGGTTGATGAGATCCAGTCGGCTTTCTTCAGGTTTCCGACGCAGACCAGCTGTAATACAGACAACATCTGCATCTTTTGAAAGTTCCGGGCCGCCGGCGACGATGGTTTGATCGGCAGTCAGCGAGGCTCCATGCAACAGGTCCAGAGCCTGTCCTTCGACGAGTTCCTGGTTGACGTCGATCAATGCGATTTCACGAACGATGCCGCCGAACTGCAGAGCAGATGCCGCACATGATCCAACCAGTCCGCCTCCACCGACAATCGAAACCTTCATCGCAATCGATCCAGTCCACCTAAAGGAACTTCAATGCTGTTTTGGCAGGTTCAGGGAATCGAAACCTGTCTTCTGAAAAATTAAAGAACCAAATCCGAAATTCTAAGAACCAAACAATTTCGTAGACACTGAGTCTAACGAAAAACTCTTTGGTTCTTTGAATTTGGTTCTTTTCCGCTCTTAAACGGACTTTCTCAAAACGAGTACGGTTCTTCTTTGGAGGCATCCCCACCGAAGGATTTCCGGAAGAGTTCGGCACTCGCATCGACCGTTTTGGCTGGTCCGGTTAATTTCAGAAAGTAGTTTCCTTTTTCGGTAATCAGCATCGCGGCCAGCATCTTATATTCGGCAACCGGCTTGGTTTTTCCCATGACTGGAGGGCCGTCCGGTTTATTATAGGTGCCGGCGAGATCCACAAGGACGTACTTGCCGCCAGAGAAGGTTCCCTGTGTCATTTTGACGGTTCGTTCGGCAGGCTGGAACTGGTCGATCCAGCGTTTGACGTTCTCTGGAACGGATCCCCCAAATGGAGGGAAGACCACGAGTTCGGTCGGATCCACTTCCCCTTCCACCGGAGCGATGGCGAACTGGGCCAGACGCATCCGACTGGAAGGCTGTTGCTGCTTCCAGACCTTCGGGACGGTCAAGGTCAGATCCTGAGCGGTGACTGTCACCGTGTCCGGTTCCTCCGCCTGCAGGAAGGAAAATGAGGAGACTGCGAGCAGCGCTGCTGCAAGAGCAGTGGTTTTCCAGTTCACAAGAAACCCTTTCATGTCGTACTCCCGGCAGCCTTTGACGCTGCGTTCTGTTGTTGACGGTATCCTGATCGTGACGGTCATTAATGACCGTCATTCCTGCAAGGACAGAGCCGAATGGATATTGTTGAGTATCCGCAGGGGGATTTCAATTCGGTTCTGAGGAATTCAGCTTTTCAGGAGCAGGCCAGAGCGGTTTGCTCTCGTTATGACTGTGTCAATGAGAGTGTGACTTCGGTGAGGCTGGTGAAACGCTGGTGCTCAGCCTCCAGAACCGCTATACAACCGATAGGCAATCTTTAATGTGATGCAATTCCACCTGTTTTCCTGCTGCGAAAAGAACCTGGAATGACGATTCGCTGTTACCTGTCGACTCTGCTGCCGTTTCTATTGTGTGGGACACCCATCTTTGCTGCGGACGATCCGTTTGCTTCTGCAGTTCGTCCCACTGAAGCGTTGTCACCCGCTGAAGAATTGCAGGCTTTTCAGGTTCCACCGGGATTTGAAGTCCAACTCGTCGCCAGTGAGCCGGAGATCCTCAAGCCCATTAATATGGCCTTTGATGAACGGGGGCGACTCTGGGTGAGCTGCACTCAGGATTACCCGTACGTCAATCTGAAAACTCCGGGAGACAGTATCCGCATTCTGGAAGATACCGATGGCGATGGACGAGCCGACAAGGTCACCACATTCGTCGACGGCATTACCCATCCCATGGGGTTGCTTCCTTATCAGGATGGGGTCATCGCGTTCTGTATTCCGAACATCGAGTTCTTTCGAGATACCGATGGTGACGGAAAGTGTGACACTCGACAGGTACTCTATGGCCCGTTTGATTACTCAAAAGATACACACGGTCTGAACAATGCGTTTCGTCGTGGTTACGACGGTTGGGTTTATGCCTGTCACGGGTTCAACAATCATTCGGTGGTGAAAGGACCAGACGGCAATACTCTGGATGTGGCCAGCGGCAGTGTTTACCGGTTCCGTCCGGATGGTTCGCGAATTGAACGTTTCACCTTCGGTCAGATCAACCCCTTCGGAATGACGTTTGACACACAGGGGGATCTTTTCAATTCCGACTGTCACTCCAAGCCGTTAATGCTGATGCTTCGGGATGGGCAATACCCCGGGTTTGGCAGACAGCATGACGGGCTCGGTTTCGCTCCGTCGATACTGGAACACAGTCACGGTTCTACGGCCATCGCCGGAGTCATGCAGGGAAGCGATGGACGGTTTCCTGAGGAATTCCGTAACAACTTCTTCATCGGCAATGTGATGACCAGTCGGATCAATCGTGATTCACTGAAAATCACCGGGGCATCGATGAAGGCCGTGGAAGAACCTGATTTTCTGATCTCGAAGGATCCCTGGTTCCGTCCGGTCGACCTTCAGCTTGGGCCAGATGGGGCACTTTATATTGCAGACTTCTACAACAAAATCATCGGACATTATGAAGTGCCGTTGAATCATCCCGGTCGTGATCGAACCCGGGGACGAATCTGGCGCGTTGTTCCAACTGCTTCAAAAACATCTGCATCGGAGGCATCACGAACACTCACCTCGGTTCCCGATCTGAACACACTCTCTGTTCAGGAATTATTGCAGGCCGCCAACACGTCCAACGTTCCCCGACTGATGCAGACGCTGGATGAAATTTCGGATCGCCATGGAACGCCAGCGATTCCGGAGTTGAAACGATTGCTCACAACGGAATTGCCAGACCTCTCTCAAATCACGGCTCTCTGGGGACTGCAGCGTCTAAAGGCGTTGACGTGGACGGAGCTTCAGTCAGCCTGTTCTTCCCCATCTTTCCTTGTACGAATTCACGCTCAACGGATTCTGGCGGATCGCGCTGACTGGTCCTCTGAAGAACAGACCGCGGCATTGGCCGGGTTGAATGATGCCGATCCGTTTGTTCAGCGTGCGGCAGGGGACGCATTGGCCCGCCATGCCGATCTAAAGCATGTTCGCCCTCTGCTCGATGCCTGGCAGCGCATTCCCGAAAATGACCCTGTTCTCGAATATCAATTGAAACTGGCTTTGCGAAATCAATGTCGAATTCCGGGAACATTGCCACAATTATTGCAGTCGTCACTTTCTGATGAGGACTCACGCCGTCTGGCACAGATCGCGCTGGGACTGGATCATCCTGACGCGGCAACGTCCCTGTTGAAACTCGTTTCGATTGAGGGAAACAATCAGATTCATCCGGTCGATGTGGCCCGAAAGATTTCCCGCTGGGGAACGCCGGAGGAAGTGGACCAGTTTATCAAATGGGCCCGATCGCACTGGAAAAATGACCAGCAGACACAACTCGAACTTCTGTTCGCGGTCTGCTCCGGCAGACGTCAACAGGGGCAGGAGAAGAATGAAACACTGAACACCTGGGCCCTTGATCTGGCGAATGCCATTCTGCAGGAAACGCCGGATTCGACGAACTGGGTTTCGCTGGATCCCGTCTCTGGTGGTAAGGGGGCTGCCTGGGATTATGAATGGCGGAATACAGCGAGAGATCAGCAGAGAGTCAGAATGTTGAGCAGTCTGCCTGCCGGAGAAACGGCTGTCTCGAGTCTTCGTTCGCCGTCGTTCATACTTCCCAAAGAGTTCTCTTTCCTGATTTGCGGGCATCTCGGATTCCCAGGCCAACCACCACAGCCGGTGAATTACGTTCGGCTTTGCCTTGTGGAAGGGGATCGAGAAATTGCCCGGCAGCTTCCTCCGCGAAACGATCTTGCACACAAGATGACCTGGGATTTGTCTGCCCATCATGGACAGCAGGGATATCTGGAAGTCGTGGATGGACTTGATCTGAATGCCTATGCCTGGCTGGCCATCGGGGGAATTGATCCCAATCTTCTTTCCCTCCCAACAGAAGGACTTCATCGTGATCAACGACGAATGCAGGGAGCGATTCAACTGGTACGCGAACTTGATATGAGGCAGTTTCAAGATCGACTGATGGCCCTCAGCACCGACTTGAATCAGGCACATGATGTTCGTGCCGCAGCGCTGGACACTCTGGCGGCCTGGGACGGCTCCTCATTGGCCGCCGCGATCGCCGAGACGTTGAAACTGAACTCTCTCACGGCAGAACAACAACGGGAGTTGCAACTCTCTCTGAACAGCGGAAGTGAGTCCGATCGTCGACAATTGTTAAGCACTGTACTGAAGCAATTGCCCACCCGGGAACAGGTCGCGGTTGCCGCCGGATTACTGTCGCAAGGTCAGGGAGAATCGATTCTGCTGGACTGGTGCGATTCGAATATCATCTCTCCGCGAGTCCTCTCCAGTTCGAAGATCCGTCCCCGACTGGAACGGTCGTCGACCCCTGCAATTCAGGCACGGGCCCGAACGTGGCTGGAAAAACTGCCATCAACATCGGAGGAAACCGACCGGCTGATTGCATCCATGAAAGGACAGCTTTCAGGACGACAACCGAACCTGGCTCAAGGAGAAAAGATCTTCACGGACCGTTGTGCCACCTGCCACCAGATTCGAGGAGCCGGCAAGGTCATCGGTCCACAATTAGATGGAATCGGCAATCGCGGATCAGAGCGCCTGCTTGAAGACATTCTCGATCCGAACCGAAACGTTGACGAAGCATTTCGCAGTCGCACCTATGCCTTGGCGGACGGTCGCGTTCTCTCCGGAATGTTTCGGCGTCAGGAAGGGGCCGTGATCGTCATCGCCAACAACAAAGGGGAAGAACTTTCGTTCCCGGAAGAAGAGATCGACCAGCAAGCCATTTCACAGGTTTCCATTATGCCGGACAACTGGAAGGAACTGATTCCTGAATCCGAACTTCTGGACCTGCTGGCTTATCTGATGGAGCAAAAACGGTAATTTTGTCTGGCTCGGCGATCAGGGAGACTCACGCAAAGATTTTGCTTCATGTATCGTATGAATTCAGCCGAGCCTGAAAAAATTGTCCCGTTTTGTCCGAATCGAATTCAACGAGAGATGATGAGTCGATGCCACAGCCTGATGCCATTGCCTGGGGAACAGGAAAGAGAAGAGCGACAACATTCGTCCCGTCCAATCCATATGGACAGCTTCCGGTCAGTTTTTGCCGAAATGTGATTCTCATTCTTCTGATGGGTGTCTGCACTGCCGGAATGTCGTCTCGTGTCTTGGCACAGGCCACTCCCTCGGATCAAATCAGCCAGGTGTCGGTGATCAATGCCCTGTTGCTTGGTCAGTATCAGGGAACTCTGCCACTGAAAAAACTCCTTCTGCTGGGAGATTTTGGATTAGGAACGCTCGACCATCTCGACGGAGAATTGATCATTCTCGACGGCGTCGCCTGGCAGGCCAGAGCAGACGGAACGGTGCGGCGCTGCGAACCTGAAATGACAACTCCCTTCGCAGTCATCACTCCATTTGATGGCGAAGAAACATTTGATTGTCCGGCCGTAACCAGCCTGGAGCATCTCGAGTCGATGCTGGATCCACGACTGCCGTCGCGCGATGCGTTTGTTGCGGTCCGGGTCGACGCCACGTTTGATTTGATTTCGTTACGGGCTGTGCCGAGGCAGGAGCCGCCGTATCGTCCGCTCGCCGAGGTTGTCAAAAATCAGGCGCAATGGGAACGCAAGAAGATCACGGGAACATTGATCGGAATCCGCAGTCCCGCGTGGGTGACCGGGATCGGCATCCCTGGTTTTCACTGGCATTTTCTGAGTCAGGACCGCCTCTCCGGAGGCCATGTCTTCAATTGCCGCTTCGAATCCGCATCCGTAACATTTGACCGATGTCGAACCTGGATGATTCAGTTGGGGGATTCATTGGAGACGCAAGGGAAAAACTTAAATCAGGATTTAAGCAAGGAACTGGACCAGGTTGAACGGCAGCGCGGCACCCCTTCTCCGACTCAGTCAGATTGACTCCGACATGACAACGAGCAATAGACAGACGACTCAATAGGCGGGCGACTACTGGCACTCATCTTCCGGTGTTCAGGCATACGGGAGGGGTAAGCTCCTGCTGAGCCGTGAACAAGATGAGCGTCTTCCATGGCTTGCGGCTCGGCAGAAGCCTCCCCAGGACCGTTTCCATCATGTAGAAACACTCAAAATATTGAGTGTTTCTACATGTGCAACTGTAGTGTCAGAAGACGCGGCTTCGATTACCAGCCAAGAATGCTGGCGAAAATCAAAGGGGCAACAATAGTGGCGTCAGACTCAACGATGAATCGTGGAGTCTCTGCTCCCAGTTTCCCCCAGGTGATTTTTTCGTTGGGAACCGCCCCGGAGTAACTGCCATAACTGGTGGTGGAATCACTGATCTGACAGAAATATCCCCACAACGGAACGTTCTCCCGTTGCAGATCCTGATGCAGCATCGGAACGACACAAATAGGAAAATCCCCGGCGATCCCGCCACCGATCTGGAACATTCCCAGTGAGCAGTCTTTGGTGGTTTCCGTATAGAACTCGGCGAGCCAGGTCATGTATTCGATGCCGGTCCGAACGGTGTGGACGTTCTTGATGTCCCCTCGAATGACTGCGGCAGCGTACATGTTCCCGAGGGTCGCATCTTCCCAGCCGGGGACGATGATGGGGAGATTCTTTTCGCAGGCGGCCAGCATCCACGAGTCTTTCGGGTCGATCTGGTAGAACTCTTCATACTTGCCGCTCCGCAGAACCTGATAGAAGAATTCGTGCGGAAAATAACGTTCGCCCGCCTGATCGGCTTTGGTCCAGACTTCCAGCATTGCTGATTCCATCCGACGCATCGCTTCCCCTTCGGGAATACAGGTGTCGGTGACTCGATTCAGATGCCGATCAAGGAGTGCGACCTCTTCTGCTGTCGAGAGTGTCCGGTAATGGGGGACCCGCTCGTAATAATCATGGGCGACCAGATTGAAAACATCTTCTTCGAGATTCGCTCCGGTGCAGCAGATCAGGTGGATTTTGTTCTGCCGAATCATCTCGGCCAGAGAAAGTCCCAGTTCGGCGGTGCTCATGGCACCGGCCATGCTCAGCATCATTTTTCCACCAGCATCAATGTGCGTGCTGTAAGCGTCCGCGGCGTCAATCAATGCGGCGGCATTGAAGTGACGGTAGTGGTGATGGATGAATGTCGAAACAGGTCCACGTGGGGAAGTCGGCTTGGTCATGGATGAATTGTGATTCTTTCTGGAACGAAATGAGACCATTTCTCATGGTCACAAACCGGTGATTGTGAGCGTTCACCACATGAAAGTCCACCTTACAGCCGTTTGCCTCTTGGAGGGGTGGAGAACGAGGAACTTTCAGCATCCAAATGCTCCATCCATCAAATCGACCCTCCGTACCATTTTCAGTCTTATCAGGAATGTTTTATGATGTCTCGTGCAACACGAGGGGCTCCATGAGGGAGCACTGGCAAGTTGCCGTAAGTCCATGCAGAAGAGTCGATGAAGATTCGAAGACTCCTGAATAGCAGCCAACGAGAAAGTGATACTGTGAAGATGATCTCACCGATTCGAATGCAGGTTCCCGGCCGGATATTGTGTCTGGCGATGGCTATGGTGATTTCCGGACAGGTATTGCCTGGGCGGACGTTGTTTGGACAGGAACAGGCCAAGCCCGCTCCGGCCATCAAGCTCGTGATCACTGCGGATCATCCCGACTCACACTATCGCGTGGGGGAAACGGCAACGTTCACCATTCAAGCCAGTCAGGGAGGAAAGCCACTGGAAGAGGGGGACGTCCTGTTCGCATTTTCCAAGGATGGCTGGCAACCCAATTCGTCACAGACAGTGAAAGTTCAGAACGGCAAAGCTCAGGCGAGCAGTCAACTTGATGAGCCCGGATTTCTGCTGTTGCGAGCCACATGCGGGAAGACGACCGCACTGGCGGGAGTGGCATTTGATCCGCAGGACTTGAAGCCGAGTCTCCCGGTTCCGAATGACTTCGAGCAGTTCTGGGAAAAACAGAAAGCAGAACTCGCCAAAATTCCTCTGAAATCCACACTCACTCCGGTTCAGGCTCCCGTCGAAGGAGTTGACGCATTTGACGTGCAGATTGACGGACTCGGAGGGCCTGTTTCCGGATACTTCGGTCGTCCCAAAGATGCGAAGCCGAAATCGCTCCCTGCAATTCTGTTTGTACATGGTGCCGGAGTTCGCAGTTCTTCTCTGGGAAACACCAGTTGGGCTGCTCGCGAAGAAGGAATGCTGGCTCTCGATATCAATGCTCACGGAATTCCGAACGGAAAGCCGAACGAGTTCTATACTGACCTGACCAATGGTGATCTGAAAGATTATCGCTATCGGGGACGCGAGGACAGGGAAAAGAGTTATTTCAAAGGGATGTTTTTACGCATGGTTCGCGCCATTGACTTCCTCACAAGTCAACCGGAATGGGACGGCAAAACGGTTATTGTTTACGGCAGCAGTCAAGGAGGCTATCAGGCAATTGCAGCAGCCGGAATCGACTCCCGTGTCACGCTGATCTGTGCCGGAGTTCCTGCAGGATGCGATCATACAGGGATTGTCGTGAATCGGATTAATGGTTGGCCGAAGCTGGTTCCCAACGATTCGTCGGGCAAACCCGATCCGGCAGTTCTGGAAGCGTCACGGTATTTCGATTGTGTGAACTTTGCCGCCAGAGCAAAGTGTAAAAGGGCAGTGGTGACCGTCGGCTTTATCGACACCACTTGTCCCCCAACAGGGATCTATGCGGCATTCAATGCGTTGCCTGTTTCAAAGGCCATTCACTTCGATGCTGGAGCAGGGCATAGAAATACCCCGGAAGCCTCGACGTTTATGCAAGAGGCCGTTCACAAGCATCTGGCCGAACAAAAATAGAGCAGTTTTCTCTATTTACCCCACGGTCATGTTTCCGCGATGAACCGCATTGGCTGTGGTACAAGATCATCACCTGCATTGATACCTCCTAAGCCCTGAGAACCCGCATTCAGACAACCTGAATGTCTGCCACTGCCACCACCAGTCGCAACCGAAATTTCACCCAGCACTGGTGGTGACTTATTCAGGGGCGACTGATTACTTGTTACTATCCGTCCGTATTTGGGAGAGCCGCTTACTCAACCGTAGGGGGTAAGACACCAGCCAATCACAATAAGTTCCCGCAATTCAAAGGCATTACACATAGGAAACTGATCGACGCTATTTTTTTTGCAGGCTTCCTGCTTCAGGTAAGTTCTCAACAAAGGGCGCCCCCGTGCGGCGAAGTTCGTCAAGTGTCTTCTGTCGCAATTCCCCGAGCAGTGGCTGCTGCTCGCGGTTTTGTACCAGATTGTGGAGTTCTTCGGGATCGTCTCTCAAACAATAGAGTTCTTCTGTCTCATCAGGAGCAAGCGTACGGATGTACTTGTAATCTCCTTCTCGCCACATCACATACCATGGGACTTGATTCCAGTAGCGTTTCGATCCGGTTGGAATGGTGGCGGTGTCCGATCCATAGCAGTCGCTCGTCTGTGCAAGCAGCGTCCCATATGGCCAGTCTTGTTCAGGGTTGGTCAGTAAAGGAGTCAAGTTGCGTCCGTGCATCGTCCAGGGAAGCTCAATCCCTGCAAGGTTGAAGAAGGTCGGGATCAGATCGATTCCTCCGACAGGGCTCTGGCACACTTTTCCTGAAGGAACGGACCCAGGCTGACGAATGATCAGCGGCGCAAGCAGATTGGCATCATAACCCGCCAGCTTTTGTGCAAAACCATGTTGTCCCCAGGCAAAACCCTGGTCGGACGTAAATACAACCAGCGTATTCTCCTTCTGCCCGGTCTCATCGAGCACCTGCATCAGTCGACCGACTGCTTCGTCGACGGCCATCACAGCCTGCTGATAGAGTCGGACACGCTCGGAGAGCTTCATCTGAGTCGAGTGCTTCCCGTTCGCGGACTTGAGCACCGGTTCCCCATCCGGACCAGGAACCCACCGATTGATCTTCTGCATCCAGTTGGGCTTTCCGAGGCGTGGCGGATAGATATCTTCCGGCACCGGAACTGTGATATCCGGATATGCATTGCGATGGCGTTCCGCCGGGAGATAGGGACCGTGAACAGCTCCATAGCATAACCATAAATACCAGGGCTTATTCTCCGCGCGATGTTCTCCGCGAATGAAATCTTCCGCCCATGCGGTATAGTTGTCAGTTGAATATCCCTTAACGAATTGAGGTTCTCCACCGTTGATTTCAATGAGTTGATCCGAGTAATAGTTGCTGGCGTTTTCCGGGTATCGTGGACGGTTCCAGACAGCCTGATAGTCCCAGTCACGCAGTGCTCCGGTATCGGCTCCGGTGTGCCATTTGCCGATTTGCGCAGTGGTATAACCATGCTTTCGAAACACCGACGGCCAGAACGGACATTGCTCTGGAATATAACTGCTGGCCGGGTAAGTTCCGCTCAAACGCATTGACTCAATGCCGTACTGATGTCGGCCGGTCAGCATCGCTGCCCGCGACGGCATGCACCACGTTCCGATATAGGGAGCGGCAAAGCGAATCCCTTCGCTGGCCAGTTTGTCGATATTCGGTGTCTCGACCCAACCCAATGCCTGCGGGTAGCAACTGACGGTGCGAATAGACTGGTCGTCGGTGTAGATGAACAGAATATTCGGTCTCGCCCCACTCAAGTCGTCGGCAGCTTCTAAGTCGCGAAGTGCTCCTGTCTGAACACACAGCATCGCTGTTGTAATAAAGAAGCAGATTAGGCAGGCTCGGTTTATCATGCACCCACTCGACAGGCTGAACATATTCGTGCCAGCCTAACAGAACAGACATATTGTTTATGGATAGGTTCTACTGCAATGATATTAACGATTCTTGCCCCGTTGATTTACCGTCGCTTTTTGCTGCTTGGGAACTTCCAGATTCATCGGCACCTTCGTGGAAACAAGCTCCATTTCCATGATGTACTGTGGAAACAGAACTATTCGCTGCTCTTCATCATCCACCCGGGGTGTTTCTTCAGGATAGCCGGAAATGCGAACGTTGTAAGGTCCCGCAATCGGGGCGTCCTCCGCCTTTGTTTTGAACTGGCCATTTCGAATAATTGCAAATCCGGTGGGAGCCATCTGCCCGGCTGACATCGTCGGTTCAAACCAGACGGAACCGAACGGAACCGGTTGACCGTCGTAACTCACCTGCCCGGAAAGAATGATCCGGTCAAGTTCATTCGTTTGTCCGCAGCCGATTAAAGCGGCAAAGCCCAGAGTCATCAGGACCGCAAGGGACAACATTCGCATCGGGAGAACCTCTGTAGAGTATCAAGAAGAAGAGCAATGATTAGTGAAAGCTTCCGACAGGCAATCCGTCGTCCCGAATTCCCAATGTCTGATAGATATTCAGATTGATGTTTTCATTCATAAAATGAACGGAACCATCCGCCATCAGGAAGTGACATCCACCAATATGCACGCTGCCAAATGTTCGCGTCATCACGGCCCAACGATGGTCTCCTTCCACGGCCTGTCGAACTTGACTATTAATAGATCTCTGCGCACCTGCCATGTTGCAGCCGATTCCAGCATTGGCATTATCTCCCCTTGCAGTCCCTCCCCAGGCGATGGCCGTTCCAGCAAGAATACCGGTGTAGTCTGGATTGCTTGGATGGCTATTGATGGATTGTTCTCCAATCAGAAAAACGTTGGTCGTTCCATCTGACAGGTGTTTCAAGTTGATTGCGGAATTCAGAAATAAAGAACCGGTATTAAAATTGGAATAACCACCATACTCACACTGTTCCGCTCCCCCTCCGGAAACACCGTAATAATGGTTGCCTGGATAACCTGCCCGCGACAATTCTGAAGAAGGGCACTGAAATTTGGGCATGGATCTTTGCAGATTCGGTCTGGTAGAAGGATTCGTCAGGTTTGTCGAAGCGGAATAAATGAAAGCTCCGCCCATATTGATCAGATTGTAAAGTGCAGATTCATCGATATACGGCAGAATCATCACAGTCCAGGGAGCCCCGTGTGTGGCAGGAGTCTCAGTCCTTCTATCTCCCGCCATGCAGTTGTTTGCGTGAAAACTTCGGACGACGTTTCCCGGAGGAAAAACGCTATGGGTATCGTGGTAGTTGTGTAACGCCAGACCGAGTTGCTTCAGATTATTTTTACACTGAGTCCGACGGGCCGCCTCACGGGCTTGTTGAACTGCGGGAAGCAGCAGAGCGACCAGAATGGCAATGATCGCGATGACAACCAGAAGCTCGATAAGGGTAAAGCCTCGAGAACTTGGGGTCTTCGATAGAGGGGCGTACATGGTCATAATTGCGCCTTCTTTTGGTGAATACCATAGAGAACAAAGACGTTGCGGGTCGAAAAACTCGCGATTTCTTAATGTTTTCCATTGTAGTGTCCCCAACAGATTTTCAAAACAGAATGTGTTTTCACTTTGCGACAGCAGCGGACACTAATCTCTCTTGTAAATCACAGGGATTGCGCATACTTGTCTCTGAGTTTCTCGAGAGAATTCTGATAAAATGCGTCAGGTGTTTCGCCATAGGTTTAATTCCCTTCAGTCATCTCTACCGTTATGTCGCCATCCAGTGATCCCAATTTTGCTTACCTTCCCGTGCCGGACACTCTTGTTCAACTGGGCCTGTACATTACCGGCGCAGGGAAAGCGGTCGTTCCTCCGGGTTCCTCTTATCCATTGGAGCAGCATCCTGATCTCTATCACTTTTCATGGACACGAGGGCGAGTGCTGCCGGAGTATCAGTTTCTGCTCATCAGTGAAGGTCGGGGAGAGTTTGAATCGGATCTCACAGAACGTCAGATCGTGCAACCGGGGACGGTCATGCTTCTCTTTCCCGATATTCGACACCGCTATCGTCCCCATAGAGAAACAGGCTGGACAGAGTACTGGCTCTCCGTCAACGGAGACCTGATTTTCGACTGGCAGGAACGCAACCTGATCAACCCTGAGCAGCCGCTGTGGCACCTGAAACATCCGGAGGAAACGATCGCTCAATACGAAGCGGTGATCGCTGCGGTCACCCGGGATCCATCGTCTGGTCCAACGATGAATGTGGCGCGGACATTGATGATTCTAGCGTCAATCATCGATCAACGGCTTCCGAACGAAACCGAAGAACGGGTGGCGGACGGAAAGTTCGATGCCCCGGTGAAAGCGGCTTTACATGAAATCTGGAACCACAGTCACCGTCGTATTTCCGTCGGAACCATCGCCGAGGGCTTGGAGGTTTCAAGACGCACTCTGGAACGACGTTTTCAGGAACAGGTCGGACACTCCGTTCTCACAGAACTGCTCAACTGCCGAATCGAACGTGCTCAACGTCTGCTGCGCGAGACCAGCATGTCAATCAAGAATGTCTCTTATGCATCCGGATTTGGTTCGGTTGTCAGCTTCTGTAAGTTGTTTCAACGCAAGCTACAGATGACTCCCAGTCGTTATCGGGAAGAGACTCAACGTTTTCAGCTCAATCCACGAAGACGATCAGGCAGAACACGATAACCGACATAGATAGACGTTCTATATGGCGTTCCCTTCAATCTCGCTATGGATCAAGTCTCTTCTTCGGTGCCAGTGTGACAGGCCCGAGGAGTCCTGATGGCATCAACTTCCAACGCGAAGCGTCGAAGGGTTTGTAATTATGGTCCACAATATTAATGTCGTGAAAGATCTTCCAATCGACCTTTCGTCGATCGAGATCACGAATCCGGTTCGTCGAGAGATTCGTGACTTCAATCTCGATCCGGTTACGACCCGGCTTGAGAAATTGCCCCACTGGTGATTGGAACGGAACGCTGTAGAGTGATGCCGCTTTCTGTCCATTGATAATGACACGAGCACTTTCCCGTACCTCTCCGAGATCAAGAATCCAGTCATCAGCCGGAGTTTCAGGAAGATCGAAATCCAGCGTATAGCGTGCTGTTCCGGCAAAACGTTTGCCTTCCCTGTTCTCAATTTCCGTCCAGGATTTCAGGCTGGGCATCGATATCTCTGAGGGAAGTTCAGGACCGCCGTCGACAAAGCACACGTTCCATGTTCCGGTGATGGTCAGTGTGGAATCATCAGTAGAAGTCAGTAGAGGCCATCGTGGACCTTCGACAGCTTTGTTCTGAAATGTTCTGATGATCCGGGTCTCTCCCGGCAGGAGCTGCAGGAAAATCTGATGTCCGTCACGGATCGTAGCGACTCCTGTGCGTGCCGACTGCGGGTCCATAATAACAGCACTTTTCAGTGGACTCCCCAAGGGGATCCAGTCGCTGACAGGCTTTCCACTCATGTTCGCAACAAAATAATGATGCCCATCAGCGTGGGTGCGTCGGACGAAATCAAGCCCCTGATCGACCATTAATTCCCGGTGGATTCCTACAGACTGTAATTTTTCCGACAAAGAATCCGAATTGACAACAAGTGAATCTCGATCGTTTAACAGTGTTCGTAGCTGACGGCGACGTTCCTCGTAGTTGAGGTAACCCGGCACATCTTCCGGCAAACCGTCGAGAAAGATGACTGCCTCCCCTTTCTCGACCCGCTCCAATAAGTTCTCCAGAGTTGCCAGCGGAATGTGTTTTGTCTGAGGGACGATGATGACTTTTTTCGATTTCGTAAGATGATCTTGCAACTGGCGGTCGGAGATAAAATCGAAGCCATAGCCATTCGCAATTAACTTTCTTGCGGCCTCTGCACATGGTGAGTTATTGAGCCAGCGGG
>DATMFC010000034.1:0-7075 GCA_035556335.1 Planctomicrobium sp. | reverse complement strand
GACACAACGCCGCCAGCCCCAGACAGGGAGCGGTGTTTCTGGCGGCCGGTTCCTGAAGAATCTGAGAGTCAGGAACACCTGGGAGATGCTGTCGTGTCAGATCGGCCAGATGTTTCCCGGTGACGACCCAGGTTCGCTCTGCCGGAATCCACGGCTGGCACCGGTCGAACGATTGCTGGATCAGCGACCGTTCGCCGGCAAGTGTCAGAAATTGCTTGGGAAGTGACTTCCGGCTCAAGGGCCAGAATCGAGTCCCACTTCCCCCCGCCATAATCACTGAATGCAACATTGTTACTCTTCGAAATGAACGCCGTTCTCAATGTCTTTCAATTCGGCCAGTTTCTGAACAATCAGTCGCGTTAACTCGATCAGTCCCTGTCCGGTGGCGGCGGAGATCGTCATGACCGGTCGCCCGATTTCTTCTGAGAGAAGTTCCGCGCACGCCTTTGCGTCAGGGAGTTCGCATTTCGAGATGACAATAATCTCAGGACGTTCCGTCAACTCTGGATCATAAAGCCGGAGTTCTTCCCGAATCTGCAGATAATTCGCGATCGGGTCGGTCTGATCCATCGGATCCGGTTCCACCAGATGCACGAAGAGTCGGGTTCTCTGGACGTGTTTCAGGAATTCATGTCCCAGTCCGATCCCGGCATGAGCCCCTTCGATCAACCCCGGAATGTCCGCGAGAAGAAACGATTCTTCATACCCGACACGGACCATCCCCAGATTGGGATACTTGGTTGTGAACGGATAGGGAGCAATTTCCGGCTTGGCTCGGGAAAGGCGGCTGAGCAGCGTGCTCTTCCCGGCATTGGGCTTTCCGATCAACCCGACGTCGGCGATCAGCTTCAATTCTAGACTGATTTCCCGAACTTCCCCCGGTTCCCCCTCTTCAAAATGCCGGGGAGCCCGTTCGGTGGAGGTGGCAAATCGTTTGTTCCCCCGTCCCCCCTTGCCTCCCCGGGAAATGACCAACTCCTGTTGATGCGTCAACAGTTCTGTGAGAACAACATCGGTGTGCAAATCTTTGACGACCGTTCCCGGGGGAACAAGAATTACCACGTCTTTCCCTGATTTTCCCGTACAGAGGGCTCCTTCACCGGGACGACCATGATCGGCATTCCACTGACGATGGCCCACCAGGCTATACAGACTTCCCAGGTTTTCATCGGCACGAATCACGACGTTCCCGCCATGTCCACCATCCCCGCCATCCGGTCCGCCGCGAGGAATAAACGCTTCCCGACGAAAACTGCAACAACCATTCCCGCCATCTCCAGCACGACAAACAAGTTCCACACGATCTGTAAACATAACTTCAGGGTCTATTCCGGGAGGCTTAGGAAATTTGCTTGAATTTCGGCAGAGAAGCGAAAGCGTCATATCATCAGCAGGCACCAGTTTTGGGCTGGCCTGATCCCCATTCTACAGGGTTCAGAGTACTTTGCTCTACCGTGGGGAGTCGTTCTGATTCCCAAAGCGGGACAATCCAACTAGAATTGGGAAATTCGACCTTGAACTGAGGATTTCCTGCGAAATGTCCCGTCCCCGCGTTTGCGTATTACGTGCCCCTGGAACGAATTGCGACTCTGAAACGGCGTTTGCCTTCACACGCGCCGGAGCAGAAGCCGATCGTGTTCACCTGTTCCGGGTTCTCGAAAATCCTGCCCTTCTGGCGGATTACCAGATTCTCTGCATCCCCGGGGGGTTTAGTTACGGGGATGACGTTGGGGCCGGGGTTGTTTTCGCCACACAATTGAAACAACGTCTGGCAGACACCATCGGGGCGTTTCTCCAACGGGACACTCTGACACTGGGGATCTGCAACGGATTTCAGGTGTTGCTGAAGTCTGGGATTCTCCCCGGCGGGAACCAGAATGATTCTGAGGAATCTCCGGCAACACTCACCTGGAATGCTAACGGACGCTATACCGATCTCTGGGTCACGCTCAAAGTGTCGTCGTCAACCAATGTGTTCCTGAAAGGGATTGAGACGCTCCCCTGCCCGATCGCCCATGGAGAAGGACGCATCGTCGTAAGAGACTCCGCAGTCCTTGAGCAATGGCAGACTCGGGGCCAGATTGCACTTCAATACGTTGACCCGCAACAGCCGGTGGCGAGTCAGGACGTGTTGCCGTTTCCAATCAATCCGAACGGCTCTGTTGCCAATATCGCCGGGTTAGGAGATGAAACCGGACGCGTCCTGGGATTGATGCCGCACCCGGAACGATACCTGTTCGCAACCCAGCATCCACAATGGACCCGACTGGGACTGACCGGAGAAGGAGAAGGCTTTCAGGTCTTCCGTAACGCTGTGAACTACTACATGTAGGGAGCTGTTCTCGATCCGGCGTGGAGTTCTTCTCCTCCGGTGACATGCAGAATTTCCCCAGTGACGAAGCGGGCGGTCAACAGGTAATCAACCGCTTTGACAATCTCATCCGGACTGCCGACCCGTTGAAGTGGGATCCCTTCTCCACGCCGATGAAATCCTTCCGAAGATCCCTCCGGCGGAGGAAGAATGGCTCCAGGGGCGATCGCATTGACGCGAATGTGTGGCCCCAGTTCCTGAGCGAGAATTTTCGTTTGTGCAATCAGTCCCGCTTTGGCGATCGTGTAAGCCGCGTGTCCCGGAGGAGGAACCTCGCCGCGCCAGTCGACGAGGTTGATAATCGTCCCTTCATCTCCGACTGGAAGCTGACGGGCGAACTGCTGTGACAGAAAAAACGGAGCCTTCAGATTCAGCGAAAGGTGGTCATCCCAATTCTCTTCACTGGTATCGAGTACCGTCCCGGTCTTGAAGATCGCGGCGCTGTTGATCAGCACCTGAACCGGCCCCAGTTCGCTTGTGGCCGAGCGAAAAACCTGTTCCGCTCCTGAAACGGCATCACGAAGATCTGCCTGAACAGCCACCGCTTTAACGCCGAGTCCTCGAAGCAGACCGAGGGTTTCTTCGGCTTCATGATGAGACGAGGCATAATGAATGCAGACGTTCATCCCCTGTTGTGCGAGATGAATGGCGATCGCCCGTCCGATGCGAACGGCGCCCCCAGTAACAATTACGTTGGTGTTCGCCAGGGTCATTCAGATCGAATCCTGTCAGAAGTCGATGCCTGTCCCGGAACGAAACAACACCCCGGGAGCCGCCACGCAACGAGTTGCGTTTCCTCAATCGAGACGCGCGCTGCGCGAGCCTGGACGAGAGCAACTTGCTCTATTCCAGCCGTTTCTTCCACTTCAGAATTTCAAGCGGGATATCGGTGCAGTGGACATCAATCCCTAAACCGAGGGCCAGGAGATAATCCTGAGAACTCCGTCCCGGCCAGCCATTTACTTTTAATCCTGCCTGGTGCGCTTCAAGCACTGCCGTACGGGACGTTCCATCCAGTCGGCAGGCGATCCGGTCGGCACCCAGTGCTTTGGCCTTTTCGATGAACTCCGTGGAACAGGGCTTTCCAGCAATATAGGAAACCGGAGCTTTTGCATCTAAGTGATGAATCGCGCGGATCGGACGTTCATCGAAGGAAGAATAAACATAAGTCGAACCTTCTGGTCTCAGAGATTCTACTGTCTGATAGAGCTTGCGGCAGTACTCCTGAACGCGGTCATCCGAGTACAGTTTTTTGTTACTGGTCTTCATTTCCAGTTCAATATAGACCCCAGGCTTATCATTAAAATACTCCAGAAACTCTTCCAGAAAAAGAAACGTCTGTCCTTTCTTTTTCGTTCGAATCTCCTTGAGTTCTGCTGCCGTTTTCTCCTCAACGGGGCCGGTTCCGGTATGAGTTCGATCCAGCGAATCGTCATGCAGAATCACCAGCGCGCCATCTTTGGTCATCCGGATATCGGTTTCAAATCCACGAATGCCTTGATCATAACAGGCGCGAAACCCTTCCATCGTATTTTCTTCAAACTCAAAGGCGCCTCCCCGATGAGCGAGAATGATTGTTGATTCTTGAGCAGAGACCGGAATGGAACAAAAGAGAGTTCCTAACAGGAATAGAACAGCAACTCCGCAGCCTCGAATTTGCATGATGAACGTTTCTCAGCCTCAGATGATTCAAACAGTCGTTGCCGTAATTCGAGCTATGAAAAGCCCCGCATCAGAACCGTTGGCTCTACCGTGTACAGTCGTATGGTTACGATGCGGAAACAGCGGCTTCTTCGACAATCAGATTTTCTTTTCCAAGACGGAAACAGAAATCCCCGAAGGCCTCTCCCTCCTGTCGCGTGTCGCGCCATTGAATCAGGAGAGGAGTGAGGACCGGAATAAGTTCTTCCTGCGGGATCATGTCTTTGAACATGAAATTGATGCGTGTTCCCAGCGGGCTCCCTCCCAGGAAAAGGGTGTATTTCCCTTTGGCTTTGCCGACGATGCCGATCTCCGGAACATACGGTCGGGCACACCCGTTCGGGCAGCCGGTCATATGCAGCGTAATCCGTTCCTCTTTCAGACCGATCTGCTCCATGGCCACATCGAGTTCATCGATAATCGACGGCAGGATTCGTTCTGATTCCGTCACCGCCAGTCCGCACATCGGCAATGCCGGGCAGGCAATTGAATAACGTCGGGTCAACGACCACTCTTCCGCTTTAAGAACACCGTGTCGACGCATGATCGCTTCGACTTCGTTCTTATCCTTCGGGTCAAGGTCACAGACCAGAACCGATTGCAGTGCCGTCAAACGTAATGGCTGCGGGAAACGGGCAAGCAGTTCACGGAAGAAGGCCTTGAGTTGCACTCCTCCCTGCTTGTCTTCGATCCGACCGTTCTGGACATTGATGCCGAGGAACAGCTTACCGTCCCCTTGCTCATGCCAGCCGAGGTGGTCGTCCACTCCAGTCACGTCGGTCGGATGAGGATCGGCGAGAGGAGCACCGTAATACTCTTCGACTTTCGCCTTGAATTTCTCAATTCCCCAACTGTTGACCACATACTTCATGCGGGCGAGTTTCCGCTCCGAACGGTTTCCATGGTCCCGCTGAACTTTGACGATCGCTTCCGCCACCGCCAGCACCTGATCGACGGGGACATAGCAGAGTCGTTTTCCAACCGCCGGGAACGTGTCCTTCTTGGCCGGAGTGACTCCCATGCTGCCGCCGACAAGAAAGTTGTAGCCGACAATATTGTCATTCTCGACGACGGCAATCAGACCGACATCCTGAGTGTAGACGTCGATGCAGTTGTCTTCTGGAAGAACGAGACCGAACTTGAATTTTCGCGGAAGATAAGTCTTCCCGTAGATCGGCTCATCGGAAACCGATTCAATCAGTTCCGAGTTCTCACCATCTTTCAGCCAGACTTCGAAATAGGAAGTTGAAGTGGGCCGAAAGTGCATCGTCAGCGCCTGCGTCATCTGACGCAGTTGCTCATAAACAGGACGATGCTTGTACGGGGCCGGGCAGGCAACGACATTTCGAACAATGTCACCGCAGGCGGCGATCGTGGTCAATTTGCAATGATTGATGGCTCGAATGGCCGATTTCAGATCGGTTTTAGGGACACCGTGTAACTGAAACCCCTGCCGGTCGGTGATTCGCAACACCCGATTTCCGAGTTCATCACATAGGTCAAGGTGAGCCAGCATCTGTTCGGCATTGAGGTGACCACCGGGGATCCGTGTACGAATCATGAACCCGTAGGTTTTGTTTCCACCGGCTCGGAGATCACGGTTGTCCTGCTGATAGCTTCCGTGGAATTTCAGCAGGTTGCCGTTATCTTCACTGATGCTGGCCTCGTCACTCGCCAGATCTTCGAGGATCGTCCCGCGCAGATAGTTACTCTGTTCTTTTGTGTGTTCAACTTTGCTGAGTTTGATTTCTTCCGACATGTCCGCACATCCAATCCGGGAACTTCAACTTTTCAACGACTCTCCTGATTGTACAAGAGAATTGGAGCCTCAAACCTCAAACAAACAGGGTGACCATGCCCTTATTTAATACTGACATGACAACTTTCTCAGGGCAATACCGATGCTGCGATACCGCAAATGACACTCACAAATGGTGAACAAACGGTTACATTTTACTCAATTCCGGGAATCGATCACCGGATGCATCAAGAATTGCAAGGAATCAGGATGTTACCACTGGTGGGGGGTTCAGGCAGGTCTCTCAGCAACAGCTCTCAGCCACAGTATCGACCAACTGGCCCGCGATGGGCATGGACTTCTCATCAAAAACGCTGGTGACGATGAGTCACAACGGGATATGATTCAGAAAGCCGCTCGTAATATCTTACTCAATTCTACTCAGTTGCCCATTCAGAAATCAGGGACTCTTTCATGATTCGCCGCTTAAACTGCCCTGTCTGCGATCGGGTGCTCCCTTCCGAAATCGACGGAAACAATTCCCTGTTCCCGTTTTGCGGCATTCGATGCAAGCAGGTGGACCTGTACCGCTGGATGTCCGGTGATTACGCACTCATCGAAAAACTGACTCCCGATCAACTTGAAGAACAGCAGGATTCTCCTCCACAGGAATTCCTGTCCTGACCAGCACCAACGAGAAGAAGCTTTTCCGACAGAAAGAGTTCGGTTCTCAGGCAGAAATTTTTTCTCTTTCGCTGTTATGGGAAACTCGTCTGGGCAGAAATTGCCGGTCGGGATATAACGCACGCTCAATTTTCTCCAGTCATGATGGTCCTTTGAGCGTGCGTCACCCCTTTTTACTCCTGATTTTCATCGCCGGTTTGCTGCCGGTGCAGGCAGGGTGTCTGTCTCCTAACGCAGTTCAGTGGCCCTCCACTTATTTCTCAGATCGAGAAACCCAGCGTAGATCAGCTCAGGTCCAGGATCCGTACCCTGATTCATCAACCGGGCCGGAAGTCGGGTTTCGTCCTTTGGGATTTCAGGAACAGAGATCAGAACCTCAACAGGTGCGAGACCGTTATTACTCCAGTTTTCTGAAGTCTCATTTCGGTGGATCGCAGCCCTCCCCTGCACAGACCTCCGCCGCCCCGATGCTGGGACCTGGATTTTCCGGACAGCAATACGCGGGACAGCCGATCAATGGACAACCGCTGAACGGACAACAGTATGCCAATCCCCAGTATATCACACCGCAGTACGCAAGC
>DATMFC010000033.1:0-6795 GCA_035556335.1 Planctomicrobium sp. | reverse complement strand
CATCACCATCAAGATCAGGCTCACCCCAACTCTCCCCCCATCAAAAATCTACCTCCCACCCAGACTGGTGAGACATTCGGGCTAGTACTACAGTTCCACTTCTGGGAAGGGAGAGCCTCGGGCTTTGTAATGGCAGCGTTTGGCCACGAATTGTTGGTGGCGGCGCCAGACCGAGAATGCCAGGACCTGATCTGAGGTGGTGCATCGCTGAAGAATCAGAGCCATCAGCAATGCCCGCACTTCCGGCACTGTGACAGGAATCAGTTCGGCAGAGCTTTTTTTGTTCGGGATTGTCGTTGAGCCCGGGCGCGGATGACCGCCAGCAGGGCATGGGCCAGCATCGACAGCGTGATGTGTCGATGCCAGCCGACCCATGAACGGACCTCATATTCATCAAGGCCGGTCAACTGTTTGGCTTGCTCGAAGCACTCTTCAATGGCCCAGCGACGACCCGCGATCTGGACCAGTTGCTGCAGGGAGGTTCCCTGCAGAGCATGCGTGAAATAATGAGCCAACTCCGCCGGTTCGTCGATGGAACGACGGACCAGCCAGCCCCTTTCGAAGCCATCCTCTTCCGGACTCGGCCAGGAGACGAAGGCCCAGTCGTACAGCCGTTCCCCTTTCGCTCCCGTTCCACACGAGAGCCGCTGCCAGGCCTCGGCAGGAACGTCTGGCAGATGCTCGGAGACTTTTGTCCTGCGGCCATTCAGGAACAGATGTGTCCCGGAGGAAATCGCCACCACGTAGCCCAGACCCTGCTGTTCGCAACAGCGGCGGAACTGGTAATCCGACCCGTACACTTCGTCCGCCGTGACCCACCGTGCGGGAACACCAATAGCCATGGCTCGTTGAATCATGTACCGAGCCAGTTGCGGTTTGGTGGCGAACTCCACATCATCAGGAATGTGAGCGGCCCGGCACCGGGGACGATCTTCCGTCCAGACCTGCGGCAGATAGAGTTCTCGGTCGATCAGTGCCTGTCCCCGGGATGTGGCGTATGCCAGAAACACTCCGATCTGGCAGTTCTCAATGCGACCGGCTGTCCCGGAATACATCCGCGCCACACCGGCACTTTTCGTCCCTTTCTTGAGAAAGCCGGTCTCGTCAAGAATCAGGACGCCATCTGCTTCCCCCAAATGCTCGACCACGTAGCGGGTCAGATCATCCCGGACTTCGTTCGCGCTCCACTGGGAACGGGCGATGAAGTGCTGCAGGTTTTTCGGGGTCTCCTCCCCCAGAAACTCCGCCAGTTGCCAGCCGTTCTTGCGTTCGACCTGAGCGATCAGCCCCCGCAGATACTGCGGGGCCCGCCGCCGCACTTCCGGCCGACCAAACCGGACAGCGACGGTTTCGCCGATCTGCTCCAGTTCCTTAGCCCAGCGCCGGACATCCGTTTCTGACACTTCCCAAGGCATCTTGCCTTCCTCCTCTGGCAAGATGTACAACAACTCTGAAAATCAGGGAAGAAGTGGAACTGTAGTACTAGAGCGTGTGGACATTCCCCGAGAGAAGAGAGGGAGAAGAACTCACGCAAAGGCGCCAAGTTTTTTGTTTGAATGTCTTGTGTGAATTCATCGGGTTGTGATTCAGGGGGAGATTGAAGGAGAATGATCAGATCCAGTTTCAAAGACGGGCTCTTGCTTTGATGATGATCACAATGGATCCATTGGATTTATGGGGCTTGAATGAATCACATCTCCACACAAACAAGAACAGGCGTCATCGGAAATCCTTGGCGCCTTTGCGTGAGATTCATTCCTTCATGTTTACTCCCGTCAATTGTCCACACGCCCTAAGACTTCATTGTAGCGGACTGCCCTGACGTGGCACCGGTGAACTCAAAAACGTTTGTACTGTCATTTTCCATCCGCTGAATGGGGGAGAATCCGGCGCAAGTCGGTTTCCCAGCCCCTCACCCCAGCGATGAAAAGTTCAATTGTCATCCTGTCCTTTCCGCTCATGATGCATTGACATAGCGTTCATATTGCGGTCCCGTTGTATTGGCCGGTATCCCTTGTGGTGCGCCTGATCGACAAACGTAATCGCAACAACGGCTTGTGGATGTTTTTGCCGTCCCGTCCATTCGCGGACACGGTTCCGTGTTCGTCGCAGACGTCATCTGGTATTCTCAATGCGTTTCGATTCAGAGAAACACAAGTTCGGCAAAAGAGGGGAGACGGCAATGAACATTGCTGGAATGAGTACTCCGGGCTTGCTCAAAATGCACAACGCGATTCGGGAGGCGATTGAAATCGACGACATGTTGTACCTCTCTAGACTGCCGAAGACGTATGGAGTTCGTGACTACTCCGACTGGCGAGAGTGGGCGGACTCGCTAGAAATTGAACTCGACAAGCGGAAGATCAAATTTGCAAAGGTCGAGTGCTGAAGCATGGACCATGCGATGAGAGGAGGTTCAAGTGGACTGTCCGACCTGTGGTCGTCCGATGAAGGACGTCCGAGGAATCAGTGAGAAACTGCCGCACTGGGTGTGCAATCACACAAACTGCTCGTCGCATCACCAAGGGGCGAAGTGCCCCCAGTGTACTCGACAGCCCGCTCAGGTGGATGTTCGCGGCATCGGTGCCTTTGAGTACACATGCGATCAGGGCCATTTGTGGCGCAACTTTTGAGCGAGTAGTACGCCGAAGAACGGCGGGTTCAGCTGCGGAGTCTATTCGATGCGTTATGGGTGTAACGACTGCGAGAAGTACAAGCGACAAGGGCACAATTACTGTCGGATGTGCGGCCATCACCTTACGAAAGGCTACGTGCAGTATGCGCGGCTTGCGTTGGCATACTTCACCAACGAGAAGTATTGCGGCTATTGCGGTGGCTCCAAACATGCCTGCTCGTGCGTCCGGCCAAAGCCAGCCGAACCAGACACTGCAGCAGACGGTGGGGGCATGTAGGCTTTCCCAGGGTTCAAGCTCACTCGGCCCCTGTCGCTGCTGAACAGGTCACTCGTACGGTCATTTCCCATCCACTGAAGTGTCGAACAATCGCCGCAAATCGGCTTCCCAGCCTCGAATCCCAGCGATAAAAAGTTCAATTGGCGTCCTGTTCTCTCCGCTCCTGACCCCGTCATCCATCGCAAGTCGCTGGCTGGTTTCGTTTTACGGAAACAGCGTTTTGCTAATTTCCGAAAATGTGCTGAACCGCGAACCGGCTCATTTTCAATGCCTTCGTTGCCATGGCAGGACCCTTTCCGAGTCTGGAACCAAAACTCTCCACGGAATCTCCCGGTCGACAACGGCCGGGAGATTCCGTGGAGAGTTTTGGAAATCGAACTCCCGGCATGTTCCCCCGAGCCGTTAAGCCCCGCTCGAAGTGAATGGGGCTCAACGGGGGAATCGCGACCTGATCAGGCGGCATCGTCACCCCTGAATTTTTCATGGAGTGATTGCATCGCCTGCCGGGACTGCGGGCTGGCGATGTGGGTGTACAGACGAATGGTCTCTTCGTCGATGTGCCCGCCCCACGACCGGACCACGGCTTCGGCGACAACATGGAAAATTGCTCGCGAGATGTAGCTGTGGCAGAACGTGTGCAGATGGCCGGGCAAGTCGAGTTTCTTCAACGTCCGCTTCAATGATTTCAGCAGTCGCCGTTCGGAGATCTGACGATCACCAGCCGGATACTTTGCCAAGACCGGAGCAGTGAACACCCAGCGAGTCTTACGAGGGAGTTTTTCCAACAGTGTCCGGATGATCGGAGTCATGGGAACGGCGCGGATGTTCCCGGTCTTGGTGGTCCAGCCCGGTTTGGGACGGACATGAATCACCCCCTGAACGAAATCCGCATTGTCCCAAGTGAGCCACTGCACTTCGCCGATCCGCATTCCCGTCTCATTCAGGAGAGTGAACACGGAATGTTGTGGTTCCTGGCCCGTTGATAAAATCATCTGAACTTGTTCGTGTGTCCAACAGGGTTGCGTCCTTCCTTTCGGTTCTGGATTCTTAAGTCCTTCTATAAGGATCCACCCGTATGAGCTTCCTGTTCTTTGCAAATTTCACAAGTTGCCTGAGGAGTGATGAGTTCAGAAAGTCGCTTTCAGAACTCAACAGCATCCGTCCAGCGAACCGATTCGACGGGAAAGCGATCCGTGTCTTCCTTCCGAAATAACTGCTCGAACTATCCGACAGGTTGAAACCGGCTCGGATTCCGTCCCATGACCTGTGTGTATTCCGCCTGAGTAACTTCAAAGACTCCCATATAAAATGGAACCGTTACCCTGAAGTAAATCGTTCACCAGAAAGGAAGCCCCCTATGCTGCCACGTAAATCATTCGGTCGAACCGGTCTGGAAGTGACTCAACTCGGATACGGCAGCATGGGACTGCGGGGGCCGAAAACGTGGGGCGAGCGTGTTGTCAATGATGACGACGCAGACAGAGTTTTGAATGCGGTCCTCAATGCCGGAATCAATTTCATCGACACCGCTCCAGATTACGGGGTGAGTGAAGAACGGATTGGCCGCTTCATTGGTTCACGGAGGAGCGAATACATTCTGGCAACGAAGTGCGGTTGTGCTCCTGTTCAACTGGAAGACCATCTCGAAATCGCGCACGTCTGGAAGAAAGAGGTGATTCAGCGCAATCTAGAGACCAGCCTGCAACGCTTGCGGACTGATGTGATCGATCTGTTGCAGTTTCATGGCGGGGATGCCGAAACGCTCCAGCGGGAAGGTCTGATTGACCTGCTGATTTCCTTTCGGAAACAGGGACTCATTCGGTCCATCGGGGTATCCAGTTCATTACCCGAATTGCCCGGCCTGATCGACCTGGGGGTGTTCGATACATTTCAGGTTCCTTACTCCTGCCTGGCTCCGGAACACCACGACCTGATCACTCGTGCGGGAGAAATGGGAGCGGGGATCATCATTCGGGGAGGGATCGCCCATGGTGGCCCAGATGCGGAGATCCAGCGTCCGGCGCTCAATGACGTCTGGAATCGTGCGAGGCTGGATGAACTTCTTCCCACAGGAATGAGCCGGGCGGAACTGATCCTGCGATATACACTCTCCCACCCGCATGTTCATACCGTGATTGTCGGAACAGCCAACCTGGAACATCTCAAAGAAAACCTTGCTGCCGCATCAAAGGGAGCATTGCCAGTGGAACTCACCGACCAGATCCGATCACGCGTGTCTCGGCTTTCTCTGTCATGAGTCTCTGCAGCACAAGGGACCGTTGTTCGATCACTGGAAATCATGAAGACAGCATGGTCATGGAAAATCAGCGAAGAGAGATTGTGATCTGAAGTTTTTGGTGTTCCCCCGGTTTCAGCGTGACGGTTTGTTCTGAAAGTGTCTCGCCATTGCTTCCCAGAACCTCGATGCGGCATTCTCCAGCGGCGAGTTGACTGAAATCGAATGTTCCTTGCGTCTGTGCCAGATTGGCTCCGGTATAGTCGTTGGTGTGCGACGTCACCCGGACAAAGCCGTCGTGGAGCAGTTTGTCGCCGATCAGGACTTCTCCGGTGAGTCGTGCTTCCGGCTGGAGGGACATCGTCAACAGTCGGGAATCCCCGTCCCAGGGAAGATGGACACGGGCGTATCCCTTCGCACTGACGAAGATCGTTCCTGATGAACCGTTTGGTTCAGAGAACTGCAATGCTCCTTGAGAGTTTGTGTCGAGTCGTCTGGCAGACCGGTCATCAATTCCCCTGCCGAATTTCTGATCGGTAAAGCGTTTGTCTTTGACCAGTCCGACAAGAGCCCGCTCGACCGGATTCCCGTTTTCCTGAGCAACGACCTTGATGTTCAACGGACGATGCCGTTCCAGGCGGATGATGAAATTTTCGGGAGAGAAAATCTGGTCCAGTGGTTGCGACTGGACGCGATCGATCACCGCCATTCCCATTCCCGGAGCGGAAACAATCAGTTTTGACCAGCTTCCGGCATCCAGTCCCGATAACGTGAAGATGCCATCGTCTCGTGTGAAGTCGACTCCATACCAGCCATATCCGGCGAAGTAGCCCCCGACTTGCTCGTCACGAGTGTACTCCAGAGTACGGAAGCAAAAACTTTTGTCGTACAACAGGGGACACATGGTGATTGGAATAAACCACTTACGTCACTGGGTAAACTGTAAACAAAATTGGAACTACTGAATTCCGGAAAGACCAATTCCCAACCGAGGAACGCTTACGGTTGCGAGGCTTCTCCTGTCGCGACCTGTTTCTCTGTCTGGCCTTCGCGCAGTTGACCGTTCGTGACAGCCTCAGAACCGAAACCTGCCTGCGGGCAAAGGAGCCCAAGCTCAATCATGCCGGGTTCCAAGGAACACCCTGACGAACAACTTCGCGACGATCCCCCAGTTGTACCGGTGTCGCTGGCAAGTGGAACTGCTCTTCAAATGGATCAAACAACATCTGCAAATCAAAGCGTTCTACGGTACGACCGACAATGCGGTGAAGACCCAGGTCTGGATCGCGATCAGCGTGTACGTGCTTGTGGCGATCGTGAAAAAGGAATTGAAGCTGGACCGCAGCCTCTCCGAAATTTTGCAAATTTTGAGCGTCACACTTTTCGAGAAAAACCCCGTTTTCTACGGCAGTTGTCGCGGAAAACGAACACAATTCCGCCCCCTCTTCTTGTAACCAATTGTCACTATTCGAGTAATCGACCACGGCTAAAAGCCGTGGCTTTGGATTGCCCCGTAAAACGGGGCGATTGTTTCAGGCTGAACGTGAAATGAACATCTATTGTCATTCCCAAATAGCTGCCTCAAATCACACTTCGGCTCTGAAAACCAACAACAACATTGATTCATCAACGGAGATCATCCGTTAT
>DATMFC010000032.1:0-5082 GCA_035556335.1 Planctomicrobium sp. | reverse complement strand
CCGGGGTGGCGAATGCTTCGTTCGGCTTTCCCGATCTGGGGATGACGAGTCTGAATGATGTCTGCGAGGATGTCCGGCGAATTGTTCAGACGACGGATCTGCCGTTGCTGGTCGATGCGGATACCGGGTGGGGTGGTGCTTTTCAGATTGCCCGCACGATTCGGGATTTGACTCGATCCGGAGCTGCTGGGTGCCATCTGGAAGATCAGGTCCAGGCGAAACGTTGCGGTCACCGTCCCGGGAAAGAACTCGTCAGTTCCGGGGAGATGTGTGACCGAATCAAGGCCGCCGTCGATGCCCGGATTGACGATCAGTTCGTCATCATCGCCCGCACCGATGCTCATGCCGTCGAAGGAGCGGCGTCGGCAATTGAACGCGCTCAAGCCTATGTCGCTGCAGGTGCCGACATGATCTTTGCCGAGGCGTTGACGACACTTGATGAGTATCGGGCCTTCACCTCTGCCCTGGGCGAGGTTCCAATCCTCGCGAATATCACTGAGTTCGGGAAGACACCGCTGTTTACCCTGGATGAACTGCGAGAGACGGGTGTCCGGCTGGTGTTGTATCCTCTCAGCGCCTTCCGTGCGATGAGCCGCGCCGCGGAACAGGTTTACAGTGCGATCCGTGCAGACGGCACACAGCAAGCCGTGATTCCTCTCATGCAGACCCGTACCGAACTCTATGACGTTCTCGATTACCATTCTTATGAAAACAAGCTCGACACCTTGTTTAACAAGAAAAAACATCATGAATCATGATTCTTCGCCCACGATAAAACCAAAAAAATCCGTGGCACTCTCCGGTGTACCGGCAGGGAATACGTCGCTCTGTTCCGTCGGTCGGAGCGGAAATGATCTGCATTATCGCGGCTACAACATTGTCGACCTCGCCGCGAACTGTGAGTTTGAAGAGGTCGCCCACCTTCTGGTACACGGGACATTGCCGAACCGTTCGAAATTGACTTCGTATCAAACCAGACTCAAACGCCTGAGAGGACTTCCGTCTGCGGTCAAAACTGTGCTCGAAGCCCTTCCGGCAGCGGCTCATCCGATGGATGTCATGCGGACAGGTGTCTCGGCACTGGGATGCATGCTGCCAGAGCGTGAAACTCACGACACTGCCGGAGTGCGCGAGATTATTGACCGGTTGCTGGGGTCTCTTGGGTCCATGCTGATGTACTGGTATCACTTTTCTCATAGCGGGCGGCGTATTGAAGTCGAGACGGACGACGATTCCATTGGCGGACATTTTCTGCATCTTCTTTATGGAAAACCACCGCAGCCCGCGGCGGTCAAGGCCATGCACATTTCGCTGATTCTTTATGCCGAGCACGAGTTCAACGCGTCGACATTTACCGCTCGGGTGATCGCTGGCACGGGCTCTGATATTTACTCGACAATCGTCGGCGGTATTGGAGCCCTGCGCGGCCCGAAGCACGGCGGTGCGAACGAATTCGCTTTCGAAGTGCAGAAGCGTTACCCCACTCCGGATGCTGCCGAGGCCGATATCCTTCGTCGTCTGGCAAATAAAGAAGTGATTATCGGGTTTGGGCATCCTGTTTATACTGTCTCCGATCCGCGTAACAAGATCATTAAAGAGGTTGCATCTCAACTTTCTCTTACGGAGGGGGAGACAACCATGTTCGATATTGCCGACCGGATTGAGCAAGTGATGATGCGAGAAAAGAAGATGTTCGCCAATCTCGACTGGTTCAGTGCGGTTTCGTACCACCTTCTTGGCATTCCAACGATGATGTTCACTCCGCTGTTTGTCATGGCCCGCACCAGTGGATGGGGAGCGCACGTCATTGAGCAGCGTCTCGACAACAAAATCATCCGTCCCTGTGCCCACTATAACGGGCCGGAAAATCTCCCGTTCCTTCCGATAGAAAAACGCTGATGTCCCACTACGATCTTTCTGATGCTTCCCGACCTCAACCGGACATCCTGCTTCAGCAAATTGCCGACTATGTTCTGGCAACAGAAGCGATCACCAGTGAAGAGGCCCTGGAGACGGCCCGGCTGTGTCTGATGGACACGCTCGGCTGCGGCCTGTTGGCGCTGAACTATCCGGCCTGCACGAAACTGCTCGGACCCGTTGTTCCCGGGGCAACGCTGCCGGGACGCGGAGCCCGTGTCCCGGGAACGTCATACGAGCTGGAACCTGTTCAGGCAGCATTCAACATCGGCGCAATGGTTCGCTGGCTGGATTTTAACGACACCTGGCTGGCAGCAGAGTGGGGGCATCCTTCCGACAATCTGGGCGGAATTCTCGCTGTGTCGGATTACCTGAGTCGAAACGGCGACAAGTCTCTGACGATACGTGACGTTCTGATCGCGATGATTCAGGCACACGAAATTCAGGGAATTCTGGCTTTGGAGAACGGGTTCAATCGCGTCGGTCTCGATCATGTTCTCCTTGTGCGTATCGCTTCCACTGCCGTCGTCACCCGACTGCTGGGGGGAAGTCGTGACGACATTATCAACGCATTGTCGAATGCATTTCTTGATGGCGGAGCCCTGCGCACCTATCGCCACGCGCCAAATACCGGCTCCAGAAAAAGCTGGGCCGCCGGTGACGCCACCAGTCGGGCCGTTCGCCATGCGCTGTTTGCCCTGAAGGGGGAAATGGGCTATCCCAGTGCGCTGACCGCGAAGAACTGGGGATTTCAGGATGTCTTGTTTGAGAATCGTCCGGTAGTGTTGCCCGTTCAAGGGTTCGGCAGTTATGTGATGGAGAACGTTCTCTTCAAAATCTCGTTCCCCGCTGAATTTCACGCGCAGACTGCCGTGGAAGCGGCCATTGCCCTGCACCCTCAAATTTCGTCACGGCTGGAGGAAATTGAACGAATCGTTGTTGAAACACAGGAAAGCGGCAAACGCATCATTGATAAAACGGGTCCGCTGTCCAATCCCGCCGACCGCGACCATTGCCTGCAGTACATGACGGCAGTTCCGCTTCTCAAGGGAACACTCACCGCGGAGGATTATGAAGACTCGGTTGCAGCTGATCCGCGTATTGATGCGCTGAGAGCGAAGATGGAGGTTGTCGAAAATGCGGACTTCACACGAGATTATCTCAACCCGGAAAAGCGGTCGATCGGAAACGCAATTCAGATCTTTTTTCGCGACGGAAGTGCAACCGAACGGATCGCCGTCGAATATCCGATCGGTCACCGCCGTAGACGCCAGGAAGGGGTTCCTCTACTCATCGCCAAGTTTGAGAAGCATCTGTCAGGTCGGATTCCACAGCGTCAGGCAACGGCAATTCTTGAACTGAGCGCGAATCGTGTGTCACTGGAAAGCACTCCGGTCAATCAGTTCATGGATCTATTCGTTGTCTGAATAAGAGCGTCGCACAGGACACGGTAACGGAATGATGGACCAACGCCCTGCAGTTCAATTTCGTTATTGAGTTTGCAGGGTTCAGACCGGTAGAGGCTTCCAATTCCACTTCGCTGTGACGCACAAGATCCGCCTGTAATTCCTTTTAACAAAGAGATGATGGGAAGGAGTCCTGCTGGTGATCCCGGCTTGTATGGCATTCGTCGTCTTCTGCCGGATGCTTCCTGTCGATGGTGCAGCGAATTCGGTCATTCATCCTCCGCACAAGCGGGAGATTTCACGGATCTGATCCAGTGCTTCATCCAGGTCAGCCACCTGAGCCCCCGGGACACGTCCGTTACGGTCACATTCCCCGAGCAGGAGGAGCGTTTCGTAGTCCGGGTGCTGTTGCAGGCGACGTTTGGCCCGACTGCCGATGGTCTGATCGTGAATCTGGTGCGCCTCCATGTGATGTTCAATCAGCCAGGAAGTGCGGGGCGTGATCCAGTCTTCCAGTGCTTCCAGTCCGGCCCGGACATGGTCCTGGCGGTCGATCCCCTTGCCGACGTCATGCAATAAAGCGGCCAGCAGAAATTCTTCGTCATAAGGGAGTTCCTCCAGGGCCAGGTCAAAGACCTGCAGGCTGTGATAGAGGGCGTCCCCTTCGGGATGATGTGTTCTTCCCTGTTGAACTCGCCCCAGCGGAATCAGCAGCATCCGGTAAATCTGAAATCGGTCCACCCGAATTGCGGTTTCTTTCAGAGCAGTGTCAAAATTCAGATCGGGGTCATCCTTCTTCAAGAGGGTTTCCAGTTCTGGAAGGGATGCCCGTTCAATAGGCTTTCCGGTAATTGAGCTGCGAAAGACGTAATGCGCCTGGTCGGCGGCATAGATCGTCAGTTCGAGCGGGAACTCGTCTTGCACATGAATGTGAGTATAGGTACGGGATTCCCCATGTTTACGGACCTGCTTATGTTCCACGTCGAAGGTGTATCCCGCCTGTTGCAGGATTCCGACGATCGCCTCCAGGCTGCTGGAGAAAAGATGCAGATCAATGTCGCTGCCGGAACGGACATGCCCGGTCAATGTGCTGCCGATCAGGCGAGGACGAAAGTCCTTGAGCAGCCGCATCATCGAAAGCGCCGCCAGTCGCATTTCCCTCAGTCGCTGGAATCGGCTTTCCCCTTCATACATCCAGGCGAATCGCTGGATTTCGTCCCGAATCTCCGCATTGGACGGAAGCTGGGAGGGTTTCACTCCGCCGCGAAACAGGGTTCGGGCGGCGCGGAGCTTCGCCCGGTAATACTCGGATTCCTGCCGGGAATACATCAACCGGGCTGCTTCGAAGGTGATTTGCCTTCGCGTTTTATCAGAAGTCATTTTCAGCAAACGTCGATATTTTTCGCCCTTCAATGCGACGCCGGGCGACTGTAATTTAATTGCTGACGGCAAGGGAAGCAAGGGAGAGGGAACGATCATGCAGGATGAACACCGAGATCCTGTCGGGCTTTTCCGGTTCCTTCCCTGAAGGGTGATGTCCTCCACGAACACCGATGGGAAGAGAAGCTGGGATGACCTTGTTATAACTGTTTTCGCGAAGAGACTGACCAAGTCACAGGCATCCTCGACGATGACAGTAAACTCCCTCTTGGAGGGAATGATAAACGATCAACCAGACGATTTTGAATGTGAGTCCATGAAGTCACCGAGATGCCGATTGTGCGTCCGGGAACTTCGTGACGAGCCAAAGGGATCGGTG
>DATMFC010000031.1:0-30288 GCA_035556335.1 Planctomicrobium sp. | reverse complement strand
CCCGAGAAGTCGACGATGTCAGCAAATCGCCGGGTAATTTCGTGTCGTTTCATCCCGAGAATGGCGCCATTGAGATAGATGTTCTCTCGGGCCGTCATATCCAGATGCATACCGGTCCCCACTTCCAGAAGGGAGGCGATGTGTCCTTTCGCTCGAATGCCCCCCGTCGTGGGAGAAGTGATGCGAGAGATCAACTTGAGCAGCGTCGATTTCCCGGATCCGTTCGCCCCGATGATACCGAGGATCTCTCCTTCCCTGACGTCAAAACTGACATCTTTCAGTGCCCAGATGTACGCAGATTCGGCCTTTTGATCGCGACGGTTGGCTTGCCCGACGATGGCGTAGGGATCGTCCTTCCCGCGAACACGCGCCCACCAGCGATTTAAGTCATGACTGAGGGTGCCGGTCCCGACCTCTCCCAGCCGGTAGAGCTTTGACAGGTCGCGAACTTCAAGAATGGTTTTCGACATAAAGATAAAATGGGACAGGGCTCTACAGACAGGGCCAAAACCATTCAAACGGTATCCATGAACGAACGTTCGGTATGATTGAAAATCATCATCCCTGTGATCAAAACAATGATGGCAAATCCTGCAGAATAGGAAAGTCCCAACAGCGAAACTTCCCCTTCCCCCAGAAAGGCAAATCGAAAGGTTTCAATGAGGTGCGCGATCGGATTCCACCAGAGAATCTGTTTCAGACGGGGACTAAGCAAACTCATTGGATAGATAATCGGTGTGGCATACATCAGAAGTTGCACGCCAAACTGAATGACGAACGTTAAATCCCGATACTTGGTGGTCATTGAACTGAAGATGACACCAAACCCCAGTCCCAGGGCGGCCATCATCAGAACCAGAAACGGGATGGTCAGAATCCAAAGATTGGGATGAAGACGGTCTGTACTGAGTAGAAAGTAGGTAAAAATGATGAGAAACAGACTCAGTTGGACCAAAAACTTAAGCAACCCGGAGACGACCAGAGCCAAAGGAACAACCAGTCTGGGAAAATAGACTTTCCCGAAAAGGTCGGCGTTCATGGTGAACGTGGTGGAAGTGCGAGAAAAGGCTTCCGCAAAATAATTCCACATCACGATTCCTGCCAGATAGAACAGGGCAGGGGGTAAGCCGTCAGTCGGAATCTGGGCAATGTTTCCAAAGACCACGATAAAGACCAGCATGGTCATCAGTGGTTGCAGGAGATACCAGATGGGTCCCAGAATCGTTTGCTTGTAAGCAGTGACGATTTCACGCTGTACCAGCATCCACAACAGATCACGATATTCCCAGAGTTCCCGAAGTGGGATTTCCAGCAGCGGTCGATGAGGAGTGATGACAAGTGTCCACACATCATCCCCACTGGAGATCGTTGGAGAAGTCTGATGATCGGTCGCATCCTGATTCATGGCGACCGCCATTGTAGTGGAGAGAGGAATTTCAGACAAATTCAGTCGGTAGAGCAGCAAATACGGAGGTGTCGTCGCCAAATGCGGCTTGTGACACAGCCAAACATCCGGGGGACATTCCGAACGCCTCTTCTGCTGACAGGTAGCGTGGGATGCTGGTGATGGCTTACATGAGCGGATGGAGGATCGGTCAGATTCTTGGTCTGAAGAATCTAAAACGCTGAAGAAGCCGCCGATGCCTTGCAAACCCTGATGCAGCACAAGAGCGACACGACGACTCAACGGTACATCAACATGACCAAGCAGTGAAACCTGAAGTGATGAACTTGTCTGTGCCAAACCTGACCGCTGCTTCAAATTGAGCGTCTATTGTAGGTTTTGGGTAGGTCGTCGATTTTTGTCTGATTGAAACTTGACGTAAGTCATTGCCGAAGGAGGGACTCGAACCCTCACATCCATTACAGATACTGGATTTTGAATCCAGCGCGTCTGCCGATTCCGCCACTTCGGCCGGTTTTACTGTGGTTACCTTAAACCATACGGTCCAAGGAACGACACAGTAGAGTTTTACACCAATATTCGCAACCGAACAGCAACACGATCCACTTGAGAACCGCTGGTGTGTCTGGTAGGTGCAGGTTTTAACCACCGGCACACGAATTGGCAACAGGAATGGAAAAAAGCTCAGCGCTTTCACATTGTTGAAGATGGTCCAGATTGTCAGAGAGTGAAATTGTCGATTCTGCGGGTATTTTCGGTCTGGACGGGTTTGGCGTGATAAAAAATTTGACAGGCTCACCTCATGACGTACGGTTCAGGCGATAAACGGAATTCCCTCCTTTGCGATCAGAGATGAACCCTCATGGCGACTGCGTCCGTCCCTTTTTCCAGCCTCCGAGCCTCGGAGTTTACGAACGCCCATCCCATGGATTCCTCACGGCTATTTATGGCCTTGTTGAATCTGGTTCATGACAGTGATCATCAGACTTCTCCAGGACCATCCCGCTCCATTATCGCTGCTCCCATCCTTCGTCGGCTGTTGTCGGCGCTCCATTTTCGGGACTCCGGCACGTTGAAGCATTCCCGTCGGGTGGGGCTGATCAGCGTGGGAATCGCTGCCCGACTGGGGTGGGAAGATGACGATCTGCGAATCATTGAGATCGCGTCATTGATGCACGACATCGGAAAGATTGGTATCCCGGACCACATCCTCCGCAAACCGGGGAAACTCAGCCCTGATGAAACCGAATACATTGCCGTCTACCATCGGGTTTCACTGGCACTTCTTCAGGCGTGCCAGGTTCATGCCGATGTCACTGACATCGTGGCCCAGTCGCATGGTGTTGATGAAGAGCGACGCGCCAGCCGGAACGCACTCAGCCTGGGAGCCCGTATCCTCGCGGTTGCAGATGCCTATGACTCATTGACGACACGACAATGCTTCCGCGCTCCATTCGATCGCTGGGAAGCGTTGCAGATTCTGGAAGAACAATCAGGCAAGCAGTTCGACCGCAACGTTGTCGCCGCTCTTGGACGCTGGCTCGACAGTGCGGATGCAAGTCGACTGGCGGACGAACGGGCCGCTGAAGTTTCCATTCACGTCAACGCACCGGTTGATATGGAAACACGACTGCATGCCAATCAGCTCTGTCATGTCTTTCATCATCTGTATCTGCTGGAAAGTCTGTACGACGCGTTCTACATGGTCGACAGTAATCGCCAGTTAATGATCTGGAACAGCGGGGCATCACGGTTGTTCGGTCGCAGTGCGCATGACGCCATGCGGAAGAAATGGAATCGACAACTGGTCAGTCCGAATTATGCCACGACTGATCCGATTGAAACCGTCTTCCGAAATGGAGAACCCCTGTGCCATGTCATGACGGTCAAGACCGCCGACGGTTCCTCCGCCGAGGTGGAAGCCCAGACAATTCCGATTCAATCTGAAGACGGGGAAGTCTGCGGAGTGATGGAACTGATCTGTAACAGCAAGGAACCCAAACGTCATCGTGGTCAGTTTCGGTCTCTTCAGATTGCCGCAACGCGTGATCCTCTCACCGGTGTCCTGAATCGTGGGGAACTGGAGCGTCAACTGCAGAATCTTTATGAAACCTGGTCTGAGGGGGCAGGTTCTCTCTTCTCAGTGATGTTCATGGATCTGGATCACTTCAAATCGATCAACGACAAGCTGTCTCATGCCGTTGGGGACCGGGTGCTTATTGATTGTGCCCGAATGTTACAGGATGAACTTTATTCCGGTGAAATTATTGCTCGTTACGGGGGAGAAGAGTTCGTCATTCTTTGTCCGGAAACCGATGCCGCGACGGCTCAGGATCGTGCGGAACGATTACGACGAATTCTGATGACGACCCGGTTTGCCGATATTGAAGGTTTGAATGTCACCGCTTCATTTGGGATTGCGGATATCGGTTCGAAAGAAACTGTCAGCGCTGTGATGGCCCGCGCCGATCAGGCCTTGTATGAAGCCAAGCGAAAAGGAAGAAATTGCACTTGTGTCAGTGTGAAGGAGAATGACGCGGCCGGCGATGCCCAGCGAAACAAGTCCAAAGGGAACTTGTCGGTTTCATCGACGGTGCTGACTTACGTGGCTGCGGACATGCTGCAGATGAAGCTGGCCGGATTTGTTGAGAACCAGAATGCAAAAATTCTGAAAGTCGAGCCGAAGAAATTGGAACTGCAGGTCGGCACCAGCAGTCTGCTCTCCTCCTGGTCGCGGTCGGCAGCAGAGAAAATGCCGGTCAAGATGCGGATTGATGTGTCAGAGAACTTGTCCGAAACCAGTCGTCAGGGGAGTTCTCGGCTTGTTCTTAAAGTTCAGGTGGAACCGGTGTCTCGTCCTGCGGATGAAGAGCAGTTTAAAAACCGGGCGCACCTGCTGATTGAAGAACTCCGCTCTTATCTGATCGCGAATTAAGAGCGGATCCAGAAAAGAGATATCTGCGTGCCACTGCTCTGTGAGCAGTGTTGAACGTCATGACGGTGTGGACAGGGAAAAGACTTTGGGGAGGAGAAAATTGTTCTGACATTCGCAGTGGTCGCAGAGTGCGTCTGGCCCCGGGGGCTCAGATTGCAATCAATCACGGCCACCCATCATCATCTTCCATCAAAGTCCAAACGACGTTCGCAAGACCTCTTCATTGATCTGGCCGAAGTGGTGGACACGTCCGGTCTCGACATTGTGCAGAATCACCTGAGCCGGGCTGAACAGCAGCGGATCCATCTGGTAGAAGTCGTATCCTGCCTGTTTGAAGAGTTCCAGAAATGGTCGACCATGTTGAGACGACCCACTGGACGGAAGTCGCGGGCCAAGTTCTTCGATCGATTCATCGTCTCCCGTCACCCAGAGTGTCACACGACTTCCATAAAGAATGGCGTCGTTGGTGCGACCGATCGCAGTCATGTCATCGGTGCCGACCGGAGGAATGGGAGTCCAACCGATTCCTGAATCGACACGGGTGATATCAAACCCCAGTTCCAACAGTTTATGCATGGCGGTTTCCACACTTCTGGCAACAACCTGCATTGACCCCGCCAGACTGGAAGTGGGAGCCACCAGTAACGCCACATGTTCAGGGCTGACGTGGCAGTCTCTGGCGATCATCTCAATGATATCGGGACCAGGAAGTTCCGAACCTTCCAGAATTCCGACCACTCCTGTCGGACGTTCCTGATAATCCAGTTTTTTGAAAAGTGGTTCACTCGCCGCAGCGGCCCGCATGGGCCCGGAACCGATGGCGAAGTAATTGTCGGTTTTGATCTTCCATCCGCCATACTGGCTGAGCAGGCAGGCTTCGACAGGATTGTCGGTCTGTACCTGAAGCATTGGCCAGCCGAGTGGTCCGGAACTGCTGCCAATCGTCCCCGGGATGATACTGACTTCACTTAAGCCAGACATACAGACTTCTGTCAGGGCCAGTCCGGCCGAGAGAGACCCGGGAGCATCGACTCCAAAATCGAGCAGAACTCCCGGCGCGTGTCCGGAAACCGCATCGATCCGGAGTTCATCGAGTTGATTCAGCAACTGGTGGACCAGATCCCATGCCAGATCATTGAGCGCGGAGTCGGGACGATCTTCATTCACAGGCGTGATCCATCAAGGCTGTCGTTGGGGGTGCGTCAAAAAGTGGGGAGGAAAATGTGGAAGAAAAACTAAATCCTAAGAACCAAAAGGAGGAGATCGTTTGTTGCGGATTTTGGATTTGTTTTGTTTGGTTCTTAGAATTTAGTTTTTAGTTTTCACGATTCCCCCTCCATTGGGGACACACATGCACCCTAGGATTGTTCAGGGGAATTGGCAAGAATCGTCTGAATCTGAGAGCGAAGTCCGGGAGTCATGGAGATTCCGTTTCCTCCGTTGGCGGTACTGACGCCGGTCCAGTCGATAAACACTCCTCCAGCTTCTTCGACAATCGGAATCAGGGCACAGGCATCCCATTCCGCGAGCAGTGGATCGATCATCAAATCGGCCCGGCCGGTCGCCACCAGCATGTGACCGTAACAATCTCCCCAGCCCCGTGACAGGCCGCATTGACGGGAAAGTGTTTCCAGCACGTCGGTCCGGCCGATCTGCTGAAATCCGTCCACGGCGGTGTAGCAGAACAGGGAATCTTTGAGTTCTGTCTTCCCCGAGACTTTGGCTCGAACCGGTGCTGAGTCTCCCTGCTGCCACCAGGCTCCCTTGCCGCGTGAGGCATAAACCACCTCACGAATCGCCGGAAGTCGACAGATTCCCGCCACGTTGGCTCCCTGATGCTGAAGTCCGATGAGCATCCCGAATAAAGGAACCTGATGCACGAAAGACTTTGTTCCGTCGACCGGATCGAGAATCCAGCGGAAGCCACTGGTTCCAGACGTTTCCCCAAATTCTTCCCCAAGGATCGCGTCTTCCGGAAATCGTTCGAGAATGCGTTTTCGCAACAGCTCTTCGGCTCCACGATCCGCAGCGGTTACCGGGGTTTGATCGGATTTGAGCTCGACACTCAACGCGGCATCGCCGTAGAAGCTCATAACCAGATCTTCCGCCTGACGTGAGGCGGAAAGAGCAAAGGCCAGCCGTTCGTCGACCGCCGGAAAATCAAACATAAAATCGCCGTTCCTCGAGACCAGTCAACTCGACCGTGCTGCCACGCAGCGTGATTCCTGAAAAACGAACAGCGTAGCGCGCCGGGAGCGGGGAATCAAGGAGAGCCGGTTGGTCTGCAGGGCTTTTGCTTTATTAAAGATAGCCTGGAAGGGCGAGGCTCCTGCCGAGCCGCAAACCACGGAAAGCGTGATCCTTCATGCGGCTCAGCAGGAGCTTCGCCCTCCCAAATTCGCCTTCCCCAAAATTGCTACTTCTTGCCTGAATCCCCTGATGTCGGGCGACGTTTGAGATATTGCTGAATAATATCTTCCGCTCGCTTTGGAGCTTCTTCCTTGGCCTTGGCTTCTGCCGACTGTCCTTCTCCAGCCGGAGGTGCCGCCGGCTTGGGGGCAGGAGCCTTCGCTCCGGTTTGAGAAGGATCCGGCAACTTGATTTCCGGAGCCGAAATGGAAGCAGTGGAGGGGGCTTCAACCGGAGCTTCCGGGGCAACCGGCATTCCCATTTGCGGATAGCCCGGTGGCATTTGCGGATAGCCCATCGGCTGCCCATACATCTGAGGATAGCCTGGAAAACCGTAGGGCATCATCTGCGGATACCCCATTTGTGGGTATCCCATCTGAGGTGCCATCGGCATTCCCATTGGGTTGGCGAGTTGGGTATCCCCTGTCGGCGGATTCTGGAATTGCTGTGGAACAGGAACCTGACCTGCTGGAACCTGTGAAGCCATATCTGCTGTGGGAAGTTCATAAACGGTCTGACTGACAATCGAAATTTCGCCAGACGACCCTTCAATTGTGCTCGGCGCTTCTGATGAGGAGGCAGTGGGAGAGACGGTGAGATCGGCATCTTTCTTGAAGAGCCCGGTCTTGCTTTCCACGACGATGTTCGAAACCGTGTCCTGATCAGGGGTTTTGACGATTACTCGTAATTCGATTTTGCCGATCGAGACAATATCACCGGAGTTCAGAACGACTCCCCCACGAATGCGTTCCCCATTCACCAGTGTTCCGTTGGTGCTTCCGAGATCGCGGAGACGGACAGTGAAATCGTCGACGGTGAAAACGCAGTGATGGCGACTGACAAGGTCGCTATTGGGCCGGAGGTGACAATCTTCCTCACGACCGATCAGAAATTTTCCGTCCGGCAAGGGGATAATGGTTCCGCTATGCTTTCCGGACATGACTAATAATTCGGCTTGCAGCATTACCCTACGCTCCGTTTTCCGGACACATTGAATTGCGGAAAGCACAGTTCCCAAAGGAAAATCGCGTTGCGTTGGCTTTGGATTGATGAAACCGGAATGAGTCGCAGACACGAAAACATATCGTGCGGGCAAAACTCAAATCTCCATCAGGGCAGGGTGGACACACCACACTGGAAATCTCTTTGGGCCAGGCAATAAAGAAACTGCGCATCAATTTCAGGAAGGTTGTGAAAAACCTCTGAACTCTTTCCGAAACACCGGTGACGCCAGTAAGTACCGAACGAAACTTTACTTGCAGCCGCAAACAAAACCTCTCGAACGATGAGAATCCCCATTCCGCGAGTGGATCGGGGGCAGTTTTGTCAGGGATTCTTAATCACACCGACATCATGGTCGCCAGCCTGGCCCATCAGCCTGGACATTGTCTGGTGGATTGGTTTCCCCGAAGAAAACGGATTCGACATGAATGTGTCATGCAGGACTTTTACCATGCATGCGGCACGTGCTTTGTCAAACCGTCTACTCAGGTCTCAAGTTGCTTCGAGTCGAACAAATTAACGTTGCCTCACCTTTCGGAAACATTCTCCCTGCCGCGAACAAAATCGATTCTGCTGCAAAACGAACCAAGATTCGTCAGCAACATAAATCAACAGTCAGTTCGCAGCTCTCAGTCATGGCCCTGGCGAGAGTGGCGGTCGTGGGGCTTATAGGAAAATGAAAGACAAGCCCCGTGAATACAATTACGACGATCTTCCTTCTCTCTGACTTTTTGACTTTTCGGTTGGCGATTCTGGCCAATCGACGAACGGAGTACATTAAAGACATGAGCATTGATGATGAAATGAGTATCGTCAAAACAACGACACTGTCAAATGATACAAAACCCCTCCCATGCACAGAAACCCTGAAAATTATAAAAAACTACCATAATTTTACGATTTTTTCATTTTTGTGACGAACATTCCATTTCGGCCTGTTCTTTCCAGACAGTGTAATCTGCTGACTCTGCCCCCTAAACACCTCTCTCTTGCCATGTCTGCACCAATTCCAGAGGCGGGTTGACCCAATTTTGCCGTGAAAATAAACTTTGCCTGTAAGTCGGGTTGCGACAAAGGGTCCCTTTTGATCGAAAAGTGAATTCCTCCAGCTCGCTGAAGCCCCGACTGACACTCACTGATTGAGACAAAAAACTTGTAGAAAGAGCTTTCCCGGTCCGCTGTCGGATGGGGAGGGATTTTCTTCAAGGGCTGTTTGCCGTATAGACCTGTTGGCCGTGATCCGCTGAATGGAGTGATCCTTTGGAATTTATTGATCGTCTCGGTGATTTCTTCAACACGATTACCGCCTTCATCGAGCGTTTACTGCGTGGGATGCTCGGATCGTCTAACGAGCGAATGATCAAGAACATCGGCTTTTCACGAGACCGGGAAGGGAACAGCCAGGTCATCCCCGGTACGGTGCTTGATCGCATCAACTCTCTCGAACCGGAGATGCAGAAACTGACCGAGGGTGAGTTACGCGCCACCACCGATCGACTCCGGCGGAAACTGGCCGACGGGAAGACGACGGAACAAATTCTCCCTGAAGCCTTTGCGGCCGTGCGGGAAGCTGGAGTCCGTTATCTTCAGATGCGTCATTACGACGTGCAGATGGTCGGTGGTTATATCCTCAATCAGGGAAAAATCGCCGAGATGATGACCGGGGAAGGAAAGACTCTGGTCGCCTCCCTGCCGGCCTACCTCAACGCCCTGTCCGGCAAAGTTCACGTGGTGACGGTCAACGACTATCTCGCCAAGCGCGATATGGAATGGATCGGTCCCCTGCACATGGGACTCGGCCTTTCCATGGGCGCCATCCAGGCGCCGATGCGGCCGGACGAACGCCAAAAAGAATACGCCGCCGACATTACCTACGGAACGAACAACGAATTCGGCTTTGATTACTTGCGAGACAACATGAAGCCATCAAACCGGCTTCAGGTTCAAGGCCCGCTGGATTACGCCATCGTCGACGAAATCGACAACATTCTCATCGATGAAGCGCGAACGCCCCTGATTATCGCCGGTCCGGCACATGACGACGTCACGAAATATCCCCGGGCCGACCGTATTGCCCGACAGTTGACCCGTGATCTTCACTTCGAAATCAAAGAGAAAGAGCACACCTGCCATCTCACCGATGAAGGGGTGCGTCGCGCGGAAGAACTGGTGGGAGTCGAGAGCTTCTACACTGCCGGAAACATGGAATGGCCCCACCTGATCGATAACGGTCTCAAAGCACATCACCTGTATAAACGGGATGTGAACTACGTTGTCGAAGGGGGAGAAGTCGTCATCGTCGACGAACACACCGGGCGTAAAATGCCCGGGCGTCAGTGGAGCGACGGCCTGCATCAGGCGGTCGAAGCCAAAGAAGGAGTGCGAGTCAAGGAAGTCACGCAGACGATGGCCACCATCACGCTGCAGAACTACTTCAAACTCTACAAAAAGCTTTGCGGAATGACCGGAACGGCCATGACCGAAGCGAACGAGTTCTACAAAATCTACAAGCTCGATGTCGTCGCTGTTCCAACAAACCGGCCGAGTCAGCGCATCAATTACCAGGACGTCATCTATCGTACCGAACGGGAAAAGTGGAACGCCGTGGTGGATGAGATTGTCGAAGTCCACAAAACCGGACGCCCCATTCTGGTGGGAACCGTCTCCATTGAAAAGAGTGAACGGCTCGGCGGATTGCTGGATCGCCGCGGGGTGAAGCACAGCGTTCTCAACGCCAAGTTCCATGAACGTGAAGCGGAAATCGTCGCTCAGGCCGGGCGCAAGAATGCCGTGACGATCGCCACGAACATGGCCGGTCGCGGAACCGATATCATCCTCGGTGGAAACGCCGAGCACATGGCCTGGGACCAACTGAAAAACAAGTATGCCTCCCGCCTCGACGTTCCAAAACAGGAATGGGACGACCTCGCCAGTGAGATTGCCCAACGGGAAGGGATGAAAACTGAAGGACGCGAAGTCGCTACCCTCGGGGGACTGCACGTCATCGGAACCGAACGTCACGATTCCCGCCGGATCGACCTGCAGCTTCGCGGACGTTCCGGCCGTCAGGGAGACCCCGGTTCCGGTCGCTTTTTCCTCTCTCTGGAAGACGACCTGATGCGAATCTTCGCCGGTGACAAAGTGAAAGCGATGCTCACCTGGCTCGGAATGCAGGAAGGGGAATCCATCGAACATGGCATGGTCTCCCGTCAGATCGAAAAGGCTCAAAAACGAGTCGAAGAACGTCACTTCGAATCCCGGAAAAGCCTGCTCGAATACGACGAGGTGATGGACCACCAGCGCAAAGAAGTTTACAGCTATCGTCAGCGGATTCTCGACGGCATCAACTGCCGCGAACTGATCGTCGACATGCTCGACAAACAGGTCGAGAAATGGGCATTGCAGTTCCTCGATCCTCTGTATCGCTGGGAAACGATCGCAAATTTCGCTGGCCAGAGCCTGGGAATTGTGATCGACCCTCGCGACATCCGCGATATGGACCGTGATCAGTTAGTCAATTATCTCCAGAATCAGGCCGGCGAACAGGCCGAAGGAGTGATTGAAGAGCAGATCGAAGAAAACCTGTCGAAAGAACTTGATCCCCGCGAATGGAGCTGGCAGACGCTTGCCAGCTGGGCAAACCGCCATTTCAGCCTGAACATCAACGATCGGGAATTGCGAAAGATTGCTCGCGGCAATGAAGAGGAAGGGGAATTCAATCGTGACGATGTCGCCCGTTATCTTCAACAACGGGCAGATGAAGCGATTGAGCGATTCGATTTCTCACCACTGGATACCATCCTTGCAGACGACTTCGGTCAGCAACAGCTTGCAGGCTGGCTGCGGCATCACTTCGGTGTTGTCGTGGAACCTAAAGATTTTGCGAAATTCGAAGACAAGATGCAGGCGGTCCCCGAAGTTCAGCGTCGGGTTCGCGAAGGCTTCCATGGCCGGGAAATCCGTTTCCCGGTCATTGTCGGAATGAATCGTTACCTGAATTCCGGTCCTCAGGCAGATCGGGCCGGACTGGTTGAATGGGTGAACAAACGGTTTGAAACCAACCTGACGGAAGAAGACTTCAAAGAAAAAGAACGTCAGGAGATTGGGGAACTGATTGAGTCCCGAAGTCGGGCCTTTTATCCGACGGTCAACGCTTTCGAAGAACTTGATTCCGCATTGAATACTGCGTTTGCCCCGGACGTTCAAGGATCACGACGATCAACGGCGTTTGCGAAATTCGCCGACTTTTTCCGGATGCAGTTCCGGATGCAACTGGACCTCACGGAACTGGAGAAGCTGACCAACGAGCAGGCGAAGAACTATTGCCTGCAACGGATTGATGACGTCTATCGTCCCGAACTGGGACATGCCGAACGGTATCTTCTGCTGGAAATGCTCGACCATGCCTGGAAAGAGCATCTCTATTATATGGATCACCTTCGTTCCGGAATCGGTCTGGTCGGATACGCTCAGAAAGATCCCAAAGTCGAATACAAACGGGAAGGGATGAAGGCGTTCGATCAGATGTGGGAACGCATCGCCGAGCAGTCGACTTCCGCAGTCTTCCGACTGGAATCCGAAAGCTCTCCACAGTTTTTAGATTCACTCTGGTCCAACGCCAGCGCCCAGCATTCCCAGGCCCAGACAGCGGCACAGGAATACAAAGAAACGGCATCTGACGGAGAGGGAGGAACTGCGAACGGTGAAGCAGCTCAGGCGGTCAAGACCATCCGTAACTTCGATCACAAAGTCGGCCGTAACGACCCTTGTCCCTGCGGAAGTGGGAAGAAGTTCAAAAACTGCCACGGGGCAAATTGATCGAAGTTTTCCAGTCTGATCCAGTAACGATGCTTGAATGAGAGAGATCATGAAGATTCGGGTGATTACAGCTATGTTACTGATCATGACCGGGATTTCGACGATCTGGGGAGCGGAAGAAATTCCCAACGCTGCCCCAGAGGCAGTCAAGCTTCCTCAACTCCGAACAGTCAGTATCGTCAGCACACTCGACAAGACGAAGCAGCCTTCACTCGTCTGGGCTCCGAAGTCGGCGAAAACCGAATCGCGTCCGATCCTGATTTACCTGCATTCCTGGTCAGCAAATTACAAGCAGAACAATTCGGCCTGGCAGGCGGAAGCGGTCAAGAGAAACTGGATCTATCTGCACCCGAATTTTCGCGGCCCCAATTTCAACTCCGATGCAGGGGGATCGCTTCTGGCCCAGCAGGATATCCTCGACGCCCTCGATTGGGCGAAACGGGAATACAAGGTCGACCCGAACCGGGTCTATCTGGCCGGTTCCAGCGGCGGCGGATATATGACGTTGCTGATGGCCGGACGTTATCCGAACCGGTTCTCCGCAGCCTCGGCCTGGGTGCCTATCAGCGATCTGGGAGAATGGTATCGTTTCCATCTCAAGAATGGGGTCCCTCAGAAATACGCTCAGAATGTGGCGAGCATGTGTGGAGGGGCTCCCGGAGACTCACCAGAAATTGATGCGCAGTATCAGGCACGGTCTCCGGTGACCTGGCTGGGGAATGTCGGTAACTTGCCAGTTGATATTAATGCGGGAGTGCATGATGGTCATATCGGCTCTGTTCCCGTCGCGCATTCATTACGGGCGTTCAACGTGATTGCCACGGCACATCAGTCGCCGGTGGTCAGCGACGAGGAGATCGAAGAACTCTGGGCTCACCGTAAGCTCTCAAAGCCCCAGTCACAGGACATCATTCCAGACGAAACCTATGTCAGTTCGGATCCGAAAATTCCGCAGGAAGGGCTCAGTACGATCTTTCTTCGCCGCCTTGCCGGCCCGAGTCGAGTGACAATATTCAATGGCGGCCATGTTGGTCTTGCATCTCCTGGCTGTCAGTGGCTGGAGCAGCAGTCTCGCGCCACTGTGGAATAACGCTCTCCATTCCGATGATGGCCTATCGTCAACAGTGGCCCTTCCGTAAGCCGATAATACACACACTGGTGAGGCTTAACTCTTTCTGTCTGTCATGACAGCAATAAGGAACCACGATGGCCGTTGCGAAAAGCAAGAAGAAGCTGACTTCAGAACAAAGTGACGAACTTTATGGCGTGTTAAAAGCTCGTTTCGAGAAAAACATGAATCGTCATAAAGGACTCGATTGGGAAGAGGTGCTGGCGAAGCTCAAAGCAGATCCAATGAAAAGTTGGTCGCTCCATGAAATGGAAAGGACAGGAGGCGAACCTGATGTCATTTCTTATGATAAAAAAGCAGGGGAGTTCCTCTTCTATGACTGCTCGGCAGAAACCCCCAAAGGCCGTCGAAGCGTTTGCTATGACCGCGACGCACTGAATTCCAGAAAAGAGCATAAGCCCGAGAATAATGCCCTTGATATGGCAACCAGCATGGGGATCGAACTGTTAACAGAGGAACAGTATCGGGAATTACAGAAACTGGGAGAGTTCGACACGAAAACATCCAGCTGGATCAGTACACCAGATGAGATCAGAAAACTTGACGGGGCTCTCTTCTGCGATCGCCGCTACAATCATGTCTTCGTTTATCATAACGGCGCACAATCATATTACGCCGTCAGAGGATTCCGAGGTTCACTCCGTGTATAGAGAATGTGGGCGGAATTCAAATTCCGTGTCGTTGTTAGTGAGAGAGAAGACTCACGCAAAGGCGCTAAGACGCAAAGTTTTTGTTTAACGCTTTATCTGAAGTCTGCTCTTTTGGTTCAGGGAGACCTGGGTAATAAACGCAATAATCACACAGAACGGCGTCCTGTAGATCTCTTTGCGTCTTAGCCTGGATTATTCATACTTCTGGTAGGGTGCATGCAGCAACTCCTGAAGTGGCGGTGCATTGCGCACGAAGCTTCATCCTGATGGAAACCACACGCTGTTTTTGAAGCGGAGTTGCGGAATGCACCATTCTCCTGATTTCTTCGTGCTTCATGCACCCTACGAATAATCCAGGTTAGCGCCTTTGCGTGAGTCTCCCCTCTTTCCCATCAGGAAAGCAGAGACATGATATCTCAGCGGAAGGTCGCTTCAATCTGGTCGATATTCAGAACGACCTGAGTACGGATATATTTCTCCGGGGTCTCTTTGAAGTTCCGGCGGTGATCGTCGTTGGTGAACAGGTAAAGCCGGTCGTCGTAGAAAGCTCCCCATTCAATGGAGCCGGAAACCGCCCGATCTGCGGTAAAGATCAGAATCGGGTCGCAGCCCAGGAATTGCGGAGCAAATTTCTCCGGAGAAGCGACAAAAGTCTTTCGGGCCTCATCGGAAACAAAGTGGAACCGCTGATCTTTAAAGTTGGCCGTAAACTCCGGATTTCCCGGAATCCATTCTCGCTTCTGATGCAACGTGACAGGGCAGTACCCTTCCAGCATGGCATTCTCAACGGGAACAACCTGGTTTGATTCCATCTTGCTGACGACAGTAGCCGAAGGCTTGGTCTGTCGAGAGGCCAGCAGGTCGCTGTAGCGCCGTCCTGCTCGATCCACCAGTGCGATGTAATCTTCCGGCGACTGGTAGCCGGTCGCTTCCATCAGCCGTTGTCCACCGGGTTCAATGATGACGTCGGTCGGAAAGCGGTCGACGCCAAATCGTCTCGCCAGTTCCGGGCTTTTGTCGACGTCAATTTTTACCGAGATGACAGACGCTTTGAGCTGGTCAATGACGGCAGGTTGATTGAAAACGGCACGTTCCATCTTCTGGCAGGGAGCGCACCAGACGGCCCCGAAGTGGCACAGAATCGGCCGTTGCAGACGCTCTGCCTCGCGTCGGGCCTCATTCAGGTCGGTGTACCAGTTCGCAAAAACCGGACTATTGGAACTGAAAACACAAATGATCGCTAAAATCACAAGGCTGCCGCGCAACTGCGTCATGGCAATCCCTTTCCGTCAGTGTCAAGATCTCCATTCATAAAGAACGCCGGATCCTTCATCTCAGGGGATATCGGCAGTTCTCACACCGTCATCGGAAAGGGATACCTCTTCGTCCGTGAAAGATTGCAGTGGAATCCATTCCAATGTTGGAATGCGAGGAGTGTAGTAAGAACGAGGAATAAATCGAGTTTGTCTGTTGAGTAAAATTGGCAGGAATCAATATTGAGAACATCCCTCCCTGAGGATTCTCGACGATGATGAAATGGAGAAAGACGCTCTCCCTTCTTGACAATCCCAACAATCCCATAAACTGCTTCTGGAATGATGGTTATGTCCTTTTCTGAACACTTTTCTCATAACGCCAGACGTCAACAGAAAAGCATTCCTTGATGGACAGCATTTCAGGAGAACGTGACGACGCTACGGCAGGGCTGTTCATTGCCTGTGCAGGTTTGTTGCTGGCCGTCGGTACGCTGATGGTGTTCAGTTCTAGCATCACCGCCAATCCGAGTCAGACAGAGCAGCAATACCTTTCCCGTCAGCTCCTGTTTTTGTTGCTGGCAGGGCTGGCCGGAATTGGCGTTTCACGACTTCCGTCCGGCCTCTGGCCCCGGCTCGCCCCATTGCTGTTTGGCGCGACGATTCTTCTCCTGATTCTCGTGCTGGTGCCGGGAGTCGGAAGAACCGTGAACGGAGCCCAGCGCTGGATTCGTCTTGGTCCCATCTCGCTTCAACCCTCGGAGACGGCCAAGCTCACCTTGCCGATGCTGCTCTGCCTGTGGCGCTGTCGCGGTCGTCATGCCCGGGCAGGTGATGCATGTGGTGATTTGTTCAATCTGGCAGGAGGAATTGCTCTGGCCGGGGGAACGATGTTTCTGATTGCCATCGAGCCCGATTTGGGGACGGCCCTGTTTCTGGGGATGTCGACGTTACTTGTCTTCTGGCTGACCGGATGTCCGGCCCGGTATTTCTTTGCTCTGGCGGGATGTGCTGTTCCGTTGGCCCTCACTGTCGCATTTTTGCGTCCTTACCAGTTGGCCCGACTTCAGGGATTTGTCTCGACATGGTTTCACCCGGAAGAGGCCCCGTATCAAGTGCAGCAATCCCTGACGACACTCGGTGTCGGGGGAATCAGTGGGGTGGGGTTGGGAAAAGGATGGCAGAAGCTGAGTTTTCTCCCGGAAGCAAATACCGATTTCGTTTTCGCCGTCATTGGAGAAGAACTGGGGTTAATTGGAACGTTATCCGTCATCGCACTCTGGGGAGGACTTTACCTGACCGGCCTGCGATTGGTCCGCCGTGTTCCCCGTCACTCATTCGCCGGAGTTCTCTCGCTCACGCTGCTGGCACAACTGGTAATTCAGGCAGCCGTGAATATGGCCGTGGTGACAGCACTTCTTCCCCCGAAAGGAATATCACACCCTTTCATCAGCTATGGCGGAAGCAACCTGATTGTCAGTATCCTGTCATTAGGAATGATCCTGAGCCTGACACGCCCCCCAACTCGGGGAGTTCATCTTAACAGCAGCAATTCACTTCACACGATCGAAGTCAGCCGGAGTTGGGGATTGCGGCTTCTTGGCCGCTGGACCGCATTTAAGTAACATTTAACATAATGATATTTCCGTCATTAATATTTCCGATCGATATCGAATTGGCTCAGAAACATGACGTCACCTCACGACTGGACCTTAATTGTCAGTGGAGGGGGAAGCGGAGGGCATTTATTCCCGGCACTCGCAGTGATTGAAGAATTGCTGTCTCGCAATTCGGCTCCCGCGAAGATCCTGTTTCTGACCGCAGAACGAAGTATCGACCAGACTGTTCTGAACTCGTTCTCACCCCGGCTTCAGGCTCAGCAGGTTGCACTTCCTGCCATCGACAGCGGCATGCTTCTTCGCAATCCTTTCGCTGCACTCTGGAGAACAGCGGACACGATTCGTTCTGCCAGAAAAATCCTGAAAGCAGAGAAGAATCCGGTTGTTCTCGCCACCGGGGGATACGGCAGCATCCCGGGAGGAATCGCTGCCTGGCGAAACAAAGTTCCCGTGATACTTCTGGAACAGAACGTCATTCACGGTCGGGCAACCTCTTTACTGGCTCGGATCGCCACAAAAATCTGTGCCAGTTTTCCCGAAACAAGCCTTCAGTCACGGTATCCCAATAAGACATTTTTCACTGGAAATCCTGTTCGTAATAACATCACACAATTAATACATAATAAAGAGATCGAAAAACGCCGCACGATTCTGGTTCTTGGTGGAAGCCAGGGGGCCAAGGCGATTAATCAGGCAATGATGGCGTTTGCTAAAGAACATCATCAATTACTGACAGATTGGAACGTGATTCATCATACTGGAGAAACGGATTGTCCTCAGGTTCATTCTGTCTATGAAGAATACGGAATCAACGCAGACGTATCTCCGTTCTTCAACAATATTGCCGAGCTTTATTCTCGTGCGGCGTTGGTGGTCAGTCGGGCAGGGGGAACGTCACTGGCGGAAATCGCCTGCGCCGGGATTCCTGCCATTCTGGTCCCCTATCCGAAGTCCATTCGCGACCATCAACAAAAGAACGCTCAATTTTATGTCGATGCCGGAGCCGCGATCTACATTCCGCAAACGAGGCCAGATTTCACTTTGGCATTCGCTGAAGAACTGCAAAGACTCCTTAACGACACAACGGCACGCGAGCAACTCTCCATTGCCATGCATTCACTGGCGCAGAAAAATGCCGCACAGCGTGTCGTTGAGATGATCGACTCTCTGCGCGGCAATCAGATTTAACGTAATGTAATCAGGCGATTAAACGCCCTAACAGGGTTTGAATACGAACAACCGCTTCGTGAACATTGGCTCGGCTATTGAAGGCACTGAGCCGGAAGTATCCTTCGCCACTGGCTCCGAACCCACTCCCCGGTGTCCCGACCAGATGGGCGTTCTGTAACAGGTGATCAAAGAAGTCCCAACTTTTCATGTTGTTGGGGGTCTTCAACCAGATATAAGGAGCATTCACTCCGCCAAAAACTTCGATGCCGACGGATTCAAGACCGTCTCGCAGAAGTTGTGCGTTCTCCAGATAGAACGAAACCAGTGCCGCACACTGCTTCTTGCCCGCGTCGCTGTAAACCGCTTCCGCTCCCCGTTGCACAATGTAAGGAACGCCGTTGAACTTAGTGGTGTGACGCCGGTTCCATAATGGGTGAATTGCCTGAACCTGTCCGCTGGCGGTCTTCGCCATGACAGTTTTAGGAACGACCGTAAACGCACAACGGGTTCCCGTGAATCCAGCGTTCTTGCTGAAGCTGCGAAACTCGATCGCCACTTCACGAGCCCCTGGAATTTCATAAATCGAATGCGGCAACGATTCATCAGTAATGAAGGCTTCATAAGCCGCATCAAACAGAATAATCGCCCCGGTCTCTTTCGCGTAGTTCACCCATTGCGTCAGGGTTTCCCGTGTCGCAACGGCCCCAGTGGGATTATTGGGATAGCATAAATAAATGAGATCAACCGGCTTCTCCGGCAATGCCGGAGTAAAGTCGTTCTCGGCTGTGCAGGGGAGATAAGTCAGACCGGCATAACGCCCTTGTTCATCTGCTTCCCCTGTCCGACCGGCCATGACATTCGTGTCAACATAAACCGGGTAGACCGGGTCCTGAACAGCGACGGTATTGTTTGAACCGAAGATGTCGAGAATGTTACCGGTATCGCACTTTGAGCCGTCGGAGACGAAGATTTCATCTGCATGAATATCACAACCACGAGAATTGAAATCATTCTCGGCAATGGCGTGCCGCAGAAAATCATACCCCTGTTCCGGACCATAACCACGAAACGTATCGCGATGCGACATTTCGTCGACCGCTTTATGCATCGCTTCACTCACGGCCGGAGGAAGCGGCTCCGTCACATCGCCGATCCCCAGACGAATCACTTTCGCACTGGGGTGCTGCTGAGTAAACGCGGTGACACGGCGACCGATTTCAGGAAAAAGATAACCGGCTTTCAGCTTCAGATAATTTTCGTTGATTTGTGGCATAGCTAATAACCTGAATGAAAAGTTCTTATCAATTAATAAAGGAACGCCGATTCACTCTAGTGCCTTGTCAGGCTTCAAACTTCGGGTTGTCTCACATGTTCCGCGGCTCGTTGGCCGCTTCCGTTTCGATTCTTCCACCCGAATTTTTAATGCTGACGCAACACTAGTGAACACGCATACCGGGTTGAGCACCGTCATCTGGATTCAGCAGAAAGATCTCTTTCCCGCCGGGCCCGCAGGCGAGCACCATTCCTTCACTGACGCCGAATCGCATCTTGCGCGGAGCCAGATTCGCACAGCAGATCACCAGTCTTCCGACCAGTTCTTCCGGTTTGTAAACGGCTTTAATTCCTGCAAAGACGTTACGGTACTCGTTTCCCCCCAGCGACAGCTTCAGCGCCACCAGTTTATCAGCCCCTTCAACGGGTCCGGCTTCCACGACCCGGGCGACCCGCATGTCGACCTTCATTAAGTCGTCAATGGTACAATGTTCGGTGACCAGCGGTTCTTTCTCCAGTGACTCCGAGCCATCATTGAACGCACTGGTTTGCGGAGCGGCAGGGGGAACGGCTTCGGTCTTGGAATCGTCAATCATCTTCTCAACCTGTTTAAGATCAACTCGCTTCAGCATGTGCTGATATTCATTTACTTTTGTTCCGATCAACGGAGTACGAACGTCATCCCAGTGACGGATCGGAATATTCAATAGGGCTTCCGTTTGTTCTTTCAATCTCGGCAAGACGGGAGAAAGGTAAACAATCAGCTGCCGGAACAGATTCAGGCCCACCGTGCAGATATTTTGGAGTTCCTCTGCACGAGCTGGGTCTTTTGCAACTTTCCAGGGTTCTTTGCTTTCAATGTACTGATTCGCCCGGTCGGCCAGAACCATGATTTCCCGCATGGCCTGATGCAGCGCCAGATTTTCATAGTGCGACGCGATTGACTCCGACGCATCCGCTGCCTGTTGGAATAAGCCTCCATCGTCAGGATAAGTCTCCGCAAGCGTTCCGTTCGCAACGAACTTGGCACAACGGCTGGCAATATTGACCACCTTGCCGACGAGGTCTGAATCGACTTTCGATTTCAGTTCATCAAAATTCAAATCCAGATCATCGACTCCGTTACTAAGCTTAGAAGCGAAGTAATAGCGAAGATAACTCGGATCAAGATGACGAGCATAAGTCGACGCCTGAATAAATGTCCCTTTCGACTTGGACATCTTTTCACCGCCGACGGTCAGAAAGCCATGGATATGCACTTTCTCCGGAAGATTAAACCCGGCAGTCTTCAGCATCCCCGGCCAGAAAAGGGTGTGGAAGTAAGTGATATCCTTTCCGATAAAGTGATGAATCTCACTCTCAGAATTCCGCCACCAGTCTTCCAGTGATTCCCCGTTCTTCTTACACCATTCATAGCTACTGGCAATGTAGCCGATGGGAGCATCAAACCAGACGTACCAGTAGTTCCCAATTGCGTCCGGAATCTCGAATCCGAAATACGGAGCGGGGCGAGAAATATCCCAGTCACGGAGCGGTTCTCCCAGAAAGTGACCTTTCAGATAATTCGCGACTTCCGACTGGAGTGCGCCGCTGTTCTGAGTCCAGTCTGCCAGAAAATCGTGTAGCTGTTCAATCTCGACAAACAGATGCAACGCCTTGCGCAGTTCCGGAGTGGCTCCACTGAGTGTACTTTTCGGATCAATTAAATCAGCAGGAGAGTATGTTGCTCCGCATTTATCGCAATTGTCTCCGTATTGATTCGGAGAACTGCATTTCGGGCAAGTTCCTTTCACAAAACGATCGGCCAGAAACGTGTTTTCGACCGGATCGAATAGTTGTTCAATCTCCTTTTCTTTAATCAATCCTGCCGCACGAATTTCTTTCCAGACTCGATGGCACAGCTCACGATTTTCTTCGCTGTTCGTGCTGCTGTAGTTATCGAATTGAATATCGAATGCCGAGAAATCCCGGAGATGCGCTGCCTGCATATCTGCAATCAGCGCCTCTTCACTGCGACCTTCCTGCTTCGCCCGAATCATGATGGCGGTGCCATGCGTGTCATCCGCACAGAACAGTCGGCAGTTATGCCCACGCAGTTTCTGAAACCGGACCCAGATGTCTGTCTGAATGTATTCCAGCAAATGACCAATATGGATATGGCCATTCGCATAGGGGAGGGCAGAGGTGACGAGAATGCGACGCATGGATAGTAAATTCAAAATTCAAATAAGGGGAAATTCAAAACAAATTCAAAATTCAAAAAAGAAAATTATTGTCATGATTCTGATTTTCTTAAAATTGCCCCAACGATGTGTATTAATTCCTGACATTCCTGCGCCAGACGTTCTCGTTCGGTTTCAAGTGCCAAATCGCCGCGTGTATCAACCAGACGCAGCCAATATCGGGTTTCTTTGGCTTCTTTTCTGGAAATTCGCAGGCGATATCGAAAATCCTTTTGTCCTAATGATCCATTGGCTTCCAGATAATTCGCACCAATCGACCCTGACGAACGGGCAAGTTGCCGTACGTCGACTTCATTGCATATTGTTCGAGGCAATTGCTTAATGAAATGTCTGATCTGCTTCGCAAATTGAAAAGTTCGCTCTTCCAGATCAAAACGCGGCGGCCCATCTCGCGTTTCCATAAACAATGCCTTTATGCTCAATACTGCTGCATTATCTTATTCTTTGAATTTCTGATTTTGAATTTGTTTCGAATTTTAGTATTTCGAATTTAGAATTTCCCCCCCAGCGCGGCTCCCACAAAATCTCTGAACAACGGATGCGGTTCCAGTGGGGAGGATTTGAACTCGGGATGATATTGGACAGCCAGAAACCAGGGGTGGTTCGGGATTTCCACGATTTCCACCAGACTTCCACTCGGATTTGTTCCCGTCGGAACCATGCCGGCTTCAATGAGACGCTCACGATAGGCCGGGTTGAACTCGTAGCGGTGACGGTGGCGTTCGGAAATTTCCGTCTTTCCGTAGGCTTTATGAGCCAACGAACCTTCTTTCAACAAGGCAGGTTGAGTTCCCAGTCGCATCGTCCCCCCTTTGTCGGTGACTGTCTTCTGTTCTTCCAGAAGACAGATGACCGGGTCGGGAGTGTCCTGTGCGAACTCGGTGCTGTTGGCCTGACGGCAGTCGAGCTTGTTTCGAGCGTACTCAATGACTGAGCATTGCATTCCAAGACAGATTCCGAAGAAGGGGATCTGCCTCTCGCGGGCATACTTGATCGCCTTAATCTTTCCTTCCACTCCGCGATAACCGAAGCCACCGGGAATGAGGATGCCGTTCACGTTTCCTAACAACTGATCCAGATCGGCGGTTTCACAGTCTTCCGCTTCGATCCGTTTAATAAGTACCCGAGTGCTATGATGGAATCCGGCGTGACTTAATGATTCATAAATCGACTTATAAGCATCGCGGTGTTCGATATATTTTCCGATGACCGCTATGGTCACTTCATGCTGTGGATTACGTACATTATGCAGCATCTGCTTCCAGTCGTCGAACTGAAGTTCTCCCACTGGAAGAGAAAGTTTATCGCAGATGAGCTTATCGACTTTTTGTTCCGCCAGACCGATGGGAACTTCATAAATCGAGAACTCCATATCGGTCTCTTCAATGACCGCTTTCTGCTCGACGTTGCAGAAAAGGGCAATCTTTTCCGCGTTTTCTCGTCCCAGCGGTCGTTCTGTTCGAACGATAAGAATATCAGGCTGAATTCCGATGGTACGTAACTGCCCCACACTATATTGCGTCGGTTTTGTCTTCGCTTCTCGTGCCGCTTTCAGGTAAGGAACTAATGTCAAATGAATAAACAGACAGTTCTGCTTGCCGATATCAAGTGGGATCTGGCGAATTGCTTCCAGGAACGGGAGACCTTCAATATCTCCGACCGTTCCTCCCAGTTCGGTAATCACAACATCCACATCCGGCCCGGCCAGTTGCAGGACATGTGATTTGATTTCATTCGTGATATGTGGAATCACCTGAACGGTCGCGCCGAGGTATTCTCCCGCCCGTTCTTTCTGGATGACGCTGCGATAAATTCGACCGGTCGTAAAATTCGAGAGTTTCGACAGAGGACTCTTGGTGAATCGTTCATAATGACCGAGGTCGAGATCGGTCTCGGAGCCATCGTCGAGAACGTACACTTCCCCATGCTGATATGGACTCATCGTCCCGGGGTCGATGTTGAGATACGGATCCATTTTCTGCATCCGCACCCGCAGCCCGCGCCGTTCCAGCAACAGACCGATGGACGCTGATGTCAGCCCTTTTCCGAGTGAGCTGACAACGCCGCCGGTAACGAAAATATGTTTGGTCATCCCTGTGAAGTCCTGACAGAAAAATGAGAAGAACCAAACATAAAAAGGACCAAATTCGAAATTCTAAGAACCAAACAAGAAACGCGGTCGAGGAAAACTCACCGTTTGGTTCTTTTTACTTTCGGTTCGTGGCTCTTTTATCCCTGGTTCTTCTTCCCTTTGATTCTTTCCAAAAAGGCAGCATAGTCGGCAGCGGTGTCGATGCCAACGGAGCGGTGCGAGACTGTTTTCACGAGGATCGTGGCCCCCGCCTCCAGAGCGCGAAGCTGTTCCAGACTCTCCAGTTTCTCTAGCCGGGACTGCGGCATTTGCGTAATCGCCAGCAAAAACTCGGGGCGATAGGCGTAAATTCCCAGATGCAGGAGCCAGGGACTCCGTTGATAAGCGGCCGTTTCTTCGTCTGGAGAAATCAAATCTCCCGGCTGACCATCCCGGTAAAACGGGATGGGTAATCGACTGAAATAAAGAGCCCGACCGTCTGCGGTACAGACGACTTTGACGCAACTGGTGTCTTGCAAAACGGCTACGGATTGAATGGGAGTGGCCAGCGTTCCCATTTCAATCTCAGGGCGTTGCTGCATTGCGGAAACGAGTTGATCAATGACCGCGGGTTCCAGTTCCGGTTCATCCCCCTGAACATTGACGACCAGCGTCGCGTCAGGGCAGTCACGGCGAACCACCTCTGCAATCCGGTCGCTGCCGCTCGGATGGTCTCCGGTCAGGCTGACCTTGGCCCCGAAATCTCTGGCAACGACCACGATTTCCTCACTGTCGGTGGCGATGATCACATCGTCCAACTTTTGGGCAAGTTTCGCCGCCTCCCAGGCATATTGAATGAGGGGCTTGCCAGATTCTTTCAGCAGCATTTTCCCCGGCAAACGAGACGATTGTAATCGGGCAGGGATGATTCCAATGGTGGACATGATGGTTGGTCTGATGGGAGAGAAAGGGATTGGGGATAGGGAGGAAAATACGAAATTTCCCCCATTTACGACTTTCGGACCCCAATGGTCAGCAACAGATTCGCCCACAGAGCCTGTTCTCCAGTCTGGATCGTGAGGACGTGATCACGGCTGGCGACGGCGTCGTAGAATTCCCATTTCTGAATGGGCTGCAGTTCGATTCCAACTCCGTTCTGCTTCAGGATGGAACGATACTCCTCCCAGATCGGAGGATCGCCCCGCAATGCGTATGGATCGTCTACCGGAATTCCCATCGTGTTGGCCGCCTCGACTGGAATCGCCGAGAGCAGGGCAGTGAGTACCTGTGTGCAGTTTACCAGTCCCGGCATCAGATTCAGACTGACCAGTTCTGCATTGGGGCCCAATGTGTTGTAGGCCGGGTAGTTTCCGTCGGCGATCAGAATTTTGGAGTGATGGCCGGCTCGACCAATGATTTCATTGATCTTCGGATGAATCAGTGTGTGCTTCAGCATGATGAAGATGTCTCAATGACTGTGTCTCGTCTTCCGTCCTGGTTCTGATTAACGAACAGGTGGAAAGACTTTCTTTCTGCATCAACAAAACGATACAGTAACAAAACGATACAGAGCGGACTGCTGGTTTTCCATGTTCATGCAACCGGAGAGATCACGTTGGAGACAACTCCCGGAAATACGGGGACAAAACAGACAGACACAAAACAGGCCGGGCAGGAGCGCGGCCGGATCTGGGCTGTTCTCTGGTTGTTGTTTGGAATCTGGTTGCTGTATCGGGCCATCTTTGCTGATGCCGGAGCAGCCTTCGTCACCGAGTTCGACGGAAAAGTGGTTGGAGCTACTCACAACGACTATCTGTCTGGGACGGCGGTTTACAGTTGGTCCCGGACACTGGGAATCTGGATTTCTGCCTTTCTGACATTAAGCATCTTCTCGTTTCTGTACCGGGATAACCCATTCTATAAAGTGGCTGAATCGGTCTTTGTGGGAGTCTCCGCGGCCTACATCATGGTCGTCGGCTTCTGGACGGTAATGGTTCCCAGTCTGTTTGCGAAGCTCTCCCCTGTGTGGGTGCAGTCGTGGGCGATGCCGGGAATCTCCACAGTGCGGGATGAACACTGGTGGTTGTATCTGATCCCCCTGATCCTCGGGGTCATGCTTTTGTGGCGACTCTCTCCAAAAGGAGCCTGGATCGCCCGTTGGCCGCTCGCTTTTATTATCGGGTCGACGGCAGGAATTCGGCTCATCGGGTTTCTTCAGGCCGATTTTCTCAGTCAGATCCATGCCTCAATACAACCGGTCATCGTGACGGAGACCACTGCAACGGGCATGCAGATTCAATGGGGAGAAAGTCTTCAACAGTTTCTGTTGATCGTCAGCGTCATCGCAACGCTGGTTTATTTCTTCTTTTCGGTGGAGCACAAAGGAATCGTCGGTCGGGTGTCCCAAGTGGGGGTCTGGGTGCTGATGATGACATTCGGCGCGGCGTTCGGTTACACGGTCATGGGACGTATCGCCTTGTTCGCCAGTCGAGTGGAGTTCCTGTTCGCAGACTGGCTCCACCTGATCGACCCGGCCGGCAACCGACTCGGGATGTGACGGTTATTTTTGCTACTCAGTCGTCGGTGGAAATGAATTTGGTACAAATCGTGACATTTCGACCGGCTTGAATTTCCCAACATGTTTCCCCCATCCGTGAGGCAGTGATGAGCGAGCCGACTCCTGCTGGTTTATCCCTTCGAGCATTGTTGAATGAAGCATTCCACGGAGGGCATGCAGACCACACTTGGTTCCTGAACCCCGGTGATCCCGGATTCATCGACTTCTGTCGCAATGTCACCGCTGAAGAAGCGTCCACTCCCCCAGGTGCAGGCCGTCAGACCATTGCCGCGCATACCCGGCATATTGTTTATCACCTGGAGTTGATCAGCAGAATCCTCGGCGGTGAACAGAATGCCTTTCAAACAGCCGACTGGACAGAGGCTTGGAAGCATCCCGACGTGACGACGGAAGAGTGGCACGCGTTGCTCGACCACCTGTCAACGCTGGCGGATCAATGGATTGACGGAAGTCAGTTTGTGCCCAATGAACACGGGATCATGCTGACGGGATCGATGGGAAGTGCGGTGCATTTCGGTTACCACCTGGGCTCAATTCGTCAGATTCTGCTGCAAGTGCGTGGAAAATAACGAATCAACCCGCCATGATTTGTGCGTGCGTCTCGACGCACCCTACGAATCTCTTTCATGCCATTGGAGACGTTCAGAAAATGCTGCGCCTCACTCGTTCCGTCTGTACAATCTGTCTGGTGACTTGTTTCGTTTCCGTGGTATTTGTCGCCGGGGCGTCTGCGGCTGAACGGTCACTCTTCGACGGCAAAACTCTGGCCGGATGGCAAGGAGAGACCGAAAAGACCTGGCGCGTAGAAGAAGGAGTCGTTGTCGGCGGTTCTCTTGCCGGAAATCCCCAAAACGAGTTTCTTGCAGCGAGCGAACGATTCGAAAACTTCGACCTGAAGTTCAAAGCCAAACTGGAAGGGACCGAAGGATTCGTCAATGGAGGAGTTCAATTCCGTTCCGAGCGGATTCCCAACCACCATGAAATGATCGGATATCAGGCCGATATTGGCATGGGATACGATGGCGGTCTTTACGACGAGAGCCGACGCAACAAATTCCTGCAGAGTCTCCCGAAGGAAGAAGTGGCGAAAATCGTCAAAGCAGGAGAATGGAACGAGTACCGTGTTCGGGCAGAAGGTCCTCGCGTTCAAATCTGGGTGAACGGTGTTCAGACCGTTGATTACACCGAAACAGAGAGTGCCATTCCTCGTTCCGGATTGATCGCCCTTCAGATTCACGGCAACTGCAAAGCGGTGATTCGTTTCAAAGAGATCGTTATTGAAAAGCTGCCGTAATCCGTAGCGTGCGTCTGGACACACCCTACGATTTTCTTACTGACCGCTCAGTGTCTGTCCGCGAAGCGAGTCGTCCTGATCGGTGTCTCGAGTGTCGTCGAGTCCGCCGGTCAGCATCAGACCGTCGATCAGTGTTTTGGTTTCCGCCAGTTCCAATAGTGCGGCGTTGTATTGCAGGTTGGAGTCGAAGTATGTCCGTCGGGCGACCAGCACCTGCAGGAACTCGAACTCACCGGCGATATAGGCTTTCTCCGAGAGTTCGAGTGTTTGCTGGGCTTTGGGAAGAATCTGCTGTTCCAGCCGATCGACTGTGACTGCAGCGGATTCGTACTGGCGCGAGGCAATTGCGAACCGTTGACGGAGACTCATTTCAATCCGCCGGACGTCCTGTGTTGCCCGACAGTATTCCGCATGTGAGGCCGAGATATTCCCCTGGTTGCGGTTGAAGACCGGCAACGGAATCCCGATGTCGACGTTGATCATCTGGCTGCCGGTTCCGTTGTCGTATCCGGCTCCCAGCGATGTTAAAAGGTTCGGAATCGCCTGAACTTCCTGACGACTCATATTGGCAATCGCACGGTGAACCCGGGTTCTCGCCGCGATGAGAGCAGGGTTGTTCTGAGCCAGTTCGGCATTCTTTGATTCCCAGTCGTACTGCGGGGCATCGATCCGGAGTTCTCCAACGAGAGACTGCATCTGCATCCCGGAAACTCCGGCCACGGCAGTCAGTTCATTCCATGTGGTGCGAACGGCGATCTCGGCTCGCTGTTGAATCAGATCCACTTCGTTGAGTTGAATCTCCGCTTGCAGAACTTCCGGAATTGAGCCTTCCAGGGCATCTTTCCGCATTTGCGCGATTCGAACTCCTTCACTGGCAACAGTCCGGAATTCCTTTGCCAGTTCATACCGTTGTTGAGCGGCCAATGTCTGATAGAAACGCATTCGGACATCGGTGAGAACACGATACCGCTGGGCTTCCACTTCCCAGAGTTGCGATTGAATTTCCTGATCGAGAACCTGTTCGTTCAGTCTCAGTTTCTTACCGGTGACGATTTCCTGTTCGACGTACGCTAAGTGTTGATCGGTTCCACGATCATCCAGTTGTTGTCCGCTGTATCCGATGACCGGGTTCGGGTACTTTCCAACCTGATGCCGAAAGCCGGTCGCTTTCTGCGCCGAGGCGGCAGCCTGCGCAATGGCCGGATTGTTTTGCAATGCAATCTGTTCAAGTGAACTGAGCGTGACTCCAAACTCACCCTCTTCAATCGGCAACAGTTTCTCAGATGACGTCGGAGGAAGTTCCGACGGTGGAGGAGGGACGCTGGAATCAGGTCGCTGCTCCATTGAGGCCAGTTGCACAGAATCATCTGATTCAGCCCGACTGGAAACGACAGGGGTTGCGTCCACCAGTTCGGTTTGAGGAGAGGTTGTCTTTTGTTTTGAGGCAAGTTGATTCGACAGGGCGTCGGATGAATCTCGCGTAACAAACGGCAATGGAGCAGTTCGAGCTGTCGAGCGAGAAGACTGACAGCCTCCCAGTAACGCCAATCCACCGCATCCCAGCATGATCCCACAAGCGCGGGTTCTGATGCCGTGACGAAGAGAAAGAAGCAATGGGGCTGGACGGAAGGAAGCCATTTGTCGCGATTCTATGACGTTGCAGACGTTCATCACTGGACGCTGGAAACGTTGGTTGCCGCAACAATTCGCAGTCCATGCGAGATCTCAGAACCCCTGACAAAACTGACCCCGATCCGCTCGCGGAAAGGAAATTCTCATGGCATGAGGGGTTTTGTCCGTGGCTCTAAGATGGTCATCCTTGACTCTTGTTCCCGGTGGGAACAAAGCAACGAGGTTCCTTTTCCTTATCGGAGAAGGATCGGATCGGAATTGACCGCGTCGCCTGAAGAGTCCCCATCGTTGTCTGAAAACTCAGGAAGAACCGTGACAAACCGGTTTCCTGTCGCCAGTCACACAAGCCGGGTGAGCATCACAACCCTTAAAATCAGGTGAGATCAAATTAACGTCACCAGAGCGAATGCGATGCGTGTGGACATTTGGCTAAAGAAGAGAAGTCGAAGAACTCACGCAAAGGCGCCAAGGCGCAAAAGGTTTTGTTTCAAGAATGTGCGTGAAGTCATGGCTTGCCGGTTCAAGCCACTGATAACACAAATCAGTACAAAAGAAGTGAGAATTCATGACTCCTGACCTGATTGCAGAAATGGGATTACTCTTCTTTTGTTGCTGTTATTAAGGAGCCGAGTTGTCCAAAACGGGACGATCACAGAGAACGGGTTGATACTGATCTTTGCGCCTTGGCGCCTTTGCGTGAGTTCTTCTCTTCCCGTTCTATTCTCAAACCCTACAGCCCGTTCACGATGTTTCTTAACGGCTGACCGAGGAGGGCGCGTCGGCAGTTCTGGCTTCCTTTGACGCGCAT
>DATMFC010000030.1:0-11352 GCA_035556335.1 Planctomicrobium sp. | reverse complement strand
GGGAGCGAGAACCAGCATCGCCGTCAGAAACGCGGCCCCTCCCAGTCCTCCCCAGAATCCGAGCGAAATCAGAAAGGATCGCCAACAGGATTCGGTCGACGTTCGATCAACACCACGCGAAGGACCAGGCATCCACCACTCCCTGCCATCATCAAGGGACGGAAGGCTTGGAGGCGCGAATCTGCTCTGCCAGATACCGGGCGGTTTCGGCGGCAATCACATTATATCCAGAGAGATTCGGATGACGATCGGCATACCACCCCGGAAGATGCCCGAGAATGCCGTCCAGTTCGTTATCCATGACAACGACACGGTCTCCCTTAACATAAGGAGTCACAAACGGACGATATTTTTCTGGTACATTTGTAACCGGATAGCGGCGGTAATTTAAAGAATTCTGTCCCTGTTTTTTTAATTCTTCTGCATAGGGAGGATAGACATCGAAGAGAGGGAGTTGTTCTTTCTCCGCAACCTGACGCACGAGATCGTTCACCTCTTTACTGGCCTCTTCGTTGAAATACGGAATCACCGTCATCGGAATAATCCGTGCATGAGGATGATCCTTGCGCAAGCGGGCGATTAAGTCATGAAAGTCCTTAGGAAAATTTTCCTGAAAGTTTTCACGGCGCCCACGATCATTCAGACCATAACGGATGAAAACATAATCGATCCCCGGCAATTTCGAAGCAACTTTGTCATAGCGACCGGACTCGACCAGTCTTTGAATATATTCTCCACTCAGACCAGTGTTAATCACATGCACAGGAGGGAGATCTTCTTCCGCCGCCAGCAACTGCTCGACAACCTGTTCCAGATGCGGACCAGCCGGCTTCAGAGCACGGGGAATGCTGCCTTCAGTGGTGCTGTCTCCCAAAAGGAGAACCTGAATTTTCCCTTCGTGCTCGGCATAGGCCGGGAGCGCCCCGAAGAGAGTGACACCGAAGACAGACAACAGGACCAGAGAACGTGATAACTTCATAATTCCCGAGACCTGATTCTAAATTAAGATAAGATGTGGTCTGCTCTCTTAATATCAATAGAAGACTTAGAAACACAGAGGTACGGAGAAGCACAGAGAAAGAATTGCTGCAAACTCTCTGTGATCCTCCGTACCTCTGTGTTTCGATATCTTATGGCATTAAGAATATGCCTACCAATCACATCCGACGTCAAAAAACTCTTTTAGCACCCGGTAATTTAACGAACCGAGGTTTGCAGCGGTTCCGATTTTGGAGTAGCGCGGCTTGCTGCTGAAGATGAATCCGGTTGTTCGTATCGTTTCTCCAGTAACTTGGATTGGTCCAGATTACTTTGCAGAGTTTTGACGATTTCATCATAAGTCTGGGCCACCTGCCGTCGTAACTGATCGACCTGAGTCAGGGTCGAGTCACGAGTCTGCTCCGATTTTTTTACGCTCAGAACAAGCCCATCTTTCACATCCTCTGACGCATTGGCAGGTGCGTCCGGGTTTCCGTTCAGTTCAGCCAGTCGCTGATCCAGTGCGGCCTGTGACGCCTGAACCATTCCGTTGAGAACTTCCAGTTGCTGACGCTGTTCAACAATGTGGGCGTCTGCGATTGTCTGCTGCGCCTGCAATTGGGCAGCGGCAGTCAATCGATGGCCGGGAAGGACGTTACGAACATGATAAAGCCCCTGCGGCCATTCGGATGTTTCCTGGGCATAGGGCCGACGGGTTAACTGAGCAATGGCCTGAGTCGGGCGAATATCGGTCACAGCAAATTCACCGAGGTATTTTGACTGTCCCCCCTCTTCTCCAAAAACGAATACCGTTGGAATCGCTCCATCAGCACTCTTTTGTGGAAGATTGGAACTGGCTCCAACGCCCAGTTCAATCGCCCCCGTTCCCCCGGGTTGAACGCGAGAATTCGGAGCAGTCCAGACATCTCCCCAGGAATGGACGAGTTGCTGACGTCGCTCTTCCAGTTCCCGCACCCGATGTCGAGTGGCGGTAATGTCTTTGAGTTGACCTTCAATTTTCTGCTGGCGGGTTTCCACTGAAGTCAGCCAGCGATGCCGGACTCCCAGTGCCGTCGACGTCATCCATGCCGCTGCGAGAACCAGAACAACCGTCAACCAGACCAGTACTTTGCCCAGAATGTGCATGAATCAAACTCCCAACGGGGCGATAACAACCGCTCCGTATTTCACCTTTGAATCTGGAGCCGTAAACCGGGAACAGGCAATGACGATTGGTCAACAAACAACAATTTCTTCATCGTCCAGACTGAACGTGAACAACAGAATGACCTCAAAGCGTTCGAATATAACGGATTCGAGACTCTGCGCCATCGATTCGATCCTAAACCGAGGGGGAGTCAAGCGTCAAGAAGAGTGACGGGAAATTGCCCAACCTGTATCAAACTGCAGGAACTTTGCGGGTTATATCGCATCGCCGACCGTGAATAGCACGTAATTCCAGATGGGGTGTAAAGATCCGCGCAACCTGAACGGATGAGTTCGATGACTCACCTCGCCCCCCTGAAACGCGCCCGTTCTCAATGCCCCTGTTCGATCATCATCCCCCAGTACGGCCGATCCGAACTGACATGGAATGCCGTCTCCTCACTCCAGTCACATCATGAGAACTCCTATGAAATTCTCATTGTGGATGACGGAAGTGAAGAAGAAGCGACCCGAAATCTGCAGAACCTCGGCCACTCCCAAACGACCATCATTCGCCATCCCCGACGACGAGGTGTCACTGCTGCATGGAACACGGGAGCAAAGGAAGCGACCGGTCAGAATCTGATTTTTCTGAATAACGACACCCTCACCACAGGACCGTGGATCGAGGAGTTGCTGGCACTCCTGCAGTGTCCTGAAAACCGGATCGGTGGGTTGCGGTGGCGAAGACGAAAGCCGGGAGGGATGGAATTCCGTCAAACGTCATCACTTCTTCAAGGATGGTGCCTGGCAATGACACGAGACACCTTTCACGCTCTCAACGGTTTCGACGAACGATTCCGACTCTACTTCTCAGACACCGACATGCAACTGCGATGCCTGAAAAAATGGCCGAACAGCCTGGCCATTCTGGAGGGGGCTCCGATCCGTCATCTGAAGGGGAAAACGACCCGCCACTGGCACCAGCGCCGAACCGAGTGGCTCACTGATCGACAACGGTTTCATGCTGAATGGGGAGAAGAAAATTCTAAATCCGAAATTCTAAGAACCAAATAAGAGGAGGTTGGATTGTTGGCCCTACTTAAGACTATTTGATTCTTAGAATTTATTATTTAGAATTTAGAATTTTCTCCCATGCATCTCCTTCAGGTCTGTCATGTCGGTCAAATCTGTGGTGGAACCGCTGCGTGCGCGTGGACGATCACCAAGGCATTTCCGGACTGGAAACACTCTGTTCTGTTTCTTTCTGCACCGACCAAAGAAACACGACAGGCGTTTTCACATTGTCAGATTGCACATGTCCATTATGTTAATGATGACGTGCTAAAACCGTTCTCACCGGATCTGGTGATTCTACATAACACTGCCGCAAGACATGTCACTTCGATTCACTCTGCCATGACGATTCAATATCGTCATTCTCAGGGGACCCATGCACGGGGAGACTGGGACGTCGCCTGTTCGAAATGGCTGGCGGAGACCATGACCACGGGGCAGGGGACTGATGTCATTCCGGTGCTGCACCAGCCGGTTCCCAGACCTCCTCAACCAGCGGATTCCCCGGCAAGACATCTGTCACATGAATTGACAATCGGGCGGTTGTGTACACCTCACCCCCGAAAGTGGCCCGTCTCTGCACTTCCGGTTTATCGCCAGGTTTCAGAAGCATTTCCGGAAATTCGCTGGGAATTTGTCGGGTGCCCGGGTGAGTTACAACCGGCATGGCGTGCGGCCTGCCAGGAACGGGTCACCTTTCTTCCGGCTGGATGGAACGCTCGAAGCCATCTGTGGCGCTGGCATGTTCTGCTGTACCATCACCCGACACTCACTGAGTCGTTCGGTCGCACTGTGGCCGAATCATTACGTTGCGGCTGCATCCCGGTTGTGGATGATCGAGGTGGATTCCGCGAACAACTGCTCCCCACGTCGAAGAGTCGTCCGCTGATCGGAGACCTGTGTCGAACACCAGATGAGTTCGTGACAGCCATCAACCCATTACGAGTCCCAGCGGTCTGGTGGGAACGGTCTCTATATGCGAGACAAGCAGGAGACGAGCAGTTCTCTCTCGCCTCGTTCCGCCAGCGATTTCTCAGGCAGTTCAAACTTCTTCCTGACCAAACAGCAGATTCTCCAGCAGTTCTCCCGTTGCGGTGATCGCAGACATCGGGATGGTATGGGGACCGTCAAACGGAATAAAGTTGACTTGAGCCCCCCCTCCGGCAATCAGGTAGCGTAACCATGTTCCGGCGATAAACGGAAGAATCGGGTCGGACTTGCCGTGACTTTGAATGACCGGGACATCTTTCAATGTCGGAGCCAGAGCCGTCCAGTCGGCTTCGTTCAGCAACGCTCCAGACCAGATCGCCAGTCCTCCCGGCGGTTGTGGAAGATGCAACGCGACATCGGTTGCCAGCATCGATCCCTGGGAAAAGCCCCCGAGAACCAGCCGATCCGGCGTCAGCTGATGACGACTCAGCGCGTCTTCGATCAGTTCCATCAGCAACGTGCGGGAACGTGGTAATTGCTCCGGAATATCTTTTCGCATTTCTTCGAAATCACGTGGATTCGTGACACTCGTGAGACGTTCGATATCCAGCGGCCACCACGCCCGACTTTTCGGCATTCCCTGATCCGCCAGAGACAACGGTCCACCCGGGAAGATGATTTCCACCTGATCTAAAAGACGGGGAAAAAATTGCAATAGCTGCGCCCCGACGGGAACAAGATCATCCGCCGGTGCCCCATATCCATGGCACAGGATCACCACTGCCTGACACGCCTGATTCGACGTGATGACATGGGCATCAAGTTTCCCATACCGACGTCGTTCGAGATCTGCCATCGCTTACAAGATTCTCCGCCTGGATCTCTTCCTTTTGCCAGAATCAATCTGGGTCAATCATCCGCTACAGCGATTTCTATCGATTCGTCACAGAGGGGATAAGAACCTCTAAACAAAACTGACCCCGATCCGCTCGCGGAAAGGAAATATTCATCGTTCGAGAGGTTTTGTTCGCGGCACTAAGAACCTCTAACAAAACTACCCCCAATCCGCTCGCGGAAAGGAAATTCTCATCGTTTGAGAGGTTTTGTTCGCGGCACTAAGAATACCCTCCTCATTCTCGCTATCGACTTTAGGCTAACGCAAATTGATTCAATGTCGAGTGTTTTCACACAATTTCGGGTGAACACCCTCGAGAGAAAACGTCAGTATGGTGCCACAAGTCTTGGGGCTGCCTGAAGTTGATAACCAGACCAGTTGGACGTGGGCTGAATGGCCGGTCGCGCCGCTTGAACCTCTACCGGTTGACTCCGATGAGCGGGAGGCAATTCGATCGGCAGACGTTCCGGGGCTCCAGGGCTCTGAAGCTGTTCCGGTGACGGTGGCGTTATGAACGCACCGGGTCCCAGCGGTTTAGGATAATGTTCAAACTGCTTTGGAGGCGGAACATAAGGAGCAACAGGGGTATGATCCCCACGAGACAGGTCGGTCATGTTTTCATAACGATGCCAGAACTGTTGTGAATACGGCATCGTGGCAGGCATTCCCCAACCGGCGGCAGTCTGAGACTGGCTGAAGACATGGTGGTAGTTGTACGGCCGGAAGGCTTTGTACCCTTCATAATAGGGGATTTTCTGCATGTAGCCGTGCTTCCAGCGTTCCTGATCGTCGAAACGATACAGTTGCTCGTTGTTGCCGACGGACGCCGCTCCCTGGAACCCTTCAGCATATCCAACATCCTGAGTGGCTTGTGGAATATAACTGGGGTGCGGGGCCGATTCTGCATAGGGTGCCGATTGCGGCGTCGGATACGGCTGCGCTGGATACTGTGCAAATACGGAGAAAGCCGGGGCCAGCACCAAAGCGGCAGCAACCGAACCAGAGAAGAGGTCCCGCATCAGACCGGCCTCTCCATGTTTCAGACTCTTGTGATTCATTGACTCATCCTTGGTACTGCCACGCTTCCCCAAATTCTCTTCTCTGTTACATCGACCGCAACAGAAAGAAGACTCTGCCGAATCAGACGACTCCCGCGGAATCGGATGATGCTTCCACGAAACATACTGGAACAATCGTCAACTCCGCGCAGGTTCAACCTGAGTTCGTTGCAATTCTGGCAACTCTCTCATCTTTCTCTCCCCAACTGTCCGGTACGACCACTAGTGTCAAGGAAAGCTCTCTATTTTCCCTGACAAGAGCAATCTGACCAGAACAATTTTATTTATATCTCCTGATTGACGTGCCTGAGACGCGGGACGGATCGGCGCGACACAGATCGGCGAGACAGAGAAAAGCAAACTTCAAGGAACCGAACATGTTGACCAAAACCCTTCTCACTGGATTCCTCTCTCTTGCGATGACTGTCGAACTGTCGGCAGATCAGAACTTTGTGCCTCCTCCACCAGTCCCGGCTCCCCCCGTCCCCGGAGTATCCCTTCCGTTGAACGCCCCGGAACGAATCGCGAATCCGGCAATCGTTCCTCACGTTCCCGTCCAGTCAATGCCGGCAGAGTCGACCACCATTCCTCATGGACATCCTCAAGCGGTACCCGTTCCATCTGTTCAAGTCCCATCTGTTCAGATTTTTCCGGCAGAAGAATCCCAATATGCCACTCCCGCATATTCTCCGTACCTGTTTGAACCCGCCCCGGGAACCATTCCTTACTCACAATCGCAGTACAACACGTTTTCGACAACAGGATATCCCGTTGCTCCGATGTCTTTCTCTCCATCCGTCGGAATGCATGACCGATATCCTTATTACAGTTACCGTCGCCCGTGGTACTCCCCCGGCCCCGCCAGCCGGAACGTGAACATTATCTGGTGATCCGTTGAAATCGAGACTGGCTCCACTTGATACGACTCTGGTACAGGATCGCTGAAAACACGTTATGAGTTCGATTCGCAAGATTCGTCGCCTGCTGAGCCTGCTGGAACGACTTCAATCCGGTCGAACTTTTACGACAGCGGAACTGACCTCCATCTGTCAGGTGAGTCGACGGACGATCTTCCGTGACCTGAAAGATCTCCAGGATGCCGGGGTCGAAATCCTTTATGACACCGCCACTCAAGGCTACTGGCTGCCGGTCCATACTGCGTTACCGCCAACGCAGTTGACACTGGCCGAAACCCTGGCATTACTCCTGCTGGCACGGGAATCGGGGGAAACAGAACGATCCGTCCCGTTTCAGGACGCGACGCGAGATGCCGCGTTAAAGCTGCAAAGCTCCCTGCCGACACATCTCACGCAATACGCCAATGACCTGACGACATCCATTTCCATTCAGACCGAACCACTCGCGGAACTGAAAGGGGGGCGGCCCCATTACGACCGCATGATCGAAGCCGTCACCGGTCGTCGCAAAGTTCGAGCTCGCTACCTCAGTTTCTTCGAAGGAGGCGAAATCCAGACATTGATCAGTCCGTACCGGATCCTGTTTCGCCGACATGCCTGGTATGTGATTGGGCGATCGTCGTTGCATCGATCGGTTCGAACATTTCACATCGGTCGATTCATGGAGACGCAACTGACGAACGACACCTATGAAATCCCTCCCCGATTCTCACTGCAACGCTATTTCGGAAACGCCTGGAATCTGATTCGGGAACAGAACGCCCGGGAACAGGTCTGTGTCCGGTTTCAACCGATGGTGGCCGGTAACGTCGCGGAAGTCCGCTGGCACCCGACTCAAAAACTGAAATGGAACGACGACGGAACGCTCGACTTCACCGTCACCGTCGACGGCATTCATGAAATCTCCTGGTGGATCCTCTCTTACGGAAACCAGGCACTCGTCCTGAAACCGGAGTCGTTAAGAACACTGATCTCCAACCGTGTTCAAGACATGATGAACCAGTACGCTCCTCCGAAAAAGAAAGCGGGGCATCACTCGAAATCATCATCATAACGGCGAATATCGTTCAGTAATCTACTTGGGAACTGGGAAACAATAGTTTCCCCGAGAGGAGTTAGGAGGTAGGAATTAGGCGTTAGGAACTGATATTCGCCTCTTCCTAGATCCTACCTCCTAATTCCTAGCTCCTCCCTCTTCCAAATTCCGGGAAACAAATCATTCCCAGTTCCTTGCGACCATTTCAGCGGTCAGGTTTGAAGTTTCTGATGTCCCCGTTTACTTTCTGTATTCGGTATCACTTTATCTGTGCTTCAAACGTGACAAGACGGGACGATCGTGACCACTCCACTGAACCGCCGACAAATGCTGATCGCCTCCACAACCGCAGGCGTCGCATTATCGACTTCATTGTCCGCTTCCAAGACCGCAAATTCTGGTGAAAAGAAGATGACCGCGATGAAAGAGACAGAGCAGGGGATCCGTTTCTGCATCAACACCAGCACTATCCGCGAGCAGGCGTTACCACTTGATGAAGAAGTGACTCTCGCCGCTGCTGTTGGGTACGACAGCATCGAACCCTGGATTCGCGAGATTGAAGCCTACCGCGACGCCGGGAAATCTCTTCCGGATCTGAAAAAGAAAATCGCCGATCTCGGGCTGAAAGTGGAAAGCGCCATCGGGTTCGCACAATGGATTGTGGATGACGAAGAGAAACGTAAAGCCGGATTCGAACAGATGAAGCGTGACATGGATCTTCTCGCTCAGATTGGCGGAACTCGCATTGCCGCACCGCCGGTCGGAGCCCAGACTCCAGACGCTCCGAAAATTGACCTGTTCGCCGCCGCCGAACGTTATGCAGAGATCATCCGCATCGGGCGTGATATCGGTGTTGTCCCTCAAGTGGAACTGTGGGGATTCTCCAAGAACCTGTCACGCTTAGGAGAATCTGTTTTCGTTGCCATCGAGAGTGGTGAAAAAGAAGCCTGCCTGCTGCCGGACATTTATCATATCTATAAGGGGGGCAGTTCATTCGAAGGCTTACATATGCTCTCCGGCGTGGGGATAGAGTGCTTCCACTTCAATGACTTCCCTGACATCCCGCGCAACACCATCACCGATGCGGACCGCGTCTATCCCGGCAACGGCATCGCTCCCTGGCCCCGCATCCGGGAGATCCTGAACTCCATCGGCTTTAACGGAGTGATCTCACTGGAACTGTTTAATCGTACGTATTGGAAACAAGACCCCAAACAGGTCCTCACCACCGGTCTGCATAAGATGAAAGCCGCCTGGCTGGGAACGTGATAAGGTCGCAGGAGCTTTTACGGTCCTCGCTTGCGTGGCTTGAGTTCGATATCAAAGTGAAGGTTCTTGTGATCCTGGTCCGGAGAAATTTCGAACTTGATGACATGGTCTTCAAACAAGGGAGGCCTGACTTCCTGTCCCTCCGGCGGTTGTGGAGGGTACCCGGTGATCAGCACTTGAATGGGACCTGAAACTGCCCCTTTTCCTCCCAGCATTCTGGTGTCGAACGTCCCATGGCTAACCAAGCCATAACCAGCGGGACCTTCGTTTCCGGCACTGCTGTCGGGGACAAAGGTAATTCGGCCACTTTCGAGAGGCTTGCCGTCATAATGAACAGTTCCTGCCAGTTCATATCGCTTTGGACCATCAGGAGCTTTCCCGCAACCTGCGAGTAAACCCAGTCCGGCAACCAGAAAGACAGCAGAAAGAACAAAGGCTTTTATCATATCCAGAGCCACCTGTAAGATGCCTGCACCGCCTCCACTAAACAGCGAGCAATTTCAATATCACAATCGGGCCTGTCAGCAGGAATCAGAATTCTCCGATCACGTTTCCGTCAGCCCGATCTCCCAGATTGGCATAAACTGTCAAATTGATATTCTCACTGATGAAACGGACACGTCCATCGCAGAACACAAAATAGGCTCCTCCCGTGTGCAGACTTCCGAAACCATCGGAGTCACTGGTTTTAACGGGCGTACTGCGATTGAGTGGACGCGTGGAGTTGACATTTCTGGAAACGAGCGTGAATCGTTTCTGAATTCCCATACCTCCCCAGGCACCGCCGGATGCATAAACCGTGTTGCTATCGACTTCGGTGTACTGGTTGTCACTCACTTCACCAAAAGCAAATGTGTTACTGCTGCCATCGGTGAGATCACGAAAGGTCATCCTGGAATTCGCAAAGAAGACCCCGGGAGATGGGACCATTGCGGCACTCGTTCCCCCAGACTGGCCAAAATTATTAATCGAACCACGGCAACTGACATAACTCGAACGTCCATATCCATCAATGGCTGGGGTTTTGGTATGCTGCGTGTCGGAAGGACATTTAAACACACCAGGAGTGGTGCCAAGGCGGTTCGTTGTGGTTGGCGAACGAAGAATGCCATGGTTGTAGATGACATCCCCAGCCCCTCCCCCGTGGCGAAAGGTTTGATAATCGCTCCGATTAAATTCCTGTAGGTTGTAAAGAGCTGTCTGTTCCAGAAATGGGAGCAGATAAATCCCCCAGGCAGGATTATGACCGACGTAACGGTGTCCTACTGGTGCAACAAGACCTTCGTTCTCCATCAGCAATTGGGGCACGATCCAGCCGGGTGTGAAGACCATGTGAACATCGTTGTAGTTATGAAGGGCCAACCCGATTTGTTTCAGATTATTCTGACAACTGCTACGCCGAGCCGCTTCACGAGCCTGTTGCACAGCGGGTAATAACAGGGCCACAAGGATGGCGATAATCGCAATCACCACCAGCAGCTCAATGAGCGTAAATCCTCGTCGATGGGTAACAAAGGATCGAAAATCAGAACGTGCACTCCTCGACATCCTTCTCTCCTTGACTTGAGATTGAAATGAAGGCAGAAACGAATTGCAGTGCGAATTTTTTAAGCAGAGGCGGAAGAGTTACCAAATTGGTCACTCCTCCTTTCAGGACTCAGGAAAAGTTGTTCCCAAACTGATAAAAAATAGAGATCGAAGTGAAACGAGAGATGATCACTGGCCGAGTGGGCTGCTCACATCACATGAGCAGCGAACAGAACAGGCTTTCCGTCTGAACTCGCAGGCTCCTGCTGCGACAGAGAGGATATCCCCCGTTCGAAGCTTCATTAAACAGGCCAGTCCGTTGAATGAAACCTCATTGAATCAACCAATCAAGATATGTTATACCACGAGACATCAACAGGAGCAATACTGAATTTGAAACAAAGTCCCAAACACCGACCGTTCATTCAGGTTTCGTCGGTGATGTCATAACTGAAGTCTCAGAAATCGGCGTCCAGAACAATTCGATAGCGGGCTTTTCCAGAGGCGAGGCGGTCGAAG
>DATMFC010000029.1:0-23498 GCA_035556335.1 Planctomicrobium sp. | reverse complement strand
AAGAAGCTCGGACGCCCTGCCGTGGCGAAGTCCATTTCCACCTGGTAGCGAGTATTTTCGGCGACGTCACCGTACACGGCCAGTCGTGCACGACGGAAGCCGAATCCGTTCTGTGCGTTCCCCAGTGTTTCCTTATTGATGTCACTCTGGTCGTAAAACACTCCATCCAGTTGAGTGAATCCGGTGATCCTGGCGTTGGGGTAGGAACTCTTTTTGGAGGGAGTTGGGGCTGTATCACAGGCGTCTTCAAGACTTTTGAGGCGACGTTTGAGTTCTTCCAGTTCGGCAGTCTGGAAGTCAACCGGTTCTTCCCCCAGCACTGTGTCCCCCAGAACTGTGTCAGGCGGGAAAAGTGGATCAATTGGTGATGGCGGGACAAATCCAGAAGGAACCGGGTCCTTTGCCAGTGCGATTGCATTGCATGGACCGCAGATCAGGAACCATGCAGACAGCAGCAACGACCAGAACGTGTGGAAGTGTGATCTCATGAAAGAAGTGATTGTGATGGACACCGGTTACCTGACCACCGGCGGCCTTTGCTCCGGTCTCCCGTCCCACGCAATCTGGGGGAATTCCCCAAAATTGCCAAGTGGAACCGCATTGGTTCTGACGCGATTCACCAGAAACCGGCGGCTTTCGCCAGAGGGACAGGAGAAATCAGGAAATGGAGAGTCGTGTGCCACTGCTCTGTGAGCAGTGCCGAATTCCGTAAAGTAGTGTTGGATGGTCAGTGCCGAATGTACAGGCAGGATCGGGATCAGTGTTGAGCCGGAACTGAAGACGTCGCCAGTTCCATGATCCGTTGTTCACTGAAATCTTCCCGCTCGAGTTCTCCGGCAATGTGACCTTCACACAGGACGAGAATGCGGTCTGAAAGGGTAATCAACTCAGGCAGTTCACTGGATGTGACGATGATGGCCAATCCTTCACGGCAGAGACGGTCGATCACCTGATAGAGTTCTGCTTTCGCTCCGACGTCAATTCCGCGCGTCGGGTCATCCAGAAGCAAAACCCGAGGGTTCGTTTTCAACCAGCGGGCGATGATGCACTTCTGTTGATTTCCCCCGGAAAGTCCGGTGATGGCGGCTTCCGGTCCCGCGGTTTTGACCCCCACTTCCGAGATGGCACTCAACGCAGCAGTTCGTTCTTTCGCTTTACTGACCATTCCTCCGGAAGCCGATTGAGGAAGCGTACAGATCGTGATGTTGTCCCGCACCGTCATCTGGTTGAATAACCCGATGCGTTTGCGGTCTTCGGTGACCATGGCGATGCCCGCTTCTTTGGCGTCGCAGGGATGGGAAAAGAAAACTTGTTCTCCGTCGAGTCGAATTTCTCCCTGAACCGGTTCTTCATTCGCTCCGAACAGACACTCCAGTAATTCGGTTCGCCCCGCTCCCATCAGTCCGGCAATTCCGAGAACTTCACCGCGCCTCAGTTGGAATGAAATCTCTTCGAGTCGCCACCGTCGAGCATGTCCCGGCCAGGGAAGAGACAGCTTTTCCACTTCCAGAATGACATCACCAGCGGTGCGATTTTCAGACAACGAGACATTTTCAATCTCCCGCCCCACCATCAGGTGTGTAATGTCTCGTGGGTTTGTGTCCTCACTCTTCATCGTCTTGACATGTTTGCCGTCGCGGAGGACGGTAATGCGATCGGAGAGACGAAACACCTCTTCCATTTTGTGGGAGATGTAAAGAATCGTCACTCCCCTGCTCTGCAGTGATTCAATCACCCGAAACAGCCGTTCGACTTCATTCTCGGTCAGCGCGCTGGTCGGTTCATCCATGATGAGAATGTCCGACTGCAGTGACAGGGCCTTGGCAATTTCGATCAGTTGCTGATCTCCCACTCTCAACCGGGAGACCCGTTCCAGTGGATGGATTGAACATTCCAGTTGCCGCAGCAGTTTCGACGCTTCATCACACATGGCCTTTTCATTGAGAAATGGGCCAATACTTTTTTCGCGACCCAGAAAGAGATTGGCGGCGACGGTCAGTTGTTCAACGAGATTGAGCTCCTGATGAATGATGCTGATTCCGGCCTGTTCGGCATCCCGCGTCCCGGTGAACTCCACTTTCTTACCCCGAACGAAGAATTCTCCCTCATACTGGGTGTCGACTCCGGAGAGAATTTTCATCAGGGTACTTTTGCCCGCTCCGTTCTCTCCACAGATGGCATGAAACTCCCCGGCCCGAACATCGAACGACACCCCGTCCAGCGCGACCACGCCAGGGAACCGCCTGCCGATATTTTTCAGATCCAGAACCGGAGTCGATTTGGCCATCACATGATTCCTGCCAGACAGGGGAACGGATTTTCACGGGTGGCCCCGATTGCTTGCAATCGGGGCGGCGCAGAGCCGTAAGAAGTCGCGGTTCAATCGCTCTCCTGCCGGAAACGGTCGTAATTCAGAATACGCTGGCACCCAGACCACATCATAAATGAGGAGGATCCAGGGCGGAACCGATTCCGCGTGACGATTCTCACTTCTCTTCTGACGATTGGTTGTCACTGGTCTGGTGATCACTGGATGATGGCGGAGGTGTTGCAATCTCAGTGGAATGCATCTGGATTGGTCCGAACGTCAGTGTGTACTGCTTCGGGCTGTCTGTCTGTTTCACCCTCATTTCACGAAAACCTCGCTGCCCAACAACACTGAGTGTGACCGGACAGGTTTCCCATGCCCCTGTCGTCGTCGATGTCGTTCGACCATTTTTGAGGAGGTCAATTTGAGTTCGTTCCCACTGCACTCGTTCTTGCTGATTGGTTTGAGGAAGTGAACGGATCTGGAAAATGTGTGTTCGATCTTCCCCTTCACCGGCATAGAACTGTTGCGGGACATCCCCTTGAAGGGTGACTTCCGGGACCACCTCTGCTGTCAGATCGAGAAGATGATCCGGGACAAGCAACGATAGATCCGGTGTCTTAGGGAGTTTCTCCATTCCGATGTCTTTGGCGTTCGATTCCAATCGACCAAGGTGGGGAGGATGTGTCTGAATCAGTGCAAGTGAATTCGCTTTGAGGATCAGTTCCTTCCGGTCGGGACGAGACTTGCTATTCGCCAGATTTTCCATCGACAGAAAAAGTTTCGGAGGATGCTGAGCAAAATAACGGTTCACTCCCTCCCAATTCAGAAACCAGCAGAATGAAACCGTTGCGAGTTCCTGTTCTGACGGATTTCGTTCCAGCAGGCGGTTCAGTGCTTCACCGATCTCCTTCTGGCCAATTCTGTGCGTCCAGACAACATAGTAATTTTGGGGTTCATCTTGATCGCTGCTCGTCCAGAATCCATCCCGCTCAGAAAACACTTCCAATGCTGTTTCCCCATAGTTTGTGCGATGAAAGAATCTTGCGTTTTGCTTTGAACCTGGAGTGTCGGCTTGATTTTCCTTTGGAAAATGTTCCTTGAAACACTCAATCAGTTTCTGTTCATCAACCGGTTTGGGGATCTTCCAGACGGTATGGTTGCTGACCATGAATCGTCTGCCGTCCACCAGTTTCACCGCATGGAATTCCTTCAGCCAGGGCCAGTCGGGAACTGGTTCATACTCTGGAAAAAATTCGGCTGGTAAGACACGTTCGGCTTGCAGGCTCTCATGCTTCTTCACGTGTGCCTGTATTTGCTTGTCGCATTCTTCAGCCAGTTTTTCAGCGAGAGTTTGAGGGACATGGCGATCCCATTGCTGCGTCCCGATCGACTTGAGTAATTCGTCCCAGGACGAAACGCCCGTCATGTCGATGGTGATTTTCATATCTCCCAGAAGGCGAAAGTTAGAAACCGGTGGTGAGAGTGTTTCTTGCCAGCTATGAGAGGAGCGAGCGATCTGATTTCCAACAGAGAGTTTGAACTCTGCTTCGCACTGAGTGGTGCTTTGATTGTTGTTCGTTTCCACCGACCTTGGACCACGGTCAATGGTGATAAAAATATCCGGCAGTAACTCTCCCGCCGGAAGAGCCTGATTTAACGGGAAGACCGACACCTGCTCGAATGAGCCTCGATTCTGAAACTGAATGGCCAGTTGCTCTGCGGTTTGGGCGAGTAACTGGTCTTCTGTATTCAGAACGATCGCGGCATTCCTTTTGGGATACAGGTTGGTGTTCCCCAACGAATATGAATTGGACCACGCGGCACTGACGCCGACCGCAGTCGCTTTGGCCGTTTGGACTGCATGAGGACGTGCGGATTTTTGCGCCTCACGGGTAACCGGTTTGTCACAACCGCAAAATGCGGGAAGTGTGAAAAGCAGCGACAGAACTTGCCACCGGAAATACCATCTCTGTTGCCGGATCGATTTCATACGATAGAAGTGTCTCATCTGGCCGCCTGTGAAGAAGTGAAATCGAAGAGCGCTGATCTTATCGTTTCTCCGTATTGATGTACAATTGCATCTCTGTATCTCTTCCTGTCTGAGAGCGTGATTCCAATGCGATTATGGACGATTCATCCCAAGTATCTGGACCCGCGTGGACTGGTCGCCCTGTGGCGTGAGGGATTACTCGCGCAAGCCGTATTGCACGGAGAAACCAAGGGATATCAGCATCACCCGCAACTGGAGCGGTTCAAGGAACAGACTTCACCCCAACTGTCGATCAGCAATTATCTGTCAGGGGTCTTCGATGACGCAGTCACTCGGGGATACAATTTCGATCAGGCGAAGTTGCGGGTGGTTGGTGATGTCCCGCTCATTCCCGCCACCACCGGGCAACGGGATCTGGAATGGTCCCATCTTCTCAATAAACTGGCGGTGCGGAGCCCGGATTTGTATGAAAAATGGAAAGACCTGAAAAAGCCGGACTGCCACCCCTTGTTTACGGTGTCGCGTGGGCCAGTCGCCACCTGGGAACGGGCAGAATGACGGTCGCCGAATCGGCTTTGATGAAATTTGAACGTGTGGTATCGAGTCGTCCCGATTTTCACGTATGATCTGTGTAGAGAGCCGTTGGTTTTGTTGGATCGAAACGTCTGTGGAATGAAGGTGATTTGAGTGACGACCGCTAATTGTTCTGGAGGAGCCATGTTCCGGAAATGTTTCGCACTCAGCCTGTTTCTACTGATCGGAACCACAGGTTCTTCCCGTTTGCATGCGCAAGAAGAGGCCCCCGCTAAACCGGCGGAACTCACGCCAATCGCCCGAATTGTGACGATCCAAAGTCCCATCGGGGAGGAAACTCTGGGACTGGTTCGCCGGACATTGCTCGATCTGGAACAGACCGCGGCCCGCGAAAACCGAAAAGCATTCATTCTCTTTGAACTGAAGCCCGGCGTCAGTTCTTTTCACAACTGCTATGCCTTTGCCGATTTCCTGACAGAACGCCCATGGAACCATGTGACGACAGTGGCCTGGATTCCGGAAACGGTGACCGGCCCCAACGTGTTGATTGCACTTGCCTGCCGAGAGATTGTATTGGGCCCTAATGCCTCGTTAGGAGATATGGGGAACGGCAACGCGTTGCCTGCCGATCAGAAAACCATCATCAAAACCATTGTCGAACGACGCCGGAACGCGCGGGTCTCCCCTGCTCTGGCGGATGCTTTAGCTGATCCGGCTGTCGCGCTGATTCAACTCAATATTGAAACTGCCAACGGAGAGAAAGAGACCCGGCTGGTCACCCAGGAAGAAGCCCGACAACTTCAGGATGCGGGAACTGTGATTCTGGACCGACGCACGATCAGCGAAGCGGGCACCCCCACTCTCATCTCCGGAGCACTGGCTCGCGGCCGTGATGTACTGGCGGTGAAAACGGCTGCAACGAAACAGGAACTGCTTGAAGGTTATCATCTGACAGTCGATCAGCTGCGGGAACTTGAGAGTGAAGGGATCGTCACCAACGTCGCCTTCATTCAGCTGCATGACGTGATTGACGAAGTCTTCGCCGCATTCGCACAACGCCAGATTCAGCGTGCGATCGATTCCGGGGCGAAGTTAATTATCTTCGAAATCGACTCCCCTGGGGGTCTGCTGACTGTCTGTCAGGACCTTTCCCAGCAGATTGCGCATCTGAGTGAACGTGATATTAAAACGGTTGCCTATATCCCGCAGAAAGCAATTAGCGGCGGCGCAATTTTAGCTGTGGCTTGTGATGAAATCTATATGCGACCGAACGCGAAAATCGGTGATGCGATTCCCATTAACCTTACTGGGAATATGATTTTGCGTGCGGAAGAAAAGATATTAAGTATCGAACTCGAACTGCTGCGAGATCTTGCCAGACAGAAGAAACGTCCTGCCGCGATTCTGGAAGGGATGGCTGATAAGGAACTGGAAGTTTATGAAGTCACGAATAACGCCACCGGGAAGAAGTGGTTTCTGTCGCAACAGGAACTGCATGTGGAAGCGAACGAGTGGACCGCAGGGCCGATTGTCCCGGAATCCCGTAAAGGGATCGCCATCACCGTCCACGGGGCACGGGCTCACGAACTTCTGATTGCCAAAGCCCCGGTTCAGGATTTGACCGAACTCAGGGAACGCCTCGGTCTGCCGCTTGATTTACCGCTGAAAGCGATTTCCCGCACGTGGATCGATACGCTTGTCTTCACGTTGAATCAGCAATGGATGGCAGGGTTCCTGTTCTTTCTGGCCATCGTTTTCATCTATATCGAACTGGCCACAATGACCGGGATTTTTGCCATCCTCTCGGCACTCGCCTTCTCCATCTTCTTCTGGAGCAAGATGATGGGAGGAACCGCAACCGGCCTGGAAATTGCCATCTTCCTTGTTGGTCTGGGGTGTCTGCTGATGGAGGTTTTCGTTATCCCCGGCTTTGGTGTCTTCGGAGTTTCCGGGATCCTGCTGGTGCTTTTCTCATTGATTATGGCGAGTCAGACATTCACCGGGTTCAGTCTGGAATACGATATTGCTCAAGCTGGAAAAACATTCGCCACGCTGGGAATCGCCTTGTTTGCGGTGCTGGTGGTGGCAACGGTGCTCAGTCGTTATATCCATCGACTTCCCGTACTCCGTGATCTCGTCCTGCCTGCTCCCGGGACCGAATTGCCTGACTCTTCAGAACCTCGATTGCATCCAGAATTGATCGACCCGGCAATGGTGCTGATCGGAACCACCGGCGAAGCGGTAACCGTGTTAAGACCGTCGGGGAAAGCCCAGTTGAACGGACAACTGATGGATGTCGTCAGTGACGGCCAGTTCATTGAAGCAGGCACCGAAGTCACTGTCGTGCAGGTTCACAAGAACCGCATCGTCGTGCGCGAATCAGATACAGCATCGACATGACAGATGACACATGACACATTGGGGTGGCCCCGATTGCTCGCAATCGGGGCGGCGCAGCCGTGAGAGGCCACGGACTTGACGGTCTCGGTCCTGTTTTGAATTTCATATTTCGAATCTGTTTCGAATTTTTTTCCTTTGAATTTCGAATTTAGCAACACGTCTTTCTCATCTACTGATCACCTTACCCGATCCCGTCCGGTTGCTTCATCGATTGATTCCAAGGCAACATCACATAACCGGTCAATCAGTTCTCCCGGCATGGCCGGAGCCGGCATCAGGACGACAACATCTCCGAGTGGGCGAACAATGACATTACGCCGTCGAGCGGCCAGTGTCACCTGATGCCCGGTTCGTCGTGCACTGTCGAAACTGGTAAGTGTCTCACGATCTTTCACCAGTTCGATGCCAACCATAATCCCGCGTTGCCGGATTTCAGCGACGTGGGGATGATCAGACAGAACCTGAAGTCGTTGCTGTAGACGACTTGTATTCTCGACGACATTCTTCAGAACATGGTTTTTATGAATCAGGTTTAACGATGCAATTCCCGCTGCGCATGCTAAAGGATTGCCGGTAAATGTATGGCCATGAAAGAATGTCTTTCCTTCACTCGGGTTGCCAAGAAAGGCCGAATAAATTTCATCCGTTGCTAACGTCGCTGCTAACGGGAGATAACCACCAGTAAGCCCTTTCGCCAGACATAACAGATCTGGCGAAACTTGTTCCTGTTCGCAGGCAAACAGAGTTCCGGTGCGCCCGAAGCCTACGGCCACTTCATCGGCAATTAATGGAACATGATAACGCTGTGTTAATTCCCGAATATGCTTCAGATAGCCCGGCGGATGTACCAGAATTCCGGCCGCCCCCTGTACTAACGGCTCAATGATAAACGCCGCGAGTCGAGAGGCATTCCTCGAGATAATGCGTTCCGCTTCGTCAAAGCAGAAGTCGAGATATCCCTGACTGGTGAACTCCGTTGGATGCCGCAAGGCCACCGGCGACGGACAGGCGAGTGTCTGAAACAGGAGTGAACCATATGTTCGATGAAACAGTTCAATATTCCCGACACTCACCGAACCAATCGTATCCCCGTGATAAGCTCCACTGACCGTAGCAAACAGGTCCCGCTTTTCAGGGCCTCCACTTTTCTGCTGGTGATATTGGAAAGCAATCTTCAAAGCTGCTTCCACGGCCGTTGACCCACTGTCGGAATAGAAGACATGCCGAAGTCCGTGCGGAGCATGTTGAACCAGCATTTCAGCCAGTTCGATTGACGGCCCTGAAGAGAGTCCTAATAACGTGGTATGAGCGACTCGGTCCAGTTGATCACGAATCGCCCCATCAATCTCCCGAACACGATGTCCATGGACGTTGCACCAGAGCGAAGAGATTCCGTCGAGATAACTCTTCCCGGCAGCATCGGTCAGTTCAAACTCCTCCCCTGACACGATAATCGGGGCCTGTTCCTGTTCATAGGCCTGCATGGCCGTGAACGGATGCCAGACATATTGATTATCGTTACTTCGCAGTAATTCTTCGGAAACACTTGAGAGCATGATGATTTTATAATGATTTCTGTGTTATCTGTATCGTTATGTTAGTTCGAATGATGCATCACGGAAGGGAATTGAATGAGATACAGAAATTTTGACAGGCTGCTGATACCACACTCTGTTTTGATGTGTTGTCTAATTCCCCTGTCAATTCCGTTTCTTCCGTGGTTCCTCTGAATGATTCCGGTTAGGGATCAGCCGCTTCGGGGAAGATCTAGTATCTGATGGAATCGTTCGAGGACTTTCGCTTTGAGTCGACCGAACTCTGGCTTCTCAAACTCCCCGCTGAAGACCACTCGTTCCGCCTCATGTCTGGCAAGCTCAAGACTCTTTTCTTCTCGAAGCAGGTTTGGAAAACGAAGCGGCATCTCTCCATGTTGTCGCGTGCCGAGAATATCTCCGGGACCCCGTAATTCGAAATCCTGCTCGGCCACTTCAAAGCCATCGCCGGTTCGTTCCAGTACAGCGAGTCGAGAAAGACTGTCGGCTGCTGCGGTTTCACTGAAGAGAAAACAATATCCCCGATACTTGCCACGAGCGACGCGACCACGTAACTGATGCAGTTGCGACAACCCGAATCGTTCGGCATCAAGAATGACCATAAGCGTCGCATTCGGAACATCGACCCCCACTTCAATCACCGTTGTGGCGACCAGCACGTCCAGTTCCCGATCGCGAAACGCCTCCATCGTCTGTTCCCGAATCTCACGTTTGATTCTCCCGTGAGCCAGTCCGAGACGATACTCTGGAAGGATTTCATTCTTGAGTTCCTGAAACACCTGTTCCGCTGCTGTGGAGCCCGCCGGAGAATCATCGTCGGAGTCTACTAAAGGACAAACGACATAAAGCTGACGCCCGGAGTCGAGCTTCTCTCGCAGGAAGGTCCATGCTTTTTGTCGTGCGGCTCCTCCTGTAATTTTACTGGTGACAACCGGTTGTCGGCCTGCGGGCCGGTCTTTGATCAGAGTGAGATCGAGATCGCCGAACTGTGTCATGCAGAGTGTTCTGGGGATTGGCGTGGCGGTCATGACGAGAACATGCGGAGGGACCCCCTGCTCCGGATTCGAAAATCGCGCCCGTTGTGCAACACCAAACTTGTGTTGCTCATCAATCACGACCACTCCCAGTTTATTGAACCGGACTGCATCTTGAATGAGTGCCTGGGTGCCAATAATCAGTTGAGTGGAGCCATCTTCAATTCCGGTCAGCGCCCGTTGTCTTTCTCCAGCAGTAAGGCTCCCCGTCAGCAGTGTCCGACTGACGCGACTTTCAGAAAGAATATGATCAACGGTTTGCCAGTGCTGTGACGCCAGTAACTCCGTTGGAGTCATAATAACCGCCTGCCATCCATGAGCAACGGCCACTAATGCGGTGTCGATCGCAACAGCCGTCTTTCCGGCTCCGACATCTGCTTGCAACAGTCGGTGCATTGCATAACCGGACTGGAAATCGCGAGCGATATCATGGACCGCTTTATTCTGTCCTTCTGTATAAGCAAACGGAAACAGTCGCCGGATACGGGCGTCGATCTTGGCTGTTCGTTCCAGATGTGGAGCATTACGTCGTGCACGCCAGGCCTGTCGACGTAACGCGACTCCTAATTGAAATTCAAAGAGATCATCGAAAACCAGTCTCGCACGGGCTGACTGAAACTGCTCCATTGTTTCCGGTTGATGGACATGCTGCAGTGCCTGTTGCAACGGTTCGAATCCTAATTGTTTCATCATTTCGATCGGAAGCAGATCTTCCACCTGATCCAGAGCAGCTTCCACGGCATTGCTAATGAAACGTTTAATGTCCCCCATTTTAATGCCATCAGTCAGGCGATATCTTGGATGCACAAGATTCGCCGATTCGATCGCATCGTCATCTTCTAAATGCTGAACGTGAGGACTTGAGAACTCCCATTTTCCCTCGCGTCGTTTGGGCTTTCCCGAGAAGAGAACTGACTGGCCGAGAGTAAACCGTCGCAGCATCCACGGTTGATTAAACCAGGCTCCACGAACGTAGTCGTCGCCGCAGTCAAGGAGAACTTTCGTCAGGGTGCGGCCATTCCGCAGTTCGCGAGAATCCAGATCCCGTACCCAGCCTCGGACGCTTTGGAGAGTGTCTGCCTTGAGTTCATGCGGCTGGCAGACTTTGCTGAAGTCGAGCACATCTCTCGGCAGATACCATAGCAGATCGCCGACTGTGAAGATTTCCAGTTTTCGCAATAATCCGGCACGATCGGGACCGACTCCCCGCAGATAAGTCACGTCAGTTTCTAGCGTGATTGCGGTCATAGGGGAGTTCAAGTGGTCTGGTGTGAGTTAATTTATTACGACAACCATGATTTCTATTTCAATTCAGGAGAGCGAGATTTCCACCGAGCCGCACATCACTGGATGAAACAGACTTCACATCTGATAGAGCATATAATAAATCACAACGCCGGTCACTGAAACATAAAGCCAGATTGGAAATGTGATTTTTGCCCAGCGATGATGCACGTGACGTTCGTGGATACGTTCTACGAATTGTTGCCGGTCGATTCCCTTTGGGTATGCCTTCAATCCGTTCAGGATCGTGACAATTGCCAGGACAGGAACAATTGCGGCGAGAATCACATGACTGACCAGAATGCCGTAATAGACCGATCGAATAGAACCATCATAAGGGAATGGCTTTCCTCGAACTCCGGCATACTCATGCAGGGCGTAGTGATAAGTTAAATAACATCCAAGGAAGAGAATCGAGACAAAGAATGCGGAAAGCATCAGGCGTTTATGTAATCCATATGCTCCCGCTTTGACGGCGAAAAATCCCCATAGCAGCAGCAGTGTCGCCAATCCATTCAGTGACGCATTTGTTAATGGAAGCCGCTTGGCCCAGGCGGGGAGTTTGTCGAGCGGATCGGCGACGATCGCGGGAGGACCGGCAGGTCTGTTCGCCAATGGAGTCCTTGCTTTTCCTTGAAGGACCTGCTTTAAAGCGACCAGATCGAAGTCAATTCCACTGTTATAGCGACCTTGAATCACTCCTTCTGCGTCGACATGAATCAGATAATTACTATGCGCGAACTCCATGCCGGGGCGTCGGGACGTTCCCACGTTCTCCCATGCGGAGTCTTTAAATCCGTGACGAATCAGATGCCAGACATCATCCGGTTTCCCTGTGCAGAACAACCAGCGTTTCGGATCGGCCTTCCAGGTGTCCGCAATCTCTTTCATGAATTCAGGAGTGTCATGTTCCGGGTCGACGGTGATGGTTACAAAACGGACCGGAATTTTTTCGACTTCCTGATTGAATTCCATGATTTTGCGGCACGTTAACGGACAGTGAGTCACGCATCGTGCAAAGATAAAATTAGCGATCCATGGTTCACCTAAGAGTGTTTCACGCGTGACAGGATTGCCAAGTTGATCCACAAGATGAAACTCCCCTACATGTCGGGCGTCCCAGATGACGGGAGGTTCAGTTGGAGAGAGTTGAACGAACGGCGGTGGCGTTTCGTCGGGATTCAGGATTTTAGCGGCCGGGGCTTCTTCTTCCTGGCTCAAAACGGTCTTAGGGACAATCGTTAATGCAGACAGTGCAATCAGTACGATTGCTGCGATATTTAAGTTTCTGCGCAGATAATCAATCATGAGGCAAGTAATACGTTTGTATTCGTTAGTCGATCAGGACAAAAAAGATCCAGACGAACCGGTCTGTCAGACGGCCTGGTCGCGGCGCGTGATCCAGACGTCGATAGCAAATAAGACTGCTGCAAATAGGGTTGTCACCACCACGCAGAGCCATAGTGGTGGGACACCCACAAGTACGGATTGGTCAACTGTTAAAACTCGGCGTAAACCAGCGACACCATAAGTGAGTGGATTCAGGCGGATGAGCCATGTCAGCCAGACACTGTCGGTCCCCGGGAAAAACGCCCCCGACATCAGCCACATCGGCAATAAAACCAGACTCATGACAGCGTGATAACCCTGCACGGAATCAATCTTCCATGCAAACAGATAGCCCAGTGAGGTGAGTCCTAGGGAAATCAGCATCAGGAACAGAAACGCTCCGATCAGGGAAAACGCCGAAAGTTGCAGCGTCATCGGCGGAGCTAATCCCACGAACTGTAACAACGGCGCGACGATGACGAAGAGAAATGCCTGCAATAATGCAAGCGCTGTTCCGCCAAGGATTTTTCCCATAACGATGGATGATCGTGGGACCGGAGCGACGAGAACTCCTTGTAAAAAACCCTCGTTACGATCCTGAATGATGGAGATCGAAGAGAAGATCGAAGTGAACAGCACAATTAACGCGGCGACTCCCGGGAGAAAGTACTCCTGAAACGACATCCCGGCGGTCGTGTCTCCTCCGCCGAATTGGAAGGAGCCTGACAAGCCCGCTCCGAACAGAATCCAGAACAGAATCGGTTGCCCGATCGCTCCCGTGACGCGAGAACGTTGACGAAGAAAACGGACAACCTCGCGTACGGCGAGTGTCCACGAAGCCCATAACCAGGCGTTCCCGGTTTGAACTCTTTCGGTTGATATCGCTGTTGTTGATGGCTGCATCATCGACATATGTTCTGCTGGTTAAAGACGGTATCTATTAGCGAGTATAATTATAAACCAGGATGGTGATTTTACTTGTAAAGAGGGCAAGTCTTAATGCTTCTTTTTCTTGCCTTGCGGTGTCTCGGATTCAATGGCTTCCAGTCCCCGACCAGTTAGTTTAATGAAGACATCTTCGAGAGTGGGCTTGCCCAGTGTGAGAGAACGGAACTCGCCGGGAAGCTGGGTGGCGATGTTGGTCAGGAGTTCATGCCCATTCTCCTGCTCGATGCGTAAGGCCGCACCGACACGTTGGCTTTGAAGTTGAAATTTCTCGGTCAGGAGTAGCGAAAGTCGATCAGGGTCATCCGCCTGAATTGTCAGGCTGTCGCCGCCGACCATTTCACGCAATTGATCCGGTGAACCGCAGGCGATCAGCTTGCCGAGGTCGAGAATGGCCAATCGTGCACAGCGTTCGGCCTCTTCCATTAAATGTGTCGTCACGAGAATTGTCACTCCGTGCTCCCTTCGGAGAGATTCCAGTGTCTTCCACATCTCGTGTCGTGCGCCGGGGTCAAGGCCGGTGCTGGGCTCATCTAATAATAAGATGCTTGGGGAATGGAGTAAGCATTTCGCGATTTCCACTCGACGCTTTAAACCACCCGATAATTTTTCCGCGTAATCCCGCGCACGATCAGTAATTCCGAGTTGATCCATGACCAACTGAATTCGGTCTTTGAGTCCCGTTCCGGAAAGCCCGTAAAGATGCCCTTGATGGACGAGGTTTTCACGAACTGTAAGCTTGCCATCGAGACTGGGAGACTGAAATGTCACGCCAATTTGTCGACGGACACCATCCGGATCAGAACTGACGTCATGGCCGCCGACAGTGACGGAGCCGGCTTGTATCGGCATTAATGTTGAGATGATACGAAACAGGGTTGTTTTACCGCTGCCGTTGGGGCCGAGTAATCCGAAGATTTCCCCTTGGGGAACTTCAAATGAGACGCCAGCCAGCGCGACGCGATCGCCGTAACGATGTTCAATCTGATTAACAACAACGGCGGCCATAATGGATTTAATGTTCGTTCTAAATGGCGAAATGAAACTGGAATTCCAAAAGTGTCATTTTTTTATTCACACGTACTTAATTAATGGTGTGAACAGCTTTAATGGCTTGTTTTGTTTTGAGGAGTTGCCTCCCCTTCCTTGTGATGCGAGTGGGATTCTGTCCATCCTGCCTGGGGAACATCGCGGGCGTAATAACTCATGCCGATATCCGGGGCCAGTCCGACGACGAGACCCATGGCCAGGATCACAGTTGGTGTGAGAATGGTATACTTCCATCTTCCTTCAAATTTCAGGTGCATGAAGTAAGTGATCACAAAAAGAGCTTTGGCTGTTGCCACAGCCAGTACAAGCGTAATCAGTAAGATCGGAGGAAGGTGAATCAGGTCAAACAGGACCGATAAGAGGGTGCAAACACACAGAGCGATGAAAATCGAGAAGTATTTTACGTTCGGGTGCCCTTCGACATGTCTGTCATCTGTATCGGAGGACTCATGGTTCATGTCGTTATCCCTTGGCTGAAAAGTTGTTTGAAATGATAAAATGAAGATAATGAACTGTTATTAAATTTTCCCAGGGAGAATATAGAGAAGCGGGAACAGGAAGATCCAGACGAGATCGACAAAGTGCCAGTATAACCCACTGTTCTCTACGAAGTTTCCCCATTTTTCATTCAGCCAGGGGCCTTGGATTAAAATAATTGCAAACAGGATCATGCCGACGACCACGTGAATCGCATGAAAGCCGGTCATCAGAAAATAGGTCGATGCAAATAGATTACCATAAAGGATTGGATGGCGGACCGAGAGTCCTTCTATTAAGGAGCGAAACTGATAATTTCGTTCCGCAATCTGTTTAGTGTCGATGATTTCCCAGCCGCTTTCGCCAATGCGAAGTGCGGACTGGCTTGAGGTGAGTTCGGGAATCTCCAGAAAATGGCTCACAGACTCCTCTCCATGCGAGGCGAGTGATTGACGTGTCTTGGAGTCGATCAGAACGCCGGAACGTTCAACTCCATTTATCTGAAAAGTTCCGGAGTTTTTCATCGCTTCCAGTTGAGCCTGAGCCATTGGGAGTGTGACCCGATTCGCTCCGACTTCATCCCGATACTTGACAAATGCCAGATTGAAATCCAGCCAGTTCTGGAGTTCCGACTTTCTCGCAGCGTCTTCAGTTTCACCCAGTTCGGTGACAAGCTGAGTTTGTTTGACTTGCAGGGGATCTGTTCCCGGGATGATCCTGTTTAGCTCGCTTTCAAGACGTTTTTCCCAGTCGGAGCGGAGCATTCGCACGGCGCTGAGATCGGTTTCCGGGATACGGCCAGGAAGAATGCCATGCTGGAACTTTCCGTAGTACTCGACTCCTTTAATTCCAAGAAATAACGTTGCACAGAAGAGTGTTAGAGCTATATAGCTCCAGGCCTTGCGATAATTGTTAGCAGCCATCGATTCGTGTGCGACGACAACAAAGTAGCTGGAGGTCAGCAGCACGAATGTATTTAATGCTCCGGCCCAGACTTTAATATGCGTGACATCAGGGTTGGTAGGCCATCCAGGAGAGCCGAAATACAGGACAATATAAGTACCCACCAGCGCGGTGAAGAACATGATCTCGGTGCCGAGAAACAGCCACAGGCCCAGTTTCCCGTTGGAAATCGGAAGCCCCATCTTCATCGGGGGAGCGTGATGAGCAGCACCATGAGACATTCTGTCTGAATTCCTTTATGTCGCCGATACCGATAACTGACGGCCTGAGTTTCAAAGGGATGGAACGACTGTTCAGCTCATCAGTCTAAGGTTATCAACCAGCAGTGCCAGCATGACAGCAGGCAAGTAAGCCAGAGAGACCCAGAGAAGTCGTCTGGCATTCGTTCGATTTTCATTTAACTGAAACAGGATTGCCATCCAGGCATATGCGATTCCGACTCCAATGGCAATGAATCCGTACAGGTCGCCACATAATCCCCAATGGGCAGGAAGCAGACTGATCGGAATCAGGAGAATGGCATAAGCCGTTGAAATAGCGCCGGTGACTCCTGCTTTTCCTCCCGCCGGAAGCATTCGCAATCCGGCCATTTCGTATTGTTCACGATAAAGCCAGGCAATTGCCAGAAAGTGCGGGAATTGCCAGACGAACATAATTGCGAACAGACTGAAGGCTCTGGCGTCTAAGTCGGCGCCAGCTGCCGTCCATCCCAGAACGGGGGGCAAGGCACCGGGGATTGCACCTACCACAGTACAGAACGGTGTGTAGCGCTTGAGTGGCGTATAGCAAGCCGCATAAAGCAGAATCGTGGATAATGTTAACCATGCTGTGATGGGGTTCACCATAAAATACAGATATGCCGTGGAAATCGTTCCACAGGCCATTGCAAACCAGATCACTTCGGCAACAGAAAGCCGAGCCGATGGCAATGGGCGATTTTTTGTCCGGGGCATTTTTGCATCGGTTCTCCGTTCCAGAATCTGATTAAAAGAACTGGCAGAGATGACAGCTAACAGGATTCCGAGACAGGCATGGATCAGTGGGATCGGTTGCCAGACTCCGCGACTTCCCAATGCGTAACCGACGGCGGTTGACAGCAGAACCATCAGGCCGATGCGCGGCTTTGCTAATTGCAGATATGCAGCCCAGCGGCTCGTGTTCTCGGTCTGAATATTGAGAACGGCGGGCTCGACTGCACTCGAAGAACTTGATCGAGGAAGGGGGGATGCCAGACTGGTCACGATGGACCTCCACTTTTAATCACTGAGCTGATATCTGGTTGCGATGAGGCGCCTGTAACGCCAATATCACGACTTGCTGTTGCGACTCGATAAACCTTAAGAACATGGACGACGGCGGCCATCAGCATCACTGCGCCCCATACCATGTGTAATGTACGGATGGAAACGGCTTGAATGGAATCGGCAACGGCGACATAACCCATCGTCGGAAAGCCAAACTTCAAGATCCAGGTTTTCAATCCGAAGACGACTTGCATCGATGCGATCAGCAGCAGTAGCAATCCTGACCGCTTAATCCAGGGATGAGGTTGGCGCCAGGCGATCACCGCATTAATCGTAATGATGATCAACACAACAAAGCCGAGCCCCAGGTGTTCATGTAATCCTCTCCCCTGATGTCGTACAAGGCTGCCATAAAGATATTGCAGCATCACAAGAATGACGCAGGCGGTGCTCCACCATTTAACTTTGTTGTAGCGAATATTCTGGTCAAGCGGTGTAACGGTTCTCCACTTTATGCTTGTTACGGCAACCATTGTCCCCATGAGTGAAAAGACAATTGATGCAAAGATGCCGTGTAGCATGGCGAGCCCGCGGTCGTTGAGTTGAACGCGGAAGCCTCCGAGTAATCCCTGACAAATCACTCCCAGCAGGATTCCGATTGATAGCAGTCGGACCCATTTACGTTCTTCAACCCGATAAGCGACGATGACCAGCAGGATCGACCATATGCCAATGACCATGCCTGCCAGGCGATGGCCATGTTCCAGGAACTTGCCCCAGTTGCTGGCGAAATCCCGCAGCCAGGGATAAGTGATCATGAAATAGCCGTCGCTGGTTGGCCAGTCTGCGAAAGCCATCCCGGCATTCTTTGATGTCGTCAATGCCCCGAATATCAGCGTCACCAATGCGAGTGCCACTTCGGCAATCGCGGTGTAGTAAAGCACTCGTGATGGTCTGGATGAGGACATTGATTAATATGTTATGCGTTTCGGATATCTGGTTTCGGAATTACTTTTTTTCCGTCGGGGGTTCCCACTGTGGCCAATAGTCTTCTTTATGGTTGGGATTGGAGTATTCGTAGGGGCCTCGGTAACAGACAGCCGGGATGTCGAAGTTGCCGTGTCCCGGTGGTGAAGGTGTCATCCACTCCAGGCTGTTCGAATGCCATGGGTTTCGGCCGCTGGGGGTTCTTGAAAACCAGCTGAAGATAAAGTTTCCAATCAGCAGGAACTGTGCGAATCCCATGATAATGGCACAGACTGTCATGAACTGGTTCATCGGAAGGAGATGTTCCAGATAGGGATAGAGATAGGGATTGGCATAGCGTCGCGGCATTCCGGCAACGCCGAGCAGGTGCATCGGGAAAAACGTTCCATTGAAGCCGATGAATGTCAGCAAGAAATGGAGCTTGCCGACCGATTCGTTCATCTTTCGACCGAACATCTTCGGATACCAGAAGTGAATGGCTCCGAAAACTCCAAACAGCGTTGCTCCAAACAGAACATAATGAAAGTGGGCGACGATGAAATACGTATCATGGAAGTAAACATCGACGGGGACAGCAGCCATGAAGATGCCGGAGAGTCCGCCGACGATAAACATTGACACGAATGCAATACAGTTCAGGAAAACCGTGTTAAACTCCGGGCGGCCTCCCCAGATGGTGCCGATCCAGTTAAAAACTTTAATCCCTGAAGGGAGTGCGATCATGACGGTTGAGATCATGAACGTCATGCCGATGAACGGATTCATCCCTGATGTAAACATATGATGGCCCCAGACGATAAATCCGAGTCCGGCAATGGAGATGAGAGAAAAAATCATTGGCTTATAACCAAAGATCGGCTTACGACACATGCAGGCGAGCATGTCGGAAACCATTCCCATGGCAGGGAGAATCATGATGTACACCGCAGGGTGTGAATAGAACCAGAACAGGTGCTGCCATAGTAACGGCTGTCCCCCTCCGATTGTGGGATCGGCGTTGTTTACGACGAGGCCACTGGGTTTAAAGAACCCCGTATCGAACACGCGGTCTGATAGCATCATAAATCCGGCGGCAGTGAGAACCGGTAAGGCGAATGCCTGCAGGATTGCCGTAATGAGCATTGCCCAGATTGTCAGCGGCATACGGAATAACGTCATTCCGGGGGCACGCATATTAATGATGGTGGTCATGTAGTTGATCGAGCCCATCATTGACGAGAACCCGACGAAAGTCAGCGCCAGCACCCACCAGAATTGAGCGGCTTCCGCACCGGGTGCGGCTTCGGGAATCACAGAGAGTACCGGATAGGACGTCCAGCCTTGAGCGGCCCCGGCATTGAGTCCCCCTCGAACTCCTGATGCTTCTCCTCCATAACCTGTGGCCAGAGCGAAGAAAAGAATTGCGGGCCACATGAACCAGTAGCTCAACGCGTTCAGCATCGGAAAGGCCATGTCGTCGGCCCCGATCATCAGTGGAATCAGGAAGTTTCCGAACGCTCCGGCGAGAATCGGGATGATGACCAGGAAGGTCATGACCGTGGCATGCATCGTAAAGAGCATCGTGTAGAACTCGGGAGTGATCTGCCCTCCCATTTCGATGTTCTTGGCGACCAGTTGACCGAAGATGGGCATTTGTTCCCAGGGAAACGCTAATTGCCAGCGCACACCCAATGCTAATGCTCCTCCGAGCATCAGCATGATCATGGTCGTAATCAGAAACTGGATGCCGATAATTTTATGGTCGGTGGAAAACCAGCAGACCTGCTTAAGTAACGCGAGATGATTGTCCGCATGTGGATCATGCGAATCTTCGGCGTGAGCGGTCTTCGGCAGGGCGATGGAACTCACCGTAAATTCTCCCTGAGAGCGTATGGCTCTCCCAATTTTCTGGCAGAACAATGCGTTGCAGGCGTCGCTCTACTTTTTTGCTTGCGGAATGCAGAAAACTTAAATGGAAACAATATATACTACACGTGGATTATTTAATTTATGACGCAGTGCGTCTGTTGCTGGCGGGGTGTCGAGGCTATTGACCGGCGTCCGCTTTCGACTCATGGTCTTTTACGCCGTCGAAATTCTGGGCACGCTGCAGGTTTTTCAGGAATGTCAGGAAGTCTTCTTCTGTTTCAGTCTTCAGCCAGGCATTCATCTTGTAGTGTCCCCAGCCACACAGTTCTGCACAAAGCAGTTGATGGCGACCAGGAGTGTCGGTGGAGAACCAGACCGGAATGACTAATCCCGGAACGGCATCCTGTTTGACTCTTAAATCAGGCAGAAAGAATGAGTGTTGAACATCCTGCGACCGGAGGTTAATCATCACAGGATTTCCAGCAGGAAGCCGGAGTTCATTGACGGCATACAGGTCGGTCGGTTGTGGCTCAGGCATTAACGGTAAAAGGTTTCCGTTTGCGTCGAAGCCGGGATAACGGATCCGCCATTCGAATTGCCTGGCGGAAACTTCGGCGAGGGCCAGACTGTCTTTAGGACCGCGTGTCTGATTCAGTCGCGTCAGAACTCCTTCCATCTCTTTTCGAGGGAAGGCGTCTGTCACGCGATAAGCTGCCCAGACATCCAGCTGATACAGAGCGATAAACAATAAGATAATCGCCGGAATAATACTCCAGGCTACTTCCAGATCGTGTCGTCCGTGAGAATACCATGCGGGACGGGACTGTCCCGGTTCGGTTCGTTGTGCTCCCCGGTAAAGAACGTAACCGAGCGCGATTTGTGTTGCGATAAACACAAACGTCGTGATCCACAGGATGACATAAAACAGATGGTCAATACGTCGTCCCAGGGCGCTGACGGATTCTGAATAGAACCACCAGCCCTGTGACGGAGCGATCAGGCAGAATCCCACTGCCGCGATCGGCCAGACCATAAAAAATAAACACCAGAACCACTTCACGTTCTGAACCTCAAATGACTCGTGATGATGGTAAAATTGAAATAACGAATGATCTCAAACATTCTCTCTGTTTGAGCTTTCAGGAACAGCTTAATTGGCGGGCGTTTCTTTCATCGAAACACTTCCTTCAGTCGTTGCTGTTCCGGTTGCCTGTTTCAGACCATCCCCGGCTTTTGGAGACTGGAATGGAACGCTATAAATAAAATTGACGATGTCCCAGATTTCCTGGTCTTTCAGCTTTGATCCAAATGCCGGCATTGATGTCCCTTTAATACCGGCATGAATTCGTGCATACAGGTCGATGGGACGCCGTCCTCCACGGTAAATTCCGGTATGTAAGTTTCGTGGCGGAGATGGATGCCCCCAGGCATCATACAAACCGGGCTTCGGATTATCTTTTCCGGTGTCAAGATCTTTAGTAATGGCATAGGTTTGAGGACCATCACCAAATCCGGCTTCTCCGTGACAGGCAAAACAGTTCAGGTCCACAGAGAGATAAAGTTGACGCCCCCGTTCAATCGACGCGGGATCATTGTTTGCCCATTTTTCGGTGGGAACGACTTGTGCGTCTGGAGACTGGGCACTTTCCCAGCGAGAGACCATCAGGTCAACGCTGTCGAGGAACTCATATTGTAATTCTTCAGGGTCATTAGCGAGTGCGATAAACTCCTTGCGGATTTTATCATAAGTTTCAAAGTCTTCTTCCCCTTCTTTCTGGGCTTCCAGACCTGCTTCGATTCGTTCTTTGACAGCTTCTTTCGAATAATCCGTCGACAGATAGCGGACAAGCTGATACTCCATTTCTCCCCGCATCGAGAGCCATAGCACGTATTCAACAACCGACTGCATCTCGTCCGGAGAGAGCAGCTTAAAGGAGGGCATATACGTTCCAGGGATTCCGTCTTCAATAATATGAGTCAGATCGACACGGCTTGCCCGTTCGCTGGCTTGAGTCAGTGTGAACTTATAAATCCCCCTGCGATAATCGCGAGGAAGCGGATTCAGATATTCCGCAGTCGGTCCTGCTCCATCGCCAGTGACTCCGTGGCAATGCTGGCAATGTACGGCGTAAAGATGTCTCCCTTGAGCCAGCACTTGCCCTGGTCCAAGAATGACCTTGGTTCCTGCAACGGGCAACGCCTCAAGTTTTGTTTCGAGAGTGGCGGTGTTGGTGAGGTTGTTCCATTCGGAGATCCAACTGCTTTCCTTGCCAGAAAGATCACCGTTGACCCAGAAGAGTTCGGTGCCGGGGGGAATCTCCTGGTGCGGTTCTGTCAGATTCAGGACGATTCGTGTCTGGCCGGATCCGTTTGAAGCGAATGTTACTTCACCGTTCGCGAGATTGCTGTTGAGCTTCAGGCGGTCCCAGACGACCATGTCGGTCGCGGTTCCGAAGTAGTTCGTCAGGATTTGACCGACATAATCCTGAGCGAATTCTTCCAGATTATTGAACTCGGCGCGATGCGTGAACTCCACTTTCTGGCAACCAGAAGTGAGCAGCATCAAAACCATTAATCCGACACAGGTTCTCACAGAATCCCTCAATGTATGTTAATTCAATGCTGTTTCAAAAATTCAGGAGACGTTCTTGTGATATAAAAGACCGCTATATGCTTGTCTCGTTCTTTATTGTTCGCTCTCTTCTTCTGTTTTCTGATCCTGCTCGATCTGTGGCGGACCGACATGAATTTTAATCTCTTCAATTTGTCGAACGGGTGTCGTTGTCTGTTTTGATTCCGGAACGCATCCGGTGAGTGACAACGCGAATCCCGACAAGACAACAGCCATGCTCATTAAAAATACGGGTTGAAGTCGTAGTGGAGTCATGGGTTATGTTAATGCTTTTGTTACGTTCGTTTAGCCCCGTTGATAATGTTAATTCAACAGGTCTGTGGCTTTTACCGAGATTTCCTTTTCGACGCTTTCGTTGGCCGGGATCTCCACGGTCAACGGTGCAGAAAGTTGTCCGCGACGTTCGTGCCAGATGATGAACTTCCGTTCTCCGGCCGGAACTCCCTGAATTTCGAATGCGCCATTTTCGTTGCTGACTGCTCCCCAGGGATGATTAATGACAAGCAGGCTGGATATTCTTCGCGGCTCTTTCTGGTTGGTCAATTGCACTGGAAACGGTTCCGCTTCTTCAAAGACCGTTTCGAACAATCCCTCTTTTGCAGAGACCGGCTTTCGTGCCGATTTCGTCGCCGATTGGATTTCGAAAAGGGCTTGTCCCTTGTCTTTGTAGGAGGCTTTTAATGTTTGTCCGACACGAAGAATCGCCGCTTTCGGGGCAAATTCCCCGTTTTCAAAGTTGATTTGAACTGCTTCCTGAGGAACAGAGGGGAGATCTGCGTTCGGCTGGCCTGCCAGGTAAACGAATGTGTTTGGAAGCCCGAGTGATGCCTGTTCGGGGGATGCTGGAAGGTTTAATGAGGCTCTGAGTGCGGCCAGTTCGCTTTCGGTTCCCTGCAGATGAATATGTCCCCGAAGGG
>DATMFC010000028.1:0-2306 GCA_035556335.1 Planctomicrobium sp. | reverse complement strand
GCAGTATCGTCTTCCCGCAGGCGGAAAACCGGATGCATCTGGCGAAAGGGCTGTTCGTCTGGCTGCTGGAGATCAAGGAATTTGGAACGTGTGAGTCCGTCACGATTGGAAACGGGTGACTGTTTCTCCGGGGATGGGGCGCTCGTGGTGTGTTGATTCAGCGGAAGGAAGCTCGTCTCGATGCAGGCTGTGCAACTGACGAAATCCGGTCTCGTTTACCGGGATGATTTTCTTCCCTCTCCTGTCCCCGGTCAGATTCCGGTACAGGTGCTGACGGCGGGAATCTGTGAAACCGATTTGCAACTCGTTCAGGGGTACATGGGGTTTCAGGGAGTTCTCGGGCACGAGTTCGTCGGCATCGCGGAAGAGGGGAAATATGCTGGACAGCGGGTGGCCGGTGAGATCAATTGTGCCTGTCGAGCGTGTGACACCTGCCGGAGTGGATTTCCGACCCATTGTCCTCATCGTACTGTGTTGGGAATTCTGAATCACGACGGGGCGTTTGCGGACCGGCTCTGGCTCCCTGAAGAAAACCTGCATCCGCTCCCGGATTCCATTTCCAATGAGGAAGCGGTCTTTGTCGAACCGGTCGCGGCCGCGTTTCAGATTCTGGAACAGGTCGATCTCCAGAAGTTTCGCGACATCGTCATTCTGGGAGAGGGGCGGCTCGGCAATCTTTCCGCTCAGGTGCTCGCATCGACCGGAGCGGATCTGTTTGTCATTGGAAAGCATTCTGAAAAACTGGAACGGTTGAAACATCGGGGAATTCGGACGAGTCTCCTTTCAGAGCAGACAACCGGTCGTATTGCCGATCTGGTGGTGGATTGCACGGGCTCGGCGACCGGATTTGCCGACGCCTGCCGGTTTGTGCGGCCTCGGGGAACGATTGTTCTCAAAACGACCGTTGCTGGTCAGAGTGGCCCGAATCTGGCTCCGGTGGTGATTGATGAAATCAATGTTGTCGGTTCACGATGTGGTCCGTTTCCTCCCGCGATTGCGGCGCTGGCGAGTAAAACCGTGGAAGTCGAATCATTGATCTCAGGGCGTTTCCCTCTTTCTCAGGCGGTGATGGCGTTTGAACAGGCGAAACGTAAGGATCAGTTGAAAATTCTCTTTGAGATCAGTCCCTCTTCGTGAAACAGGATTGAGACGCGATGCTCGAGCGTTGCGGAGGCTGGCGGAACTCCGTAATCTCGCTATTCGCTGTGTGTGATGTTCACAGTGTGATGATGAATCAGAGGAGAGGAGACTCACGCAAAGGCGCTAAGGCGCAAAGAAATCACAAGTGACAGACCTTTGTGTTCTTTGCCTTAGCCTGAATGATGCAGAGGAACCACGGAAAGAACAGAAGGCACGGAATTGATAAGGATTCTGATATTGCTTTAAAGCAGACTCCGTTTTCAGAAACCTGTCAGGACTTTTCGTAAATCATTTTAGAAAAATACTTTCCGTTATTTCCGTCTTTTCCGTGGTGAATAATCCGCCTTATCGCCTTTGTGTGAGTCTTATTCCTGATTGTGTTTTGTTCAGGAACGGTCAGGATTTTACTGACCCGTCTTTGTGAAAGCTGTTGTTGTATGTCGGTTGCCAATAAAAATGTTCCGGATGCCGCTGGTCGTTTTGGGGATTTCGGGCGTCGTTTTGTTCCGGAAACCTTGATTCAGGCTCTGGATGAGTTGACCGCTGAATACGACCGGGCGAAGAAAGACCCCGATTTCCTTTCCCAGTTGGATCATCTCCTCAAAACCTTCGTCGGGCGTCCCAGTCCGCTGTACTTTGCCGAGCGACTCACCGAAGAAGTCGGCGGGGCGAAGATCTATTTCAAGCGGGAAGACCTGAATCACACCGGCGCTCACAAGATCAACAACACCATCGGACAGGCGTTGCTCACGCTCCGCATGGGGAAAAAACGGGTCATTGCCGAGACCGGTGCCGGTCAGCACGGAGTCGCCACAGCCACGGCGTGTGCGAGGTTCGGGTTGGAATGTGTGGTCTTCATGGGGGAGGAAGACATTCGTCGACAGAAGTTGAATGTCTTCCTGATGAAGACGATGGGAGCGGAAGTCCGTCCGGTCACATCCGGTTCACGGACATTGCGTGACGCCGTGAACGAAGCACTTCGGGACTGGATGGCGACCGTTGAAACGACCCATTACATCCTGGGCTCGGTGGTCGGCCCGCATCCGTTCCCGATGATTGTGCGAGATTTTCAGTCGGTCATCGGAAAAGAAACTCGGGCCCAGTGTCTGGAAATTCTGGGACGCCTGCCGGATGAAGTGATCGCTTGCGTTGGCGGGGGATCGAAT
>DATMFC010000027.1:0-8752 GCA_035556335.1 Planctomicrobium sp. | reverse complement strand
CGGCGACGTATGCAGGCCACTGAGAAACCCTTCGACAATGAACCGCGCACGCAGGTCCAGCCTCGCGACATTGCGAATCACTTCCGGCTTCAGGTAACTCTCAACATTCGCCATGGGGGAACTGCTGTCCAATTGTTCCTGAGTTGTTCGTGCCTGGAAAAAAGGGGTCAGGGATCAGGATTCAGGGGACAGTAAATGCCAGGAAAACCACGCTATTTCCTACTCACTATCGACGACCCACTACCCACTTCTTCTTCCATTAGAGCGACTGGCGGTCAAGTAAAAAAGCCACCTGTGGGGACAGGTGGCTTTCGCGTCTCTCAAATTTCGCCTCTTATTAGTCGCGCGAGCATCGTCTCATGCTGCGCGTTCTTCACGTCGGTTTGAACCTGGACCTCCTCGTGGTGGGTAGCCGTACTCGCGAAGTTTACCAGACAGGGTTCGAATCCCGATCTTCAATGCTTTCGCGGTCAGTTCCCGATTTCCGCCGAACCGGTTGAAGGTGGCTTCGATCAGTTTGCGTTCCATTTCCCGCAGAGTCAGGCCGGGGAGTTCTGTTGATTCGTCATTCTGTTCCAGCCATGGTTCGATTTCGCTGGCGGCAATCACCGGAGCGTTCGTCAATGAACAGCAACGGGCGATGACGTTTTCCAGTTCTCGAGCGTTGCCTGGCCAGTTGTAAGTCAACAGGCGAGCCAGAGCTTCTTCGGAGACTCGTCGAATCGGCTGACCTTCTTTGACTGAGCATTGCTGAAGGAAGTGTTCCGCGAGAACCGGCAAATCCTCCATCCGTTGACGAAGTGGTTTCACGGTGATGCAGTTTCGTTCCAGCACTCGCAGCAACTGAGCGGAGAACTTGTCCTGCAGGCACAGCTCTCGCAGGTTGGAGGAGGTGGTTGCAATGATTCTGGCTTGCAGCGGAACGTACACGCCTCCTTGAGGGAAGGCATTGTTCAGAATGATTTCTGCCAGTTGATGCTGTTGAGCGATGGTCAGTGCTTCGATTTCTTCGAAGACCAGTGTCCCCTCCGCAGCGGAGACAAAGCGCCCTACGGAGTCTGCATCGCCGAGGAGTTCCCGTTCAACTACGGAACTGGTCAGCAGGCTGCAGCGAATGGTCAGGAGTGGCTGTCCTGGTCCGCTGCGAGTCAGGTGAATCGCTCGGGCCACTTCACTCTTTCCTGAACCGGCTTCTCCGCAGACCAGAATCGGCTGATCATGATCGGCAGCGGCGTGAATCTGATTCCGCAGATCGCGGGTTGCTTCACTGATCCCCACCAGACCGTCAAACATCCGGCCTTCCAGTTTCTGGCGAAGCTGAATGTTTTCGTTGATCAACTGAGCGCGGGCGACACAGGAAAACAGGGCACGTCCAATCCGCTCTGGAGTCAGTGGTGGATCGAGAACGTCGCAGGAAGCACTTCGCGGAGGAATGAGACGCTGTCCGATCGAGGGCAGCAGAATGAACTGCGTCGGCTTTTCGGCACGACGGACTTCTGCATCCAGGGCTTCGATTTCAGCGGCCGATTCCGGTTCGTCGATGACGGCGGCGGCAATCATCTCGTTGAGCAGAATTGCTCTCAGTTCCTGGATCGTGCCGACCGACGCACAGTCATAACCTGCGCGGCGAATCGCCAGTTCCAGATGCTGTCGAGATGCCTCGCTTTTCGCACAGGCAACGACCTTTCCGTTCGGTCGAATAGTGGCTGGGGGTGTTAAGGACATGAGATTCCTGCCGGTGTCCTCGACGCGCAGAACCCGATCCCGATGGCTTGAGAGAGAACCATCCACGGAGTCCGCATGCCGAAGCAAGGGGGTGAGTGAGACGAAAAGGAGACGTGTGAGACTTTGAGACTTCAAGGTCGTTCAACGCTCGGCGAGCACGAAGAAATTCGAACTGAACGCTGGGAATTGAACGTTTTCAGCACCACGAACAAAACAGAATTCTTACCAGCGCGTGGGTCGGAGACTGTTCTGCAAGTGGTTTCAAACAGGTGTGAAAATCAAAACGTGTGGGAAACTTTGAAATGTTTGCCGGACCAGTTTTGACGGAAGAAACCAATTTGAGATGGGTTCGGTTTCTTCAGTCAGCCAGTGCTCGGCTCCGTTGAGAAGTGTCTTCGAGGAAGGTGGCGGGGTGATATCGCGATCGGCAGAAAAGTGTCAACACGGTTTCGCAAGAATTTCAAGAATCTTTCCCCCACTTTGGTAAAAGATTCAAGAATCGGCCTCTCACCTGTGTCTCGCCCAAGGGGATGAATCGGAGCGAATCTCTCGTTTCACTTCACGACTCTGGGCAGTTTGAAGCGGTAAAACACAGGGATTTCGTCGAATTGTCTCAAGTCTCAAAAGAGATTCCGTGATTGATTGTCTCACTCACCCGGCACGGAACGTTGTCTCAATCAATCGATAATGCACAACCAATGCCGGAGTGAGTCAAAAAGTCAAAAATCCCTTTAACCGGCAAAACCTGCCAGTTTGGGCGAGGAACGGAAGGAGAGTCGAACACTCTGAGGCAACTGAGCCAGGGTTTCAGGATAAACAATTTCCGGGAGGGCGAAGCTCCTGCTGAGCCGCAATCAAGAGAACGCTTTCTATGGTGTGCGACTCGGCGGGAGCCTCGCCCTCCCAGGCCAACTTGAACAAAAGGAAAGCCCTGACAACTAAAGTCCCCTGGACAACAAGTTTCGATGGAAATGGGTTTCCAGATCAGAGTATTGCACCGGACCTGATTTGCTGATTCCATCCAAATTTCTTTCTGGATGGACTTCCGTCATGAGATACGATACCAATGGAGAGAGGAACGGGACGCGATTTTGGTCGTGGCCCGTTTCTGTTTATCCCGATTCCAACTTGAAACCGCTCACAAGCAGACCGTTTGTGACGCGGCTTCGTTCTTTTTCAGGTGCCCCGATATGGACCGACAACCAATCACACGAGAAGGCTACGAGAAGCTTCTGGCCGAGATTAAACATCTGGAAGATGAGGTCATGCCCCGAATTGCGGAAGCCATCGCTGATGCCCGCTCCGAAGGGGATCTGAAAGAAAACGCGGAATATCACGGACAGCGTGAAGAACAGGGACGGGTGCAGGCCAAGATTTATAACCTGAAGGGAAAGCTGGCCGGTTGCTATGTCGTCGATAAGGCAGACATGCCGAAAGGGCAAGTCACCTTTGGTTCAACCGTGACCATCAAAGACCTCGACATGGATGAAGAGGAGACCTATGAATTCGTTGGTCCCGGAGAAGAAAACTACGACGGCCCGGTCATGAAAATTCTGACGACCAGCCCGATTGCTGTCGCAATGATGGGGAAAAAGGTCGGCGAACAGGTCGAAATTGTTCTTCCCAGAACAACGATGAAAGTCGAAATCCTCAAGATCGTCGACCATGAAGCATGATAGTTCCCCTCACGATCCCGGAAACGGGAACGTCGTTTTTCGCAGGGTTTCCCAATCATTTTGATCGTCAGCACTCATTTCAAATCTTGTGCTGATCGGGAATTGAGAATGTGAAAATCGTCTCTATTGATGGTTCATCAATAAGTTATGATTGAGCCACGGCATCTCGGCCGTCGGCACACGTCCCGCGGAATCTGGAATGAGGTCCTGAAGAACCATGTCAACAACGGCCGCAATCGCACTCGGCGGAAATGTTGGAGATGTCCCGCAAGTTTTTATGCGAGCACTGGCCAGGCTCGACCAGTTGACGGAAGTGCAACTGGTCGGTCGGAGCCGGAATTTCGAAACCCGGGCAATGGGGGATCAGGCCGGTGGAACTTACACCAATGCCGTGGCCCTGCTTCAGACAACATTCACTCCCTCGCAACTTCTCTGCCAGATTCAACAGGTGGAAGAAGAGTTCGGACGGGAGCGAACTGTTCCCTGGGGACCGAGAACGCTGGACATCGATCTGCTCAGTTTTGGCCACGACGTCATTACGCTGAATTCCTCGGGAGGACCGGATGCGGTGGGAGATGTCAATACATGCCATCATCGCCCATTAGAATCGTATCGTGGCTCATTGCTGATTCCCCACCCGGGATCGTGGTATCGTCGGTTTGTTCTCGACCCGTGGTGTGACGTCTCTCCACAATTCCGGCATCCGGTGTTAGGGGAAACCGTGCGGGAAATGCAGAAAAAACTCAGAGAGTCCCCGTTGAAGGTCAGTGTTGTCGGCGGTGGAGAACAAACGCTGGAGCAGCTTCAAACCGCAATCAAAGCTGCAAAACTCAATGAGAAAACGGAGCTTGCCGATGACGCGTCAGACACACCTGCAACGTTGACGTTCGATTTCAGACCCATCGACAAGCAAACGCCTCATCTTCCGCGATCGATTTCATTAACCGATTCTCCTGTCGGATTTCGGATGGCGGTGACCATCCTGCACGCGGTTCTGGATGAGCCCGTTCCCATCGTATGATGAATCGTGTCGGAAAGTCGCTGGATCTTCCATTTTATCGTGTGTAAAGCAATTCCAGTCTGCGCCGACTTTTTGCTCTCCAATCACCTTCACAAGAACCTTCTCCGGACGGCGGCCCTCAAACTCTCCGTAAAAGATCTGTTCCCATGGCATCTGTTCTCATGGTCTGAAATCGAGTCGGCCGTTTATGATTGCCACGACCACTTCGCACCCCATGATCTGGCGTTTCATGTAGGCATCGGTATTGTCCTCACCAGTGCGGTTGTGGGCATCTCTCTGCGGTGATGCATCCCCTCGAAACCCGGCATCATGATCGTCCGGACGATTCGTCAAAAAACGGAAAGGTTTTGGTTCAGATAAGTTACAGAAAAATCTGACCGGTTCCTGGAGAGTCAGTCTGTATTTGACACGCTGTCAGTCCTCCTGATCAATTCCGTCTCTTCCGTCCTTTCCGTGGTTCCTCTGAATGATTCTGTCTATTGATTCTCGAGAGCCTGCAGGCGATAACGTGAACTTCTTTCATGTAGCCACTCTCGCCAAACCTTGAAGAAAGAACCAAGATGACAGCCAACGATGCCATTAAACTGAATCTCGATTCAGCTGACATGGTCTGCATGGGATATCTGGAAGATCTCAGTGATGCCGATCTGCTGGTGCGTCCCTGTCCGGGAGCCAATCACATTAACTGGCAGCTGGGGCACCTTATTGCCAGTGAGTATGAGATGCTGAAAGCCATTCACCCCGATGTTTCCAATGCACTGCCGGAAGGTCTTGAAGAACAGTACGGCAGAGACAAAGTGGGATCAGACAACCCGAATGATTTTCGTTCGAAAGAAGAACTGCTGAACCTGTATCGTGCGCAGCGGAAGATCAGTCTGGAAATGCTGGCCAAGGAGTCTTCCGACAAATTCGATCAACCTTCTGGCGTTCCTTATGCGCCAACGGTCGGTTCGTTGTACTCGATGCTGGGATCTCACTGGATGATGCATTGCGGACAATGGGTCATCGTCCGCCGCATCCTCGGTCGGCCACCTCTTTTCTAGCATTACAAGTTTTACTTTGAGCCGCGAACAAAACCCCTCAAACGATGAGAATTTCCTTTCCGCGAGCGGATCGGGGTCAGTTTTATTAGGGGTTCTTATTGACAAGCTCAATGTTTTGAGCCTCTTTGCCTGATCGAATCGGTCTTGTGAGGGAGAGGCTCCTGTCGAGCCGCAAACCATGGAAAGCCCGATTTTTCATGCGGCTCAGCAGGAGCTTCCCCTCCCACATGCCTGACCATTGGAAAATGAGCAAAACCACAATCTGAAACTGTCGTATCAGACTAATCCCTTCCACTTCCGCAGGCTCCACTCTAACGTCATTGTGCCGGCGAACAGCATCAGCAAAGGCCAGCCGTCCCAGAGGTTGATGCGACGAGTTCTCTTGAATTCGCTGGGGATTCCTTCCTTCAGAAGAGTCGTCAGGAAATCTCCGAGCGATTCCGGGGGAACGACACTTCCGCCGGTGATCGCGGCCAGTTCCGACATTAACGTCGGATCGGCGGCCGGATTGTCCAGTTCCAGATCGCGGACATCCACGACGAAACGGGTCATCGCTGACAAACCGAGTGACATTCCATTCTGCGCGGCGGAAACACGAACCCAGTAGTCCCCTGGTTCGCTGGCCCGAGTGTATTCCGCCAGCGCTCCCGTCGTCAGGCGTTGCGGAGTCAGCTTGTCGACCTCTCCATTCGGTTTGATCACTTCGACATCAAATTGCACGTCATTCAGTGGAGCCCCCGTTTCATCCTGTGCTCCCATTTCGATCGGAATCCGCGCCATCGGCGGGAAGTTTCGAGGTTCCACCCGTACCCAGATCGGTTGATCAGAATCAAATTCCTTACGCGCCAGCCAGAGCATCACCTGCTGCCAGAATCTCTGATGTTCGGCGACGAAACCATGCAGGTGCCATTTCCAGGTATCGAAAACAGCCAATGCCAAAACCCGACCTTTTCCGGTATCGGTGGCGATCATCAACGGTTCCTGCTGTTCGGATTCCGCCAGAATTTCAACGGCTCCCGACTTGGGAGAGAGTTTCGTCCCCCCGGACATTTCAGGAAGAGATCGCCAAATCTGATCGTTTCCCGATGAGGACAATTGCATCAGGTACTTTCGCTGTCCATCGCGTGTCGGCAGCATCCTGACGGGATGATTGATTCCAACTACCGGAGCACTCCCCGGCGCGAGTCGTTCCGCGGGAGACATCTTCACGGGCATCAATTCGGCCAAAGGAGAGTTGGCGTATCCCCCTGCTCCGAAGTTGCGAACGCCCCCGAGCATGGCCAGTCCCGCTCCTTCACGCACGCGATCGGCTAACGCCTCGAGTAAATTGCGTCCCTGAACCTGAAATGCTTCAGCCGGAACATCGCCGATGATGTAGACATCATACGCCCCCGGTTCAAACATTTTCGGATCAAGCGTCTTTGAGTTGGCGCTGCGTCCTCCCATGATGAACTGGGTGTCGAGTTGAATTTTGGCGGTTTCGTTCAGTTTCCGGAGAAGCGTTTGTTCGAATCGCAGAGTCTCGAAGTAGGCGACTTTCAGTCCTCCTTTGCGAACGGTGACCAAGGTCTCCAGTCGGTTATTGTTGAGTTTGACTTCTCCCTCCTGTGGAACCACTTCCGCCGCGATTTTATAGTCGCCCGCCTGATCCGCGACGAATGACAGGTCGACATTCATCAGAATCGAATTTTCGCTGGTCCGTAATTCGGTGAATGGCTTGGCGTCTGGCGAAAACGGGATCGGCTTCAACGGACCTGATTCTCCGAGAGCCTTTCCGGTTCGATCTTCCATCAGCAGTTGAACTCGGACCGGCTTTCCAGCGGCCCCCTGTAAACGAACCTGCATACGGACGGGAACTGTTTTCCGTTCAAATGTGACCGGCTGATCGAGAATCAGTTCTTCCATCGCCAGATCAAGTCCACTGGCAGAGAGTTCAGACGTTCCAAAAGGGACGGGATGAATGGGAACCCCTTTCTCTTCCGACAACCGCCAGGCTGCCAGAAGCGGGTCGACATCTTCCTCTCCTCCGGCCCGTTGGGCTCCATCACTCAGAAGGAGAACACCCACCAGTCGCTCGGATCGGACCTGTTCCCGCAGTTCATCCAGAACCTTCCCGATGGCGGTCATGTTGCCATCCGCATTCGCGCCGGGAGCAGGAACCGGACTGAGCGCTCCGGAAAAGTCCATCAGTTTCAGTTCGACTTCTTTTCCCAGCGATTCCAGCACCGGCTGCAGGCTTTGCCAGAGATTGACGACCGACTCCCGGCGTGTGCGTCCCCCTGAACTGTCGGGAGTCTGCATGCTGCGACTTTTGTCAAAAAGCACTGCCAGTTCCGAGCGTTGTTGATCTGTCTCAGAGATCTGTAAAGAAGGGCGCAGCATCGCGAAGACAAGCAGCAATGCCGCAAACAGCCGGAGCCCGATCAGTGTTGTTCGCCACAAACGAGGCAGACTGCGAACCCGTTGGGGATAGGAGAGCAACACCACGGCCAACATCGCAACGACGGCGACAATCAGCCAGGGCCAACTCCAGACAGGTTCGACAAACAGGCGCATCAGGCAGAAGTTCCAGTCGTTCCAGGTTTGTTGATGAAGGAGATCTCTGAAGGGGCAGGATTCAGGGGGTAGAAAAGCAAGGAAAACGGGAGAAAACAAATGGAATGACACACTGTCTCTGAGGTTTCTCTCCGCTTTCGTTTCGATTCTTCAATTTGAAAATCAGGCGGTGGCAGAGTAAAGGTCTCGTTTTTTTGCATGGGCAGTATATAGAATGAAGGGGACGAAGTAACATGAGAACTTGTGGATTGCCCCAGAGTGGCGGCTGGTTCGCCCCGGCCGCAATCAGTGTGATTCATTGAGTGTGATTCATATTGTTCGACATCCTCTCAGTATGAGAGAAGATTGAACGTTTGTAGTACAGGTCTCACTTCGACCACGCCACATTTCCTACGGCACACCGACAAAACGAATCTGCATCCCGGAGACTGTAACGTCCGATCACCAGCGCAAGCCTACCAACAGGGAGCCTCTCAACGTGACTCAACTCTGCGACGACAAGGATATTCTCATTTCCGCCGAAAAAAGCACCATGCATATTTTGCTCGTTGAAGACGATCCGGTTCTGGGACAGGCAATTTCTCAAGGGCTTGAGGATGCCGGCAATCAGTGCATCTGGGCACGAAACGGACAAAGTGCCTTTGAATTCCTGAAGATCGATCACTTCCATGTCGTCATCCTCGATCTGATGTTACCTGATGTCTCCGGTATCGAGGTTTTACAACGCATCC
>DATMFC010000026.1:0-3774 GCA_035556335.1 Planctomicrobium sp. | reverse complement strand
GGCCGGTGTCATGATCACCGCCTCCCACAATCCCGCCGAATACAACGGGATTAAAGCGGTTGTGAAAAATCCGAAATCGGGTGGACTCGATATTCTTCGCCCCGTCGATCACCTCGCTCCACGCTATGCTGCAGACGGAACTAACGGCAGCGCCGCTCCGGCCACCGCATTGCCGTTTGCTCAACAGGGACGTTTGGATCTGCAGGAAAAATTCGTTGAAGCGGCACTTGCACGCTCAAAACGGATCGCCAAAGCGACTGGAAAAATTGTCCTCGATCCCGGCAACGGTGTTGGTGGTCTGTTCCGTCCTCTTCTGAAAACCGGCTTGAATGCCCGCAAATCGAAAGTGGAACTGCTGGCGGTTGCCGAACGCATCGACGGCACGTTCCCCACCCGACCTTCCAACCCAGGACTTCCGGGAGCCGTAAAGCTGTTGCAGGAAACGGTCGTTGCAGAAGGAGCCAAATTCGGAGCTGCCTTTGATGGCGACGCCGATCGGGTCTTCCTGGTCGATGAATGGGGACAATTCGTTTCCGGTTCCGTGCTGCTGGCAGCATTGGCGAAGAATCTGGTGGAAAAGAACAACGGTTCCGGAGCAGTGGTTTACTCTGCGGTTTCATCATGGCTTGTTGCAGAAACCGTTCGCAACGCCGGAGGTGTTCCCGTTCTCTCCCGTGTCGGTCAGGATGCCGTGAAAGTCGCACTCATTCAGAAGAATGCCGTGTTTGGTGGTGAATCTTCCGCTCACTACAACTTCCCCGACACCTATTGCCTCGACTCCGGCTTGTTTGCCTTCGTCACCTTCTGGGACATGTTGCTGGAGTCCGGAAAAACCTGTTCACAGTTGCTGGGAGAACTGAAACCCTGGCCGAACAGCGGTGAAGTGAACCTGCGGGTCGAATGCAGCGACTGGAAGTCGATGAGCACCGAAGTCATTTCGAAGATCAAGTCGGAATATTCCAGTGAAGAGGCGAACAGTTACGTTCTCGACATCGACGGCGTGAGCGTCTTTTCTCCAAAAGTACCGAAGTACAAAACGACAGACGATGTCTTCAAAATCGACAAGAAGAACGACCCCACCGGACAGACTTATCGCGAAGTCCAGAAGTACACTCCCGACTGGTGGTTCAATATCCGTGCGTCGAACAATGAACCATTACTGCGGGTCAATTTCGAATCACGCAGCGCCACCGAAGTGACCGGACGGACCTATGCCCTCATCTCACGCATCCGCGAGATCTGCGGCAGCCGAGCCAGAATCACGGTTCAGGACTGGGGTAACCTGAAGTAATACATTGTGAGCGGTGGGTCTGAAAAGCAGGAAATTCAGAATGGGTGCGTCTGCATACCTGGGTGCAGGCGCCGATTTTCAGTTTGACCGTTGCTTACTTGGCCGTAAACTCTTATCCTGCTTGATCCGCGAGAGTGGCGAAACTGGCAGACGCGCTGGATTTAGGTTCCAGTACCGCAAGGTGTGCAGGTTCAACTCCTGTCTCTCGCAATCCCTTTTTGATGCCGCCCTAGCAGCACCTTTCCAGTGTTGGAGATTCCCTTTTCTACGAGCGAATCGCGAAGGTTTTCTTAAGACACCGGTCAAACAATGGCCGTGGCGACAGGTGACCATGTCGACCATAAGGGTTCATGGAAACGTACCAAACGTCAAACAATTTATTCGGTTCTGGAGTAAGGCATCAGGATGTCTGCTTCCGGAATTCCGGAGATCTGTTCGAAGCCGCCGTCAGCGATCTTCGCTCCCAGACTGGTGATTGCCCGAAGTTCTTTATCGTTGAAACGGCGTCCATCCAGTTTGTGCTGTAACGACGTGCAGGCCACATTCGCGGCAGACCGTGTTAAAGCGTTCTCCTGACGAATTCCGTAGAGCGCCGTACAGAGCATGACGACTGCCGACTGAATTCGTCCGGACAGTTCCGCCATACGACACTGCCGGTCAGGAAGTTTCAACTGATACGTGCGCATGATGCCTGAAATCTCCAGTCGGGACTTCCGCAGGAAAGAGGACGCAAACTTCAGGTGACGTTCGAGGCTTTCAATGGTGCGGCGTTCCGAGTTGGTGGCTCCTCTGCTCCGTTTCACTGCTGACAAATCCGACGGCAGGAATGTGACTCTGGCAGCCTCGGTTGCGAACCAGCGCGTGTAGTTCCACAGTGGTTCCCGAAGTGCCCAGGCGTGAGCAGGGTTGAGGAGATTCGGTTCTTTAATCCCCTGTTCGTGCAGCGTTTTTCCAATCGGTTCAAAATATTTCCGTCCGTGTTCTTTCACGAGTGACTTGAAGAAGGCCATGCCGAGCATCTCCCCTTCCCCTTCATAAATACAAGGGGCCAGAAGATCGTGGACGTTATCTCCAAACCAGTGGCCATGCAGGAACGAACGCCCCCCATGCGTTTTCATGGAAAGTTCGATCGTCGCCTCTTTCTGGGCTTCACTGCCGAAAATCTTGGCGATGATACATTCCATCTCGCCGCGATACCCGAGATCAAGAAGACCGGCCGTCCATTCGGTGAGCGCATCACAGGCGACAATCAATCCTGCCAGGTGACCGATTCGTCGCCGAACCAGTTCCCGTTTGACGATCGCTTCTCCGTACGTTTCCCGGAACCGTGCCCAGGGGAGAAGATTTGCCAGCATCATTCGCATTGTTCCGGCAGCATTCGCGCAAAGAGCAACTCGTCCCCGGTTCAAGCCATGATAAGCAATTGTTAAGCCATCCCCGCGCCCCGCATCCAGCAGGTTCGCAGCCGGAACACGTAATCCATTAAAGATCATTCCCTGGTTATAGGCGTTCTTGAGTGCATACAGACCATATTTTTTAAGATAAAACTGTTCCGTTTCCGTCGACGGAAGATCAACAATCAGAACGGCCGGTTTATCATCAATTAAACAGACAACGCCCACCGTTCTTCCTGGTCGAACGTTCGTAATAAATAACTTCTCTCCATAAAGGAGAAAGTCGTCCCCATCCCGAACGGCATGTGTTCGCAATGCGGTGAGATCCGATCCCGCACCGGGTTCCGTCAATGCAAACGCGGAGAGTGTTTCACCCGAGGCAAGTTTCGGAAGGAACCGACGTTTCTGTTCGTCGTTCCCGAACGCCTGCACGGGATCAACAGCACCGATACAGGCATGAACCGATGCCAGTCCCGCCACCGTTGGCTCAATCGTGGCCATGCGGGTGATGAATGGTGCGAACTGGGAAAATGGTGCCCCGTATCCGCCATGCTTTTCATCAACGAGCAATCCCCAATATCCGGCTTCCCCCAGTTCCGAAAGGACGGTATCCGATATTTTCCCGGTCGCGGGGTCGATGACGGTCTTGTCCAGAACATGGCGGCGAACCAGTTTGTACGAGGCATCCATCACATCGCCGGCCGCGGCCGATGGAATTCGTGGAGAGTCCGGAAATGTGAACAGCTTGAACGGGATCTTCTCATCCCAGATGGCACGATGGACGGGACTGGAGACGGTCTGATACTTGCGGTCGAACATTTCTTCGACACGTTCGTCCGCCGCGTCCATGGCTCCCATCCGTCGGGCTTCTTCTTCAGACTTCCCGCCAAGTCGCATCGCCGTTTCCGCGAACGACGGGGCGGCAGCGTTCTCGGAATTGACGGGGTGTGATTCATTCACGTTTGGCTCCAGATGTTCATTCGATGGACGTGTGGCAGTAGACATGATGTTCTCCTAGGGGGAGAAATTCTAAATGCTAAATCCTAAGAACCAATTTATGGTAAATAAGATCTCCATAGGATGCGCCGA
>DATMFC010000025.1:0-1729 GCA_035556335.1 Planctomicrobium sp. | reverse complement strand
CACTTCGATTTTGCGTTCCCCGGTGCGAACGTCGTATACAACAACCCGACCGTTCAATCCGCCACGGCCTCCCCCGACCATCAACAAAGAACCGTCGCGGCTGAACTTGATGACTTGTGGCTGTCCTTCCGGGAAGGGAAGGACCCCGCCCCAGTCGAGTGACTTGGAATCAAAGAGCGTCACCTGTCGATGCCCCGAGACGGCTGCAATGGGAGCCCAAGGACTGTTCGCCAGTGCTGTGACTGCATTCGGACGACTCGGAAGAACGACCGGGTCTCCGAAATACCGGGCGGGCATGGCCACGTCGGCGGGACGTTCCGTGGAGATTTCGACTTTGGCCAGATTCGGTTTCTTTTTCACCGCAACCGAACTGCCGGCGTTTTCCGGTGCCCCCAGATTGATCCATTTCTCGACAATCGCCAGTTCCGCAGCCGGCATTTTGTCGGCATTAGGGGGCATTTTCGGTTCGCTGGCATGAGTGATCAAACTGAACAGGTAACTATTCCCTGCATCGCCAACTTCAATGACGTCCCCGGAAGATCCTCCTGCCATCAACGCAGCATAGTTGTCGACGGCGAGTCCGCCCCGTTTGTCGTTGGCATTATGACACGACCCGCAGCGCTGCCGGAAAATGGGGAGAACATGCTCGGCAAAGGTGACTTTTTCCTGGTCCGGCTTCTTCTCTTCAGCGGCGGTTGCATCACGTTCAAACCAGACCCCAAGGAACGGCAACGCGACAAGGCAACCTCCGACGATACTTCGTCGAGAAGAAAGGGAATCAGAGAAAAACGCAGAAATGGAATTCATCATCAAAAATCACCGTTGCGGTGGAGGCAGTCACAAACAGGAAGGCGGGATCACGATTCCACCGATCTCTATTGAGATCGGTGGAATAAAGTAACGTCAATCAGTGATTGAACAGGAATTCGCGGGAGTTCAGGAGTGCCCAGTAAATGTCTTCCAAGGCCGCTTTGGGATCGGCTCCCTCAGCGAACAACGGTTGAAGGCGTGCTTTTTCCTCTTCAGTTGGACGCCGTGTCAGGCAGGTCACGTAGAGCTGTTCTACGATCTCCATCGGCTGCAGTTTCTGCTCCAGGAGTTTCTCAAGGACACGTCCCTGTTTCATCTTGGCGTTGACGGTGTCTCCATTCATCAGGTGCAGTGCCTGAGAGAGTGTCGGTTCCATGCGTACTTCACACGAGCACGCGGTTTCGCGCGTTGCTCGTCCGAATGTCGTCAGGAAGTAAGTGCTTGTCTGTCCGTCGGCGATCTGGACCGCACGTGCTCCGGGAGGAAGCTTGGCGAAGTCGTCTTTGGTCTGCGTGATCTGGCTGATGATGTCCAGAACCGATTCCGCCTTGATGCGCCGCACGTTCTGATGGGAGAAGTTGAGTTCATCCGTCAGGTTCGTTTCGTTCCGCTGAGTCGATCTCTGGTAGGTCTTGGAAAGACAGATATCACGGACCAGCTTACGGAAGTCGTAGTTGTATTCGGTGAATTTTTTGGCCAGTGCTTCTAACAGTTCCGGATTCGATGGAGGATTGGAGACACGGACGTCGTCCACTGGTTCCACAATCCCGATTCCGAAGAAATGCTGCCAGACCCGGTTCGCCAGATTGGTTGCAAAGAACGGATTCTCCGGGGAGGCCAGCCAGTTGGCGAGAACTTCCCGACGGTCTTTCCCCTTGGTGTCGGGGTACTCTCCTCCCAGAAATTTGGGCACGGAATT
>DATMFC010000024.1:0-5082 GCA_035556335.1 Planctomicrobium sp. | reverse complement strand
ACCTGAGGGGCGTTTTTCTCGTCCTTTGTCTGATTGTACGTTACAATCATGGCCACTTTAGTGTCCGGTAACGAGATTCATCACCTCGTTTTCTGGAGGCAGATGCAGGCAGGGAGAATCAGAAATTCCTGGTTCGCACTCTGCCGACGACTCAATCATGTTGAGCCGCGACAAAACCTCTCCGATGGTGAGAAGTTCCTGTTCCGCGAGCGGATCGCGGAAGATTTTGTCAGAGATTCTTACATATTTTCAGGAAGCAGACATCGTGTCGACAGCGTTGGATCCCCAGATTAGTCAGCAGAAGTTAACCGGGTCGGAAATTCTGGTCGAAGCCCTTGTGCGACAGGGAGCGAAAACCGTCTTTGCTTATCCCGGTGGGGCCAGTATGCCGCTGCATCAGGCTCTGCGGAAATATCGTGACCAGATCCGGACCATCCTTCCCCGACATGAACAGGGGGGAGGATTCGCGGCACAAGGGATCTCACGAACGACCGATGAAGTCGGAATCTGCATGGCGACCAGTGGACCGGGGGCGACGAACCTTGTCACTTCCATTGCCGACGCCAAAATGGACAGCGTTCCACTGATTGCGATCACCGGTCAGGTCTCGCAAAAGGTGATTGGAACCGATGCATTTCAGGAAACGCCGATCGTTGAAATCTGTCGCGCAGTGACCAAGCACCACTACATGATCACAGCTGCCGATCCGGATGATCGGGAATCGGTTCTTGCCGCATTGCAGAGCATTCCCCGGATCGTGAAGGAAGCGTTTTACGTTGCCAGAACGGGACGTCCGGGACCGGTTCTGATTGATTTCCCGAAGAACATTCAGCTTTCCCTGGCCAGCATTGACGATCTCGATTTTGATCCCCCAATGCATCTGCCGGGGTATCACCTCGAACGTCCGATTGCCACCGAACAGGTCCGCCAGACGATCGCAGCGATTCGTCGTTCAAAACGACCGATTCTCTATGTCGGTGGTGGTTGCGTGAATTCCAATGCCGCGGCAGAACTGGCGAAGTTCGCCCGCGCTGCCAACATTCCCGTGACAACGACCGTCATGGGAATTGGAGCCTTCCCTGGGGATGACCCGCAGTCGCTGCACATGCTCGGAATGCACGGGACAGTGTATGCAAACTACGCCATCAACGAAGCCGATCTGCTTCTGGCACTGGGCGTTCGTTTCGACGATCGCGTGACCGGAAAGCTGGAAGAATTCGCCAAGCACGGCAAGATCGTCCATGTCGATCTGGATCCGTCGGAAATGCATAAGAACAAGGAAGCCCACATCCCGATCATCGGGGATGTCAAGGAATTCCTCGAAAAACTGAACGCCGAATTCACGTCCGAAGACGTCCCTGATACCGCCGCATGGTGGAAGCAGCTCAACGAATGGAAAGAGAATTTTCCACTCCGATACCGTGAAGCCGGCGACTTCATCGTTCCGCAACACGCCGTTGAAGAACTGTGGCGTCAGACCATTGAAAAAGATACTTACGTTGCGGTCGGTGTCGGTCAGCATCAGATGTTCGCGGCCCAGTATTACAAGTTCCGCGAGCCGAAACGCTGGCTTTCCAGCTCCGGACTGGGAACGATGGGATTCGGTCTTCCTGCCGCCATGGGAGTGCAGGCGGCCCATCCGGATTCACTGGTCATCGACATCGATGGTGACGGCTCGATCCTGATGAATATTCAGGAACTGGCGACGCTGAACTGTGAAAAACTTCCTGTCAAAATCCTGCTGCTGAATAACCAGCACCTCGGAATGGTTGTTCAATGGGAAGACCGTTTCATGGAAGGACGCCGGGCGCATACCTACCTGGGACCGATCGACCATCCAGAATGGCTGGGAGAAGGCTCTGGTGATCACTATGAAGATACCTATCCAAACTTTGTGCAGATGGCAGAAAGCTTCGGCGTTAAGGCGGCGTCTGTCCGCAGTAAAGCCGCACTGCCGGATGCGATCAAAGCGATGATCGAACATGACGGGCCATACCTGCTGGACGTACTCTGTCCTTATCAGGAACATGTTCTCCCGATGATCCCCGGCGGCGGAACGGTTCGGGATATCATTATCGAATAAGGGGAAATTTTCCTCGTTCCCAAGCTCCGGCTTGGGAACGCACTCGCCTCGAAGCTCTGCTTCTCATTGCGAGCAAGGATAACTTTTCGTTTCCCTGGGCTTTTACCTGTTTCAAAATGGGCAATTTCCGGGAGGCAAAACTCCTGCTGAGCCGCATGAAAGATCACGCTTTCCATGGTTTGCGGCTCGGCGGGAGCCTCTCCCTCCCGGGCCATTTTCAATAAAGTGAGAGCTCTGTTTCGTTTCCGTGCCTTCCGTCTTTTCCGTGGTTCCTCTGCATCATCCAGGCGAAGCATTATGGCGAAAGTTGCTGTCATTCTGGCTGCGGCTGGGCGGAGTTCCCGTTTTGGAGGGGAGGCCCGTCGCAAGAAGCCGTTCATTGATCTCAAAGGACGCCCGGTCTGGGTTCGTGCACTTGAACCGTTGATTCAACACCCGGACGTCGTGCAGTCGTTGATTGTCGTTTCGCCGGACGATCTGGAGTGGTTCAAGGACAAGTTTCGACCGAATCTGGCCTTTCTGAATGTTGATGTCGTTGCCGGTGGAACCGATCGGGCCGACTCTGTTCAAAATGGACTGGCTCATGTCAGAAGTGACGTTGATTTCGTCGCCATTCATGATGCGGCTCGTCCGTTGCTGGTGAAGAAGTGGGTCAGCGATGTTTTGAGTGCGGCCGAGAAAACCGGCGCCGCGATTCTGGCAACACCCATTTCCAGCACCGTGAAACGTGTGCAAAGTCATCGCATCGTGGAAACGGTGCCACGCGAAGAACTCTGGCAGGCTCAGACTCCGCAGGTGTTTGATCGCAAGCTGTTGATGGAAGCCTTTGCTAAACGGGGGGATCTGGTCGCCACGGATGAGGCCCAACTGGTCGAGCGAATTGGTTGTGCCGTGTCGATTGTGGAAGGATCGCCGCTCAATCTGAAGATCACGACGCAGGAAGATTTCCGCATGGCGGAAGTTCTGCTGGAAGCGTTGCCTCGTGAGAAAACGCTGGCGAATTTACACCCATTTGCCGCAGACAACCCGCATCTCCTCAAAGACCTGCTGTAAGCCGCCCGGTCGCCGTTCTCTCTGTTCAGGGCTTTTGCTTGTTTCAAGATGGGCAATTTTAGGGAGAGCGAAGCTCCTGCTGAGCCGCATGAAAGGTCACGCTTTCCATGGCTTGTGGCTCGGCGGGAGCCTCGCCCTCCCAGGCGATTTTCAATAAAGCGACAGTTCTGTCCCGCCGTTTTTTATGGAAAAAGCGTGACATTCAGAACGACTGTCCCGTATTTCTTAATCGAAAAAGTCGACCTGAATTACCACACAAAAGGTTGGATTATAGCGATCCGGAAAGATAGGCAGGCAGATTTTCGTGAACGATCGTTACAACCGCTACAATTGTCGTTTTGGGTGTTCTCCTTGCGATAAGTGCTGACGGCAAAACGATTCTAACGGGTTCAAGCCGTTCAATTCTCAACGTCGATAGTTCTTTCCGACAGAGCCGCCTCAGGGAGCAATTCCCCTGTTTTGATGGGGGCTCGAACCTCACCCGCATCGTTGTTGACGTGCTTGTGCGTAGACAGCGGGCGGCTGTTTTGACGATTTGTTTTCGGCGTAACGCAGGTGGATCAAGAGGGGTGAAGTTCCTCTCGTCCAACTGCACACGGTAGAGCAGGACGCTCTCGGGAGACGTGTTGGTATGATGTCATCAAGAGGTGCATTTGGACTACTGGCCATGGCGGCGTTTTGCCTGCCCAGTGAAGCCGGATTGCTGGATCATTTCAAGAAAAAAGAGGCCTGTGACACGACGTGTTCCACGACCGACTGCCGTCCGGCGATTGAACGCCCTTGTTACGAAATCGTGCGGACCTACCAGCGTGGATTCGCCCGACCTCCATTGCGATGCGATTCCTGTGCTCCGAGCGCCCCGTGTGACCACGTACCGCAACAGGTCACCTGGCCCGCTCCTCCAGAAGGATGCGATTTAATCCAGGTTGGAGAATGCACTGGCAGCTGTGACCCGGGGCTGGCGGACCTGATTGTTCGATCTCAAACAGACTGTTATGCCTGTGATCGCCGTGAGGCTGTGTTGAAAATGGGACGAAAGTTCTGTTGCAGTTCTCATCCGCAACTGATGCCCGCACTGGTTTATGCGTTGAACGACACCGATGAGCGTGTTCGACGTGCGGCTGCTGATAAAATTGGAGACCAGTTACGGGCCAACCCCGGCTGCTGTGCTCCTTATATTATCTGTGCTCTGAAACTCTCTCTGAGCGACTGCGATACTCAAGTGCGGATTCAGGCGGAACAGGCTCTGGTTGCGTGTGGTTATCGAGTGGTCAGCAAGGGGGCCGGTCAGGCAGCTTGTGCCACGGATACCGGGAATTGTCTCCCCAATCTCACTCCGGCTGCGGGACAGCCAGTAACAGAGGCACCGGAAGCGGAAAGCCCTGAAGCAGGATCGTTTGTTCCCCCGATGGTCTCTCCTGCTCCGGTCAATCGTCCCGAACCTGTCCCGCCAGCCAGCCTTGATCAAACTCAGGTACCCACGGGATTTCCGAAAGTATCGAAGACCCCCATTCCGGCAAGTCAGCCCCCCGCTTTACAGCAACGTGTCGATTTACAAGAACTGGTGAAGCCACGACCGATCGACATGACATCCGACCCCTCTCAACATTTCGTCCTTCCGAAACAAGGGAATGCTCCCAGAGCAGGACTTTCGACGGCTCGATAGGGAATGAAGACCCAATTCGAAATTCGGTAACAGTTTAGCGGTCAGAAGTTGAGCTGATCCGGGTGGCCGCGATTGCTCGCAATCGGGGTGGCGCAGCCATACGAGGCCATTACTCACCTTTGCGGACTCCTGATCGGTCTGAAATACAGATGAGGAATCGTTCTGATTTGAAAGATGCTCTGGAGGAGAGACTTCAAGTATGCGGCCTCTCACGGCTTCGCCGCCCCGATTGCAAGCAATCGCGGCCACCCCAGTGGCAACTTCAATCGACTGATATGTT
>DATMFC010000023.1:0-9848 GCA_035556335.1 Planctomicrobium sp. | reverse complement strand
CCTGTAGCCAGGCTCCGGTTACTGGATGGGCCAGTTCCAGTTGAGCCGCATGCAGGGCATGACGTCGAATCGGTAAACCGGTCTCGACTTCTCGCGACATCTCATCATCCAAGTCCGCATAAAACGGCCTGAACCTTCCGTTCGTTTCATAGAACTCATCCCCCACCAGCGGGTGCCCCAGTGCCGCGAAGTGGACACGAATCTGATGATTTCGTCCGGTTCTCGGTTTGGCCAGTACCAGGGTATGGTTCTCAAAACGCTTTAATACCCGATAATCGGTCTTCGCGGGTTTGCGATCGAGTGCATCCCCCCGACAGGACATGAGCACGTGCTTTCCGGTCCGTGCGCGACCGATGGCCCAGTCCATGAGTCCTCTGTCGTTACGCACCTGCCCTTCCACGAGTGCGACATAACTTTTGGAGACCTGCGACTTTTCGAATGCGGTACACAACGTGGCATGAGCCTGATGCGTGAGTGCAATGGCAATCGCTCCGCTGGTCTGACGATCGAGTCGATGCACCATGCCGGGACGCAAAATCCCAGGCAAGGGGGTCTGTTCATCCAGAAACCGCTGCAGACCGTTCGACAAAGTTCCGGTCTGATCATCTCCGACCGGATGAACAATGACTCCGGCCGGTTTATTGACCACCATCATCCAGTGATCATGATACAGGGCCTCAATCGGCATTGGAGCAGGGGAGAGGAGTTTGTCAGGAGGCTCGAGTAATCGAATTCGAATCGTTTGTCCGGCAAAGACCCGATCGGTCTGCAACGCCCGGGCATCATTGATCGTGACACCACCTTCCCTCACGATTCGCTGCATGCGCCATGAGTTGTAGTTGCGAAACTGCCTGACAAGAAAGGAATCGACACGAATCCCGTTCGAATCAGGATCAACAACCAGAGTATAAGCAGGGGGAGACATGACGTGACCGACTTAGGAACAGCCTCAAAATAAATAGGAAAAAAGTGGGTAGTGGGTCGTTGATAGTGGGTAGCAAAACATCTGTATTCCCCTAATTCCTCTTATTATGGAAACGATTGTTTCCCGGTTCCTTACAATGGATTCCGCGTCACTTCTCTCCCTTGATTTCTGGCCTGAACGAGTTGTATGTGTAAGTCTGGTCCTTCCGGTGCGGCTTTGACTCGTTGCCACAACTCACGGGCCTGAGCATCATTCTCGGCAAACAAGGCCACCGTTGGTCCCCAGGAGGACTGAGCCATTCCCAGTGCTTCCACCGGCAATCGGGCCGCCAGCGATCGGATCAACGAACAGGAAAAAATTCCGTTCTGCGCCCCTGCAAAGAAGGTTCCCACGAGAGCACCATATTCATAAAGGGCTGAGTTGAACGCCGGAAGATCCTGCTGATGGAGAGCGGGAAGAATCTCTGTCAGCGCGAGTCGGCACAGACGCCCTGTGACTTGTTCGGACATCGGTCGTAGATTGCGGAATGCATTGATCTCAAAATCCCCATGCAGTCCCTGACCCTCTTTCGTCCGAACGAGAAGGATTCTCCATTCTTCTGGAAAAGCGAGGCGTGTGGCCAGTGCCCCGACTTCTGATTCCGATCGGCGTCCGGCGTCAATGAGGAAGCCTCCCTGTTCGTATCCCTGCAGTCCAATGGCAGAACGCTCTCCTCGACCGGACAACTGCGCGAGTTCCGTCACTGGGAACCGTTGACCGTGCAATGTGGCCAAAGCATCGGCTAAAGCGAGAGAAAGCTGTGTCCCTGAACCCAGTCCACAATGAGAGGGGATTTCATTGACAAGATCGATCTCCACCGGTTCCTGTCCCCAGGGAACACGGGCTTTCAGTACGTCAAAAATCTGTTTCGCCCGCTGTGAATGACATTTCGTGACTTGACCATCCCGCGACGGTCCGACGACAACCGTGACTCCCGGTTGATCAATCATCAGTCCCAGCCCGCCGAAATTGCGTCCGTCTGCCGGTTTGTAGGAAAGGGGCCCGAAATGCAATCTGGCTCCAGTCTTGATCGTGACGAATGTTTCTTGCATGGCGTTGGGGGAGAGAAGTCAGGGATCAGGGGTCAGGGATCAGAAAAGCCAGGAAATCAAGTAATTTCCTACCCATTCTCCATCATTCACGACCGCATCAGATTTTCATTCAGTCGTTCCAAGTTTGCCTCAATGGAGAGATCAGTGGGGAGTTGGTAGGAAATCGTGGGTAGAAAATGCAGGCTTTTTCCGGATCATTCTGACCTCTGGTCCCTGAATCCTGACCCCCTTGCTTTCCATCACAAACAAACTTGGAAGTACTGTCATTGCATCAAGTATGGTCATTCCGATCCGGACTGCCAGCCACGGACGACAAAATTTCGGAGCGACGGTTTTCCTGAAACACGGTTTTTCAGAAACGTTGAAAAAAAGGGACAGGAGCAACCATCAGGTTTGTCTCAACTTACTGAGAACGCCTGACGAAACTGACCCCAATCCGCTCGCGGAAAGGGAATTCGCATTGTTCAAGAGGTTTTGTTCGCGGCATTGAAATTCTTCTTGACCGGGGAATTCTGTGACCTAGGTTTCTGAAGAACTCGTCACTCTGACATTCAATGTCGACGCATGAAAAATTGAAACGCGGCAAGGACAAGCTGGGAGCTTTGAGGGGACCTTGCCGCGTTTTTACATGACCGTCTGGTCAGAAAAGCCGCCACACCGGGAATGTGGCGGCTTTTTTTGTGCGCCGGTCGATTCACGGCCTGTCACGGCTGCGCCGCCCCGATTGCAAGCAATCGAGGCCACCCAACGCCCGGCTTTTTGCTCAAGAAACTCGACTCGACGTATTTTGCCGATCCTCCTAAACTGCCGGAAACTGGTACGACGCCAGTCTTCACAGCGTTGTCTTCACAACTTTGATTGTGAGACATGATTTTGATCCGAAAGTCCATCGACGTTTCCGCGTGAAAAATTCCCAAAGGATTGGGCATGTATAAGTATCTGTTGGCGACCCGTTATCTGCGAACCCGGTTTATTGCCCTCGCCAGCGTGATCAGCGTGACCTTGGGAGTGGCGACAATGATTGTCGTCAACAGTGTCATGTCCGGGTTCAGCAGCCAGATGAAAGAGCGGATTCATGCCACTCTGGGTGACGTCATGGTCGAAGCGACCAGCATGGACGGCACCGACGACAATCCAGAACAGCTCCTCGCTGACGTTGACGAACTGGCAGGGGATCTGATTGAAGTCGTCACCCCGACCGTCGAAATCTACGGAATGATGAGCTTCCGCTGGATGGGACAGGACATTTACCGACTGGTGACACTGGTCGGAATTGTGCCCGAAACCAAAAATCAAGTGAGTCCCCTGGCGAAGTATCTTCTTTCAAGACAGGAGATTAAAGAGAACGATGTGATCCTGAGAGGACCTCTTCGCCCGGTTGATGAACCTTTGAACTGGAGCCTGACTCCGGAAGACATGAAGGCGAGAAAAGAATGGGTCCTGGCCCGACAGTTTGACGACATGAATCGTCAGTTTATTGCCCCGCATTTGGCTTCTCCATCCGAAGCATCACAACCAGAAACGACAGCAATTCCTGCACCAGTGCAACAGGTCGCTGGTCAGGCCGACGATCCCTTTGCTTCTGTTGCCGGCGATCCATTTGATTCTGGTGCGACAGTTCGAAAGGTAGACCCGGAAGCTCCCCTTTCTGCACGGATTTTTGTTGGATCGGGATTGATTACGTTCCCATACAAGGATCGTGAGACCGGTCTGACCAAAACCATGTACATGGCCAAACCGGGACAGGACGTCATCCTGACGACAATTAAAGCAGGGCAGCCCGAACCGGCTCCGTTCAAGGCCACCATCGTTGATGTCTACAAAAGCGGAATGAGCGAATACGACTCGAATCTCGTCTTCTGTAATCTGGAAGAGTTGCAGTACGTTCGCGGGATGCTAACCGGACCGGATCCCACCCGGCCTCGCGAGAACCTGGACTGGAAGAAAGGGGCCATCACCACGCTGCAGATCAAGCTCAAAGACTACAGAGACGCCCCTGAAGTTGTGCGGCGGTTGAGTCAGGGATTGGGATTCAAATATCAGGTCCGTACCTGGGAGCAGAAACAAGGTCCGTTGCTGGAAGCGGTGGCAGTGGAGTCTGCAATTCTGAACGTGTTGCTGTTCCTGATTATCACGGTTGCCGGATTCGGGATTCTGGCGATCTTCTACATGATCGTTGTTGAGAAAACCCGGGACATCGGGATCCTCAAAGCTCTCGGAGCCAGTTCCCGGGGAGTGTTGATGATCTTCCTGTCTTACGGTCTGTCACTGGGAATTGTGGGAAGTGGCGCCGGCGTCATTCTGGGATTACTGTTCGTCCACTACATCAACCAGATCGAGTGGCTACTCTCCCGGGCGACCGGTCGGAAGGTGTTCGACGAATCGATTTACTATTTCCATTCGATTCCGACGGCGGTTCATCCGTCGATGGTCTTCTGGGTCGCATTTGGAGCCATGTTAATCGCGGTTCTGGCCAGCGTTCTCCCCGCCCGTCGCGCCGCCTCACTGCATCCGGTTCGAGCTTTGAGATATGAGTAATCAGTGGGTAGCGGGTAGGGAGTAGTGGGTAGGAAATGATGTGATTTTTTCTTTTTCTGATCCCTGAATCCTGATCCCTGACCCCTTTGTTTCTATCATAATCCACCTTGGAACCACGACTCCCTTACCCCATGCCACCGACACGCAGCACCATCTCTATGACTTCGCATCTGCCTCACCTGTGTGCCAAGGCCGTCGACAAGGCATACCGGAAGGGAGAACTTCGTGTTCCCGTCCTTCGAGGAGTGGATGTTTCCCTGCAACGGGGAGAATTTCTCTCCATTGTCGGGCAATCTGGTTCCGGGAAAAGCACGCTGATGCACCTGCTCGGCCTGCTGGATGAACCAGATCAGGGGGAAGTCTGGCTCGACGGCAACCGCATCGATCATCTTCCAATGGCCACCCGGGATGAATTGCGAAATCACGTCTTCGGATTTGTGTTTCAGTTCTACCACCTGCTTCCGGAACTGAACCTTCTGGAAAATGTGCTGTCTCCTCTGATGATTCGTTATTCGTTCTTCGAATACATGCGAAAGAAGAAAGAGTTGCGAGAGCAGGGGATGGAAATTATCGAGAAAGTGGGACTCGCGCATCGCCTGAAACACCGACCATCCGAGCTTTCCGGGGGAGAAATGCAACGAGCGGCCATCGCCCGGGCATTGATCGGACGCCCTTCTGTTCTTCTCGCTGACGAGCCGACTGGAAATCTGGATGCCCGCACCGGCCACGAAATTATGACGGTTTTACACAAGTTGAATGAAGCAGACGCCCTGACTATCATCATGGTGACCCACGATGACGCCATTGCCAATCAGGCTCAACGGATCGTGCGTCTGAGCGAAGGACGCATTCAATCGCTCGAAGAAGCGGCCTGATGTCGATTGAGTCTTGATTTCGATGTGAAATCGTCTCCAATCGGTCTCAGGCTGTACTGCCCACTCGACTGAGCACCGAAAAAGACTCAAACTCCATGTCACAAAAGATTTATCTCGCCGGAAAACTGGTCGACAAAGAACAGGCCGTCGTCAGTGTTTACGATCACGGACTCCTCTACGGCGACGGGGTGTTCGAAGGAATTCGGGTCTACTCCAAACGAGTCTTCCGACTGAAAGACCATATCGATCGGCTCTACGAAAGCGCGCTCGCAATCCGGCTGATCATCCCCATTTCTCCTGAAGAAATGACGAAAGCGGTCGAAGAGACCGTTGCCGCGAACAACATCGAAGATGGTTACGTTCGACTGGTGGTCACGCGCGGGGCAGGGTCGTTGGGACTCGATATTCGCCGGACCAGTAACCCGCAGGTGATTATCATCGCGGACACGATCAGTCTGTATCCGGAAGAGTTGTACGAAAAGGGGATGGAGATCATCACCGCCAGCACGATTCGGAATCATCCCGGCGCACTGAGTCCCCGAATCAAGTCGCTGAATTATCTGAACAATATTCTCGCCAAAATTGAAGGAACTGATGCCGGGTGCCCTGAAACCTTGATGTTGAACCATCTGGGACACGTCGCGGAATGTACCGGTGACAACATCTTCATCGTGAAGAACGGTGTTCTGAAAACCCCTCCAAGCGATGCCGGAATTCTTGAAGGAATTACGAGAAACGTTGTGATTGAATTGGCAAAAGAGGCCGGAATTGAAGTTCAGGAAACAACCCTGATTCGTCACGACATCTATGTTGCCGACGAATGTTTTCTCACCGGTTCCGCTGCCGAAGTGATTCCTGTCAACAAGCTGGACGGTCGTACGATCGGCGCTGGAAAACCGGGTCCAGTCACCCGACAACTCCGCACCCGATTTCAGGAATACGTGCGGGAAGCGTAGGGAGAGGTTCCTTCCTCTCTGTCGAGAGTTTTTCCGATTGTCGCGTGCATTGGGGCGGGAAAACTCAACGGAGGGCCTGGAAGTCACCGTTTCTCCGGGGGCTCACTTGCAATTTTCGCCATAAGTCATTGAAATAACTCACGCTTGCGCCCGTAGCTCAGTCGGATAGAGCAACGGATTTCTAATCCGTAGGTCACTGGTTCGAATCCAGTCGGGCGTAATTTATAGCTAGAGGGTTACGTCATTAGATGATGAGCTATGGTGTAGTCCAGATGTAGTAATATTGGTTGCCTTTAGAGGCGTTGCTGCACGATTACATTTGTGTGACAATCAGATTCCTTAGCAGGGAACCGGGAGATAGTTGTCACGATAGAGCGCGGCATCTATAGTGCCGACGGTGTACAGTGAAGTGTGTGCCGTGAAGTTTTGTACTGAATCTCTTCTCCACGAGGCGAACGTCTCGTTTTTATCCGTATACGGTAAATAAGGTAGATGCATGGCTCGGGAGACCAAAGGGTCCGATCAATTTGATGTCGAGGGACTGCGTCAGTTGCTGGAACTGATGGAACAGTATGACATCAGGGAATTCAAGCAGCGTCGCGGCGATGCCTGCTACGTTCTGCGTCGTGGAGCAGTGACCATTGCCGCCAGTCAGGTGGCTGCGATTCCGGCTCCGGTTGTTCAGGCGGCTTCTCAGGCTCCTGTCGCACAGACTCCGGCAGCTCAGGCTCCCGCCCCGTCTGCTGACGAGGGGTTGGTTCCGATTAAGAGTCCAACCGTCGGAACCTATTATCAGTCCGCCAGTCCGGGGGAAGCTCCTTTCATCAAGGAAGGGGACAAAGTCTCTGCAGACACAGTGGTTTGCATCGTGGAAGCGATGAAGCTGTTCAATAAAATCCCGGCCAAAACTTCCGGGACGATTGCCAAGGTCCTGCTGAAAGACGGGGATGCCGTCGAATTCGGCCAGACGTTGTTTCTGGTGAAACCATAATTTTCGCCCAGCGCTCATTGATCTCTGTTTGCTTTAGTGTCCAGTGACTGCGGTTGGAATTCAAATCGCAGTCACTGCTGGGTGACTCTTCGGACTGGAGCACCTGTTAATATTGAACTCAGCGTTCCGCAGGCGGGAAGTGAGACTTGAGCGCTCCAGACCCCCTCAATCCCCTGCACTCGGTCGAGCGAATTGCTCTTCCCTACCAAATGGGACAATCTCAACGATGTTTCAACGGATTCTGATTGCTAATCGGGGTGAAATCGCTTTACGGGTCATTCGTGCCTGTAAAGAGCTGGAAATAGAAGCGGTCGCTGTGTATAGCGAAGCTGATCGGGGGGCTCATTACCTGAGTCTGGCCAGTGAGGCATATTGCATCGGTCCCGCTCCGGCATCGGAGAGTTATCTCAAAGCGGAACATCTGATTGCGGCTGCGGAACTGGGGAACGTTCAGGCGATCCACCCAGGATATGGATTTCTCGCCGAGAACGCTGACTTCGCCGAAATGTGCCGGGATTCGAAAATCGAATTCATCGGCCCTCCGCACGACGCCATGCACAAACTGGGAGACAAGGTCGCCGCTCGAAAAATCGCGATGGAAGCCAAGGTTCCCTGCGTGCCTGGAAGTCCGGGGTTGATTGAAAGTGAAGAGGACGCGGTTCGGGTCGCGAATGAAATCGGTTACCCGGTGCTGATCAAGGCGACCGCCGGTGGAGGAGGGAAGGGGATTCGCCCCGCCTTCAACGAGATGAATCTTCGCACTGAACTTTCCGCCGCTGCTGCCGAAGCCGAAAAAGCTTTCAAAAATGCAGGCGTCTACATTGAGAAATTCATTCAAAAGCCACGTCACGTGGAAGTGCAGATCATCGCCGATCAGCATGGAAATGTTCTCCATCTGTGGGAACGTGACTGTACCATGCAGCGGAAGCATCAGAAGCTGATCGAAGAATCTCCTGCCGCGAATCTTCCACAATCGGTCCGTGAAGAGATCTGTAAGGCAGCGGTCCGGCTGATTAAAACCGCAGGCTACTATAACGCCGGAACCGTTGAATTTATTGTCGATCAGGACAATAAATTTTACTTCATCGAAGTGAATGCCCGAATTCAGGTGGAACATCCTGTCACGGAGATGGTGACCGGTTTCGATCTGATCAAGGAGCAGATTCGCATCGCCGCCGGTGGTACGCTGGAGATGAAGCAGAAAAACGTCCCTTGTAACGGCAGTTCGATTGAAGTTCGAATTAACGCCGAAGACCCTGACCAGGGGTTTCGCGGCTGTCCGGGAACGATCACCAAATTGCGGATTCCGGGAGGCCCGGGAGTGCGGTGGGATTCGCATATTTATGAGGGCTATAAAATCAGCCCTTATTATGATTCCATGATCGGCAAGCTCATTGTCCACCGTGCGACTCGTGAAGAAGCCATCACCTGTATGAAACGGGCACTGGATGAGCTGGTTGTCGAAGGGCCAGGGATTGCCACAACAATCTCCCTTGCAAAGAAAATCCTGAGCCACAACACATTTGTCACAGCGACCGGTGACACGAAGTTCGTGGAACGAACATGGTGATAGAAAAGTGGGTAGTGGGTAGGAATTAGTGGATAGGAAAGAAGCAGGCGATTTTTGCTACCCACTATCAACTACCCACTACCCACTTCTGACCACATAAATACGATCTAATAAAGGAACGATAACAATGAGAGTTGCCTGTTTGACTGGTGGGGGGGACTGCCCCGGACTGAACGCTGTCATTCGTGGACTGGTTCGCACTGTCGCCAATGCCGGTGGGGAAGTGCTCGGATTGCAGGAAGGCTGGCGCGGGGCGATTGAAGGGAATTACGTTGTCCTCAATCCGCAGGACACTGATGAGATCCTCCCACAAGGAGGAACCATTCTCGGATCTTCCCGAACCAACCCATATAAAGACGAAAACCTCGTCAAGAAAATTGTCGAGCAGTTCTCCAATCTGAAACTGGACGCACTGGTCGCCATCGGGGGAGATGATACCCTCGGAGTCGCCAGCAAGCTGTATCGTGATCATAAGCTGCCGACGATCGGATGTCCCAAGACAATTGATAACGATCTGAGTGCAACGGATTACACATTCGGTTTCGACACCTGCCTGAACATTGTCACGGAAGCGGTCGACCGCCTGCGAACAACGGCATTGTCACATCGTCGGGTGATCGTTGTCGAAGTGATGGGACGCCACGCCGGCTGGATCACTGCTTACTCCGGAATGGCCTGTGCTGCTGATGCGATTCTGATTCCAGAACAGAAAACCGACCTGAAGAAAGTCTGTGAAGTCCTGAAAGCCCGTCGCGCTGCCGGTAAGAAATACGGCATCGTCATGGTGAGCGAAGGGGCTCAACTGGAAGGGGACGATTACGTCACCAAAGACGCCAAAGTCGACGACTTCGGTCATGTTTCTCTCGGAGGAATCGGAACTCGGGTTGCCAAGTTCATCGAGA
>DATMFC010000022.1:0-5416 GCA_035556335.1 Planctomicrobium sp. | reverse complement strand
AGCTGGCCGCGATCGGGTACTGTTTCGGAGGATCGACGGTGTTGCATCTCGCTTATGCGGATGCTCCTGTCAAAGGAGTCGCCAGTTTCCATGGGGCTCTGGTTCCACCTCCTGTTGACACCAAGGTGAATGCCAAAGTCGCCATCTTCCACGGAGCAGCCGACTCATTCGTTCCTCCGGCCACCGTGGAAGCCTTCGGGTACGGAATGGAACAGGTCAAAGGCCATTACACGATCACCATCTACGGTGGTGCGAGGCACGGATTCACCAATCCAGACGCTGGCAGTTATGGAGTGGACGCTCTGGCGTATGATGCCGATGCCGACGCTGCTTCATGGCAGGGGTTACAACTCTTCTTTGAGCAGATTTTCGGCTCTCCCAAATCCAAGGACGCAGCCAGATGACTTGGCGTTTGTCTTCTGGATTGGCAAAATCCTGATATCACGCGGGCAAGGGTATGTTTGAGGAAATCGGCAGGATCCTGTCATTTCTTCCGTAAGTTCCAGTTCAATCCTGCAGGGAATCTACCGTGATCTTTGGGTTTGGCAAAGGGCAGAAAAAAGTCGAAAAAGATGATCGGGACGAAGATCAGGAAGAAGAATTCGTTCTCTTTCAAGGGGCAGCGAACGGGAATAATCCCGACCTGACGACGCATGGTCGTCTGGTTCAGGCAGGATTACTCCCCGCGAAAAAGCTGGTCAGCGATGCGCTTTCTGTTCGAGGCGACATGATTCGTCTCGATCAGAAAGGTCAGGTGGCTCTGTCGACGGTGTTTATCGATACCGTTCCCACGGCTCCTACGCGCATGCCGGCCCTGCAGGGACAGGCCATTATGCAGATTCTGAAACTGCTGGCCGGGCTCGACATCAAAGTCAAAGGGAAACCGCAGGCCGGGGCCATCAAAGCGGAATACGATGGCAAAACGTATGAAATGCGGGTGAATATTCAGCCCATGGAAAAGGGGGTGGAACGCCTCACCATCCGGGCACTTGATCCTAAAATCGTGCGGGAAAAGCCGCTGGATGTCGGGTTCAGCGAAAGCCTGGTCGAGAAAATCCGGGGACTTTCTGCTCAGAAGCAGGGGCTTTTCGTTGCCGCCGGTCCTCCATTCTCGGGAGTCACCACACTCAAGTTGGCGCTGATGCGGTGTACAGACGCCTATCTTTATTCGGTTTACTTTCTGGCGGATGTCGGTCGAGAGATCTCGTATGTCAAAATGTTCCCAACCAATGAAGGGGACGATCTGGCGAAAACAATCCTTCGGGCGAAACGGGAAGATGCTGATGTGCTCATTCTCGACCCCATTGACAACCCGGAACTGGCAAAAACCGCGTTGGAATTTTCGACAGATGCGTCGATCGTCGCCGACATGCAGGCCCGGGATGCTGCGGAAGCGGTCCTTCGGCTTGTGAAGGCCGCAGGAGGCCCCAATCTGGTGGCGGAACAGCTGAAAATCGCCGTCAGCCAGATGTTTGTCCGGTCTCTGTGCAAAACCTGCCGGCGGGCTTACCGTCCGAATCCATCGTTATTGGGAAAGATTGGCCTGCCTCCGGAAACCCGGGTACTTTACCGTCCAACCATTGCCGGAATGGAACAGCCGGAGGAAAAAGGGGCCGAAGAGGTCATCTGCGACGACTGCAACGGATTGGGGTACAAAGGGAAAATCGCTCTTCTCGAAGTGATCGAGATGACAGAGGGAATGAAAACGGTCGTACTCAAGGGAGGAGACGTCAAGGCGATCCGGAATCAGGCCCGTATCGACAAGATGCAATCGTTCCAGTCCGACGGATTACGGGCCGTGGTGGAAGGAAATACGTCGCTGGAAGAACTGCAGCGGGCCTTCAAATCGCAGTAGAGCTAAGGCTTTCGCTTTGTTGAAAATGGCCCGGGAGGGGAGGCTCCTGCTGAGCCGCAAGCCACGGAAAGCGTTCTCTTGCTTGCGGCTCAGCAGGAGCTTCCCCCTCCCGGAAATCGCCCGTCTTGAAACAAGTAAATGCCCAGGCAGTAGAGTGTTTTTTCTGTTCAAGCCGCAGTGCGCGGACATACAATGGATTGAACCGGTCTCTTCACGGATGTCGTTTCTGGGCTGGATGTCAGCGTAATGCAACATGACCATGGCGAGCATTTGAAAGTCCTGCTGCTGGTAGGAAGCTATCAGCTTCGAGGGAGTTACTCTCGAACCCAGTCACTGGCGGAGTATCTTCCAAACCGAAAAGTCTCTCTGAGTCTGATTTCTTCCGAGCAGCCACGACTTCCCCAGCAGATTCTTCAGCGTGTGAAAACTCACACATCGCGCTATCTCACCTGGCCGGTTGTGTCTCCGCTGGCAAGACATGTTCTGGCCTGTGACTTGCGGGCAAAGCCGCCAGATCTGATCGACATCCAGCACCGCAGTTTACACCCATTGGGGATGTGGCTGGCGCGTCGCATGAAGTGTCCGTATATTGTGACCATTCACGATTACCTGCGAGATCGCGAACGATTTGTCATTGATCCGCAATGGTGCCAACGGGTGATTGCCGTCAGCGATTCCGTTCGTGAAGAACTGCTGGAACGTACGAAACTCCCGGAGTCACTCGTCAGCGTCATTTCCAGTGGAGTCCAGACACCGCCGGAACAGGAACTGTCCTGTATTCTGAACACGAGCCGGGCTCCGGTCATTGGAACGGCCGGGCCACTGGAAGCCGGAAAAGGGTTACAGCATTTTCTGAGAGCGGCCGTCCGCATTTTGAAGAGTCGGCCTGATACGCTCTTTCTGATTGCAGGATCCGGCCCGGAAGAGCGGTCGTTGAGAAGTCTGGCGATGGACCTGCAGATTTCTCACGCCGTGACAATTCTTCCCAATCTTCACGATTTCACTCCTGCACTTAAGGCAATGGATATCTTTGTTCTCCCTGCCCTGAAGCAAGGACTCGGGTCGACGATGCTGGATGCCATGGCCTGGGGCTTGCCGGTGGTCGCCAGTGAGTCGGGGGGAGTTTTCAGCGTCGTGGTGGATGGCATGACCGGGTTTCTGGTCCCTCCCAGTGACGACGTTGCTCTCGCTGAAAGAATGCGGTTTTTACTGGAAAATCCCGATCGGGCACGGGAACTGGGGTGCAATGCCAGAAAGCGGATCCAGGAACGATTTGACATCACCCATTTCATTGATTCCACAATCTCCCTTTATCGCGAAGTCTCCGGACCGGCTGTGACAACAACACTTCCCTCCTCCTCCTTATGACTTTCCGACAAGACCGTCACAGCCGATTCAATTCCCCCTTCTTGCCTGCCAGCGGGACTCTGGCTGATCGGAGTGACTGGAACATTTTCCCGATTCCTGATGAAGACCGGCAAAAGTCCAGTAAAATCTCTGAGAGCGGTCTTTTCGACAGTCATCGGGATCCCGTATAAAGACGGTCCGTTCTCGAGCATGTATGATTCACATCCGATGTCGGTTTCCAGGCGCGATTCAGAGCGCGGAGCGATTTCATGAAATGGTTACTCAGTGCATCGTCCAGACTTAATTTTCTGGTTGAAAAACCAGAACGAGAGCGGCCGACGAGCCGCGGAATAGTTCGGGTAACACGCAGATTCAGGCTGGACACAGCACTCAGTCTGTGTGGAATTCTGGCCTGCTTGTGCGGCACCGTTCAGGCTCAGGGATTGATCTGGAGCTTGCCTGAAGATGGTCAATGGGTTCGCTATGAAGGAACCTATACACAAGTCGCTAAACAGGCCGAGTCTGGTGAGACCAACCTGAATCTGAACTGGCAGCGCAAGATCACGCTGAAATCCGTCGGAAAAGAAACGGCGGATTTTCGAGGGGAATCGGTTCCGGCGCGATGGATTGAAATCAAAATTGAAACCGGAAACGTGGTCGACAATGCTCTGCAGACAGGGCCTGGAGGCGTTCAGCTTTATAAACTGCTGATCCCGGAATCGGTCATTCGTGGTGAACTGTTTGATAAATCCATCGAGGAACGACCGGTGTTTATCGGCGGAATTCCAATCATCAAGGGAAACCGCAAAAGCGGAGATCTGGATGCTATCTCGCTGGAAGGAGGACTCTTCCAGATTTACCCGATTGTCGCTCTGATCAACCATGATCGTGATAATGTGGTTGGAGACGAAACAGAACAGGTGACCGTCCCTGCAGGAACATTCCCCTCAACGCTGATTCAGGGGGAAAAAGTGACCGAAACCACTGGTCGCCGCTCCACCAACATTTACGAAGTCACCCGTTCTGCTGACATTCCATTCGGTGTCGTGAAGTGGACAGCGACCACCACCACCGAGGAAAAGGGCTCGACCGACGTCCGCTCTGAATACAAAGAAACAATCACGATCAAAGAAGAGATGCAAGCGGTCGAAACCGGTTCCGGAGCCGAGTCTGAACTGGGAAATTAGGGGAGTTTGCTCTACCATGTGCCTGCGTGGCAGGATGTCATACATCACGATCCAGAAGCCGGTCTCCGAATTCTCCCTCTCCCCCGAGGGGAGAGGGTTGGGGTGAGGGGCGGATCCAAGTGAAATGCTTCCACTGGCAACGTTCGTCCCCTCATCCGGCCTTCGGCCACCTTCTCCCCTTTAGGGGGAGAAGAGTTAGAAATCATCCCGTTGGAGTTTTGGGACAGACTCCTCTAAGAACCCTGACACGTACAAGCGTTTTGAACCAACACTATGTCTGAACGAATTTATCTGGCGGTGGATCTGGGGGCGGAGAGTGGTCGAGTCATCGCCGGACGGTTCGATGACGGACAGGTCGAACTGGAAGAACTGCATCGGTTCTCCAATGGTCCCGTCAACGTGGCCGGAACACTCCGCTGGGACCTGATCGGGCTCTGGAAAGAAATCCTCATCGGTCTGCGGAATGCGGCTCAGACATACGGAAAGAAAATCGTTTCCGTCGGGGTCGACACCTGGGGGGTGGATTACGTGCTGCTCTCTGAAAAAGGAGAGATGCTCGGTCAGCCGTATAACTACCGTGACTCCCGGACAGATGGCATGCTGGAACACGCCTGCACCCGGGTTCCGCGAAAGCAGATTTTCTCGGCGACCGGGTTGCAGTTCATGCCGATCAATTCGCTGTATCAGGTTCTGGCGATGCAGTTGAAGGATCCTGATCTGCTGGATCAGGCGGATCGTTTTCTGATGATCCCCGACTTCTTTCACTGGTTGTTGTGTGGCAGTAAAGTCGTTGAATTCACGAACGCGACAACCACACAGTTCTTCGATCCCGTGCGCCGTACCTGGGCTCTGGATCTTCTTCGCAAGCTGGATATTCCCACGAAGATGCTGCCTGAAGTGGTTCCTCCCGGAACGAATCTCGGCAAGCTGCGTGTTGAAGTTGCCCATGCGACCGGACTCCCCCGCATTGATGTCGTCACTCCTCCCACACACGATACGGGAGCCGCTGTTGCCGCCGTGCCGACCG
>DATMFC010000021.1:0-5551 GCA_035556335.1 Planctomicrobium sp. | reverse complement strand
TCATCGTCGCGACGTGCTTCGCCATCTTCGGTGCGATGTTCTTCACGGAAGTGACCACCGCAGGATTCTTCCCGTTCCAGTGCATCACGACACATGAGTTCCCCGAACTCGAGGAAGTCGGCAACCCGTCCGACCTGTTCCACCTGTTGATTGAAATCGGCACCGGAACCGGGAACGTAAACGTTTTCCCAGAACTCTCCCCGAAGTTCACGAATCTTGTCGATCGCTTCAGTGAGACTCTGATTGGTTCGAGCCATTCCACAGTTATTCCACATGATTTCACCCAAAGCGCGGTGATAACTGGTCACGCTTCGTTTTCCGTTCACATTCAACAGAGTGTTCACCCGGTTGATGGCATCCGCTTTCGCTGCTTCAAATTCCGGCTGTGAAGTAGAAACCGGCTTCAACGAACGGGAGGCGAGGTGATGTCCGACTGTATATGGAATCACAAAATAACCGTCAGCGAGCCCCTGCATCAGAGCGGACGCTCCGAGTCGATTGGCGCCGTGATCGGAGAAGTTTGCTTCTCCGAGGACGTACAACCCGGGGACCGTGCTTTCCAGATGGTAGTCCACCCATAATCCCCCCATCGTATAGTGAACGGCGGGATAAATTCGCATCGGGACTTTGTACGGGTTTTCGTCCGTGATCTTCGCGTACATGTGGAAGAGGTTTCCGTATTTGCTACGGATGGTGTCTTCTCCCTGTTCACGGATCGCTCGTTCGAAGTCGAGATAAACCGCTTTCCCTGTGTCCCCCAGTCCGAAACCGGCGTCGCAACGTTCTTTCGCAGCCCGGCTGGCGACGTCACGGGGAACCATGTTTCCGAACGCGGGATAACGGCGTTCCAGATAGTAGTCGCGATCGTCGTCAGGGATGTCCTGCGGCGAACGTTTATCCCCGGTGTTCTTGGGGACCCAGACACGGCCGTCGTTTCGCAAACTTTCGCTCATCAGCGTCAGCTTGGACTGGTAATCACCTTTGACGGGAATACAGGTCGGGTGAATCTGTGTGAAGCAGGGGTTTGCAAAGAATGCTCCCCGTTTGTGGCAGCGCCAGGCAGCAGTGACGTTGCATCCCTTGGCGTTCGTGGACAGGTAGAAGACGTTCCCGTATCCGCCGGTGCAGAGCAGAACGGCGTGGGCGGAATGAGTTTCAAATTCCCCGGTCACCAGATTCCGTGTCACAATCCCGCGAGCGATGCCGTCTACGGTGACGAGGTCCAGCATTTCCCGACGGGGAAACATTGTCACTTTGCCGAGGGACACCTGTCGCATCAATGAACTGTAAGCTCCGAGCAACAACTGCTGACCGGTTTGTCCGCGACAGTAAAACGTTCGGGAAACCTGGGCTCCTCCGAAGGTTCTGTTGGCAAGAGTTCCGCCATATTCACGGGCAAACGGAACTCCCTGCGCGACGCACTGATCAATGATATTCGAACTGACTTGTGCAAGGCGGTAGACGTTTGATTCCCGTGCGCGGAAGTCTCCCCCTTTAATGGTGTCGTAGAAGAGACGGTACACGGAATCGCCGTCGTTGGGGTAATTCTTCGCGGCGTTGATTCCCCCTTGAGCGGCGATACTGTGGGCGCGTCGGGGAGAATCCTGAAAGCAGAATGCTTTCACGTTGTATCCCAATTCCCCGAGCGAGGCGGCGGCGCTGGCTCCGGCGAGACCGGTTCCAACGACGATGATGTCGTATTTTCGCTTGTTGTTCGGGGCGACGAGTTTCAATTCGTTCTTGCAATTGTCCCAGCGCTGGGCCAATGGGCCAGACGGGATGCGTGATTGCAATCGATTTTCACCAGAGTCACTCATCGATGCGGTCCTGCCGTTTTTCGTTGCGAGAGGTCAGGATTCAGGGGTCAGGATTCAGCAGGGACAGGTTCAAAACCGTTTCAGGTTGAACAGATGTCTTATCGTTACGTTCCTGCATCGCTTCTATATGAACCTGACAACGATGAATCAGACAGATGTCAAAATTTTTATCAGTTCGGAGTTGCCGGTGTTTCTATGATCTCCGTTTCAATGGAGACCGAATCCGGTGCGGGGCGAGTCACATCTCCCCAGTTTTGAATCTTCGCGACGATCGGGAAACTTCCGAATCCGATGGCGACAACAAATCCGAACAGAATCGAAAGCTTGCGGATCGTCGGCGTGTATTTGGAGTGATTGAAGCCGATCGACTGAAAGGAACTTTGCAGTCCGTGTGAAACGTGAACTCCGAGGATAATCGCTCCGGTCAGGTAAATCACGGTGCGGAAGGTATCGGCGACAACGACCTGCGCCCGTTGAGCTTTGGAGAGTCCTTCAACGGTTGCTTCCCAGCCAAACTCTCCTTTGAAATCGCTCAGGTGAACCGAGAGGAAAAGCAAGACCACCAGACCGGTGACGAACATGGTCTTGTCTGGAGTCGGCATCGCAGGATTCAGTTTGCGATCTTCCCGCTTGGACTGCACAAAAGCATACCGCTGATTTCGAGCGGCTTTATTCCCAAAGTGGAGCCAGAGTCCGTAACTGATATGGAATGCGAAAGCCGTGTAGAGCATCACTTCGGCCAGAATCAGAAATTCCGGGTTGTCGTGAAGCTTGTGAGCGTACTCGTTGTAGGCATCGTCACTGACGTAAAGAAGAAGATTACCCGCCAGATGCACCACGAGGAAGAAGCAAAGAAACAGCCCCGAAAACCCCATCAGGTATTTTTTACCGATGGAGGCAGTCGCAAAGGCTTTGAGCCAGTTCAATTTCGGCTCCTCAAGTTACGTGTTCTCGATTTTGGGGATGATTCCAGAACGACACCCGTCGCCGGAATCTGCCTGTCCTGTCATCTTCATTATAGACAGTTCGATGACATGGCTCAGTCGACATCATTCAGTTTCGACAGGACTGAAGTCTGACATCACAATGAGATTAGAAGGAACCGGGACTTCCTGCAATTCCTGTCGGGCTATTGATCTTCGGGGCTCTCAGGTTTGAATTTTCCGGTATCGTAGAGTTCCCAAAATTCGGAAGCGGTCATGACAGGAGCCATTCCATCGAAAGAAACGTCAATCTGCTGCAGTGATTTCATTCCCCTGACCACATCAATTCCGCTGGTGATCTTTTCCGGAGAAAAAATCAATCGTACCAACTCCAGATTTGCCAACGGGGTGAGATCCGCCACTTCACTTCCGGCCAGATTGAGCCGTTTCAACGATTTCATTTCTCGTAATGGAGAGAGGTCTGTGACCGGTGTCTCTTCCAGATCCAGACTGACCAGCTCCAACGATTTCAGAGGAGACAGGTCTTGAATCCGCGTCCCGCAGAGCCATAGCGTCTGTAGCGAACACGTCGATAGTGGTTTCAGCGAATCGATTTGCGTCCGACAGAGATTCAATTCAACAATGGATTTCCCTTCCAGCGGGGCGAGTTCGGAAACAGGACATTCCGTCAACCACAGTTTTTCCAGCGGCAACTTTTGTATGATTGTCAGATCAGAAAACGCTGTTTTCTCAAGATACAATTCCCGGAGTTGAGAGAGCGTGGCCAACGGGGAGAAGTCGGTCGCCTGCGTTTCTGACAAGTCGAGAATTTGAATCGAAGATCCGCTTAGCGGGGTCAGATCCAGAATCGGGCAGCCGGGGCAGGCCAGAGACTCCAACGGCATTCCGGTGATGGGGGCCAGATCGGAAATTGATGTTCTGGCGATATCCAGTTGACGTAACGGCTGCCCACGCAGGGGTTCCAGTGTCGTTGCTCCACTTTCTGCCAGAATTGCCGTGACATAGTCGAGCCCGGAACGATCGAAGTGTGATTCCGAGTTGACCCCTAGCAGCTTCCGCATACTGACGACCGGAGTCATTGGAGTGGGAGGATAAAACTCATCCAGAGGGGAAGCCAGCGGGTAGTCTGAGTCCTCCTGATAATCGGAGTAGGAGGAGGGGCTCCTCCGCTCTGAATTGCATCCCGCTGTCAGGAGCATTGCCAGGGGAATCACCAGAAACAACGACAACCACGGCCGTCCCGCAGGAGGAACGGTCGTGAGCCGCTGAAATCGTACATTGCCGATATCAGACATGATCTACAGGTCCGGAAACGCGTGGTCGAAAGGTCAGCCCATCCACACGACACCGGCGAAGCGTAATCACATCATTAAGGAACCTTGAAAAAATCTCTTGATGAGCATGAGTGGAGGCAAATTCGAAATTCAAAATCGGAAATTCAAATCACTGAAAGCGACCGCGAATCCTGTTGGATCATCACTCGGTTTCGAATTTGTTTTGAATTTCGTGCTTCGAATTTTGAATTTCCTGAAACACTCCAACTCATCAACTTATTTTTCATGGTTCCTTAGTGCTGGAACGCTTCAACGTGCCGTTGTGAAGTTCTTTGACAACTTCAGCCAGTACCGCCGGATCGCGTTTTTCCATGACATGATCAATGCGACCGGTGGGAACTTTCAGACGCTCCATGGTTTCCTGTACCGACAGCCAGAGTTTTTCCATCTGCTTGCCAGGCTTTCCCAGATAAAGGCTCGTCACCAGTTCGCCAAGCCGCTGCTCGTCGATCTGATCCCGATTGTCGTAAAATCGGGAAATCACCTTTTTCTGATAGGCGCTGTAATCTTTTGTCATGATGTGTTCGTCGTACCCAGAAGTTCACAAGAGTGGAAATTCGGAGACCGGAATCGGCGCCAGGAATCTGAGCATCAGAAATTGTGACAACTCCTGACAGATTTCGCAGCCGTCCAGGACCAGATTTTCCAATAATAACGAATTCGCACCGTAGCGAGGCTTGCCACTGCACAGTGTTGATTCCGCTTGATTTCATGTCGTTGCCGACTCGTCGCGGAATCAACTCCTCTAAAAATATCGGTAGCAACGGCCAGAACCGTGACTCGGAATCGCCTCAAACTGAAAGAGCCTGAATCCCCCGGAGTGAAGAATGCAGAGGAACCACGGAAAAAACGGAAATTACGGAACAGGAAAGAAGAAAACGGGTTGTGAAGAAGTTCGGTGATTCTCTGAAACGACAGTCTGTTTTCAGCACATCCCCCTCTCGCCTCTTCATTTCCGTGTTTTCCGTTCATTCCGTGGTTCCTCTGCATTTTCCGGAATGCCATTACACCGACGAGGATCATGGCCCCCAGGGCCAGTAGTGGTCCGTCTGTTGTTTGTTGTCACGTTTGAGGAGAGAGGGATTTCAGTTTGATGCGGGCGTCGGTGGTGGTGAATTGCCAGTTCGAGCCCAACCTCTTCGCATTTCGTTCAGTTTGCCAGAAGCCAATCTCCCGGTCCATCTCGTCTGCGCTGTCAAAACGCCGGTGGCCCAGGCCATTGTCGTGACAGGATACTCAGATCCATCTCGGCCATGTTCGGCCAACTCCCGTTCCTGGGCGTATGCACCAGGTGTAGCCGTTTTCGCAGGCGGCCGTGATATAGGCTGGCGATGTCGTGAGTATTGAGATTGTCACACACCAGTGTCACCCGTTCTGCCAAAGGGTAATCTTCTTCCAGCAGTCGCCGGATTTCCTGAGCCCAGTCACTCCGCGTGCGGCTCTCCCGGCAGCCCAC
>DATMFC010000020.1:0-12063 GCA_035556335.1 Planctomicrobium sp. | reverse complement strand
ACCACGCGCCTTGTCTTTCTGGCGAGAGACCGCGGCCTGAACGGCACGATCGATGACCATCGAATGCTGGGCGCGGGACGGTCCAAAACGATCCAATGCTCCCGCTTTGACCAATGTTTCGACAACCGATTTCGTCAGCAGCTTCGGGTCGACCCGTTCACACAGATCAAAGATATCCTTGAACTTTCCATTGGCATTCCGCTCAGCAACCAGGGCTTCAACAGCAGTCAGACCGACTCCTTTGATGGCTCCCAATCCAAAGGAAACGCGACGTTTGACGTCCTCTTTGGCGTTTTCTTCAATGATAATGCTGAATTCGACGTCGCTGATGTTCACATCCGGCGGCACGATTTCAATTCCCATCCGGCGGGCGTCATCAGTGTGCTCGAAGATTCGTTCGCTCGACTCCATTCCACACGAGAGCAACGCCGCCATGAATTCTTCGGGATAATGTGCTTTCAGGTAAGCTGTCTGGTAAGCAATGGCCCCGTATGCGGTCGAGTGCGATTTATTGAACCCGTACCCGGCGAACTTTTCAATGAGATCCCAGATTCCCTGCGACTGCTCTTTGGGCATCCCGTGCGTCTGGGCTCCTGCAACAAACTGTTCACGATATCCCGCCATGATCTCCAGGTTTTTCTTGGAGATCGCTTTAATACACTTGTAGGAACTGGCCAGTTCGATTCCCCCCAGTCGGTTGAGAATCCGCATGACCTGTTCCTGATACACCATCACGCCGTACGTTTCATCGAGAACGCCGTCGACAATCGGGTGAACCTTGGGAATCGGCTCCCGACCATGCTTGACGTTCACGTACGTCATGACCATCCCCCCTTCAAGAGGACCCGGTCGATAGAGGGCCGACGTCGCGATGATGTCGGCGAACTTGTCCGGCTTCATCTTGGTCAGCAGATCGCGCATCCCTCCTGATTCAAGCTGGAAGATCCCTTTCGTCTCTCCCCGCTGCAGCAGCGCGAATGTTTCCTTGTCATCCAATGGAAGATCTTTGGGAATGATCTCAATCCCGCGATGCTTGCGGACGTTGATCACCGCTTTGTCGAGAATCGACAGGTTGCGGAGTCCGAGGAAGTCCATCTTCAGCAGACCCGCTTTTTCCACGTCGGTCCACTGGGTCAGAACGTCCTCTTTCCCGGTGATCTTCTGCAGCGGGATGTATTCGTCGAGAGGACGGTCGGCGATCACCACTCCGGCCGCGTGAGTTCCCGCTGATTTCGCGAGTCCTTCCAGCGCCATGGCGTAGTTGATCAGTTCCTTGACCTGCGGATCTCCCTCATACGCTTCATTCAACTCCGGACTCTCTTTCAGAGCATCCTTGAGTTTGATGTTGAGCGTGTCGGGAATCATCTTGGCCACTTCGTCCACTCGTTTGAGCGGAATGGAGAGAGCCCGGGCAACGTCACGGATGGCCGCTTTGGCCTTGAGCGTACCGAACGTTCCGATCTGGGCGACGTTGGCGTGTCCGTATTTTTCCTTCACATAGTTGATGACCCATTCCCGCCGATCTCGGCAGAAATCCATATCGATATCCGGCGCCTCGGTCCGGCTCGGGTCAAGGAACCGCTCAAACAGTAGGTCGTATTCAATTGGGCAGATGTCGGAAATTCCGAGCAGATAGGCCACAATCGCCCCACAAGCCGAGCCTCTCGCCGTACAGGGAATTCCTTTGTCTCGGGCAAATCGGGCAAAATCCCAGACGATCAGGAAGTAACTCGAGTACCCCATCCGTTCGATGATGCCCAGTTCAAACTCAAGCCGGTCGATGAACTTCTGTTCGGGGTTATCACCGTAGCGCCACTTCAATCCGTCGTAGGCGACTTCCCGCAGATACTGGACATCCGATTTCGGCGGCGGTGGAGTGAAGACCGGGAAGTGACGGGTTTTCAGATCGAGTTCAATATTGCAGCGATCAGCAATTTCCTGAGATCGCGCGACCGCCTCGGCATGCTTCGGAAACGCCGCATACATCTGCTCCGGCGACCGGATGAACAACTGGTCGGTGCCGATCTTCATCCGCTTTTCGTCGCTGCGGAATGATTTCGTATTCACGCACAACAAGACGTCGTGCATGTCCGCATCGTCCTGGCAGAGGTAGTGCGCGTCGTTCGTGGCGACGAGGGGCAATCCCATTCTATTGGCGACATCAATCGTTGCTTCCGCACACGACTGCTGAATCTCGACACCCCCGTCCTGAATTTCAAGATAGAACCGATCGCCGAAGACTTTCATGTACCAGTCGATCAGTTGCCGGGCTTTATCTTTCTCGTCCGCCAGCAACGCACGTGACAACTCACTGGACGCACATCCGGAAAGGCAGATGATTCCTTCGTTGTGTGCTTCGAGAATCTCTTTGTCGATTCGGGGCTTGTAGTAAAACCCTTCCAGAAACGCTTTTGAGGAGAGTTTTGTCAGATTCCGGAATCCGGTCTGATTCATCGCCAGCAATGTGAGATGAAACGCCGCTTCCTTGAGTCGGCTGGCGCTGCGATCGGTCCGGCTGCCGGGGGCGATGTAAGCTTCGTACCCGAGAATCGGATTGACCCCCTCTTTCTTGCAGACCTGATAGAACTCCAGCGACCCGTACAGGTTGCCGTGATCGGTAATCGCACAGGAGTTCATTCCCAGATTCTTGACCTGTTTGATCAGATCAGGAACCCGATTGGCTCCATCAAGCAGGGAATAATGGGTATGACAATGCAGATGTGCAAATGGGGGAGTAGACATCGCTCTCCGTGGGGGCACGATAGTCAGGATGGGAGACGGAAAACAGAACAACAAGAACAGTGGCACCCGGCGATGCTGTTGCTGTGGAACAATTGAAAGCGGAGTCTAACAGGTTCGCCAAAAGGAATCAGCCCTCTGAAAAACGAGAGACAGCGCCGGGTGCAGTCACCATTTGAGGATCGGGGAAAGGACAATTGATGATCTGTTTCGAGCAAGACAACCAAGACTCATTGTCACATGCTGATGCCAGCATATTTCATTGACAGTATGAAAAGACGAGTGATAAAATCAATGGGGCTATATTCGAAGCCATTCATGAAATAATTCTGTCGAGCATTTCTCTTCCCGTCTTGTGAGTTTCTGATACACGGAGACAATAATGCCCCCATTCCCTCGTGAGTTTTCCAGATTAAAGTCCAGCCGAGTTACTGCTTCCAAGAGATTCATTCAGAGGCGGGGGTTCACCTTGATTGAGCTTCTGGTGGTGATTGCAATCATCGCCATTCTGGTGGCCCTTCTGCTTCCCGCTGTTCAGCAGGCCCGTGAAGCTGCTCGTCGGTCGCAGTGCAAAAACAATCTGAAACAGTTAGGTCTCGCGCTTCATAACTATGTGGATGTCCATAACGTTTTCCCGCCTGGATACGTTCTTCAGTTTCCGGCACATCCAACGACTCAGGCGAATTACGAGACTCATTTGGCTGATGGCAATTACAACTCTGCCTGGGGATGGGGAGCGTACATCCTGCCGATGATGGAGCAGGCCGCACTGTATCAGACCGTGAGCGTGGGAACGGTTCGGCCGAGGCAGGCTTTAACCAATGCCACGAGACTTCAGGCAATGCAACAACCATTGGCCGCCTTCCGATGCCCTTCGGATACGGCGCCAGGCTTGAATATCTCCAAAGTGGTCGACAACGGTGGAACGGCCCGCGCAAGCGCGACTTCAAATTATATTGGATGCAACACAAGCAAGCAGTGGCACACCACTGAAGGAGCATGGGTGAATGGGGTTGGCGCGAATGATCTGAGTCAATGGGGGACACCGCCATCGACCATCAGCGGTCCAGACGGAATTTTCTGGAGAAATTCCAGTGTCAGAATGAGAGACATCACCGACGGAACCAGCAACACTCTTCTCGTTGGGGAGCGTGCCTGGGAACTGTCCAACCCTGCCGGAACTGCTTTTCCCTGTGCAGCAGGAAACGTCTATGGAACATTGGCTGCAAACGAGCAGTCAAATGTCCATGGATGCCTCGGATCGACGGCGGGGCCGATCAACTTCCAGAATTCCAACTGCAACAAAGGGTTCTCAAGTCGCCACACGGGAGGAGCCCATTTTGTGATGGCCGATGGCAGCGTCCATTTCATTTCCGAAAATATCGATCATCGCCCCAGTTTTCCGGTCAGAACCAATTCATCGCTGATCCATGCGATCGACAGTACGTTGGAAAGACTGATGGCTCGTAATGACGGGCAAGTCGTGGGAGAGTTCTAGCACAGTCTGCTCTACCAGGTGCCCACCCGTGTCGAATATCAGACAGGCGCGGTGTTCGAACAGAAAAAACGCTGACTTCCGCGTGGCGTGGACGGGGAAGTTATTTCGCAAGTTGCGCTAAAACTGAGACTGTACTCGTTACGAATGGACCCTGTATCGATGAGAGAGTTTCGTTTTCAAATGGGATTGCTGGCAGTACTGGGACTTCTTTGGGGATGTGGTTCCAGTTCCGGTGATACTCCGGCTCTCGGAACCGTCACTGGGACAGTCACCGTCGACGGAAAGCCTTTCGAAAGCCTCGCGGTCAATTTCACACCAGTGGAGGGAGGACGTCCGTCGTTCGGGATTACCGACAGTAATGGCCAGTACAAACTGGTTTACAGCACCACATCATTTGGCGCAAAAACCGGAAAGCACCTTGTCACGATCGCCTACCACTCCGGGGCAGATCCCAACGACCCGAAAGCCGAGATGTCGGCATCGGAGGGAAATCTCCCCAAAGGGTATTCCAGCATCGAGAAAGAAGCCGAGGTTAAGCCAGGAAAGAATGTCATCGACCTGGCTTATCCGTAGCACTCACTGACCGATCACCCCACCAGTCCGCGGCGTTTCAGTTCCGACACGACGTCACGAACAACCTGGGCCACGTCGGGCTGGCTGCCGGAACTGCTCATGGAAACCGACTGCGATTTCACGAATCCCCGTTCGATCAGTTTGACCCGGAGTGATTCCCGGATTTCGTTCAGTTCGGACTTCTGTTTGTCGGAAAGTGGTTGACGCCCGACTCCCATGGAGAACCCGCGGAATTCCACGGCCGCGCGGAATCCTTCCGGGAACTCGGTCTTGAAGATCATGCTGTCGAACAGATTCATCAGGTCGTACTGAATCTCCCGGGCGGCATCAATCCGACCGGAAATCGTCGCTTCATACAGACCGCGAGTCACTTCCGGAACGACGCCACTGGTCGCGTTTGTTCCCCCGTCGCATCCAATCAACAGCATCGGCATCAGCGCTGCGTCCCAACCGGTGAGGAAGCTGAATTCCGGGCGGTTCGGGCGAACGGCCTGAATCATTCGCATCATGTGCGGAACGTCGCCGGAGGAATCCTTGATAGCGATGATTTTTTCACATTCTTCGCTCAGACGCTGCACAGTCGGAACATCGATCGGGCTGGCGAACATCGGGATGTTGTAAAGAGTGACGTCAATCGGCGTGTTCCGGCCAATTTCCCGAAAATAGGCATAAACTCCCTCAGGTCCCAGTTTGTAGTAGTAAGGAGCCACAATCGCGACGGCGCGAACCCCTAACCCGGCGTAGTATTCACATGCGGCCAGCGTTTCACGGACGTTGGCTTCGGCGGCACCGGCAAGAATGGGGACTCGTCCCCGGGTCTGGTCGGCGATGATGTTCACGATCCGGCGACGTTCTTCCACCGAGAAGCGGGTGAATTCCCCCGTACTTCCGTTGGGATACAACCCGTGAACCCCCCGTTCAATCAGCCAGTCAATATACCGTCGAAGTTCGGATTCATTGATTTCTCCCCGATGGTCGAAAGGGACCAGATTCGGAGTGAAAATCCCCTGAAGACGACGTGAATCAGTGGTGGGCATAATCATCGCGAGGAAAATCCTGTATGCCGGTCAACTTTGCGGATCGGCAAAAATGGTCGATTTGTGAAGGATTCGTAAACTCCGACTGTCGAATTCTCGACAGGACGATAGAATGACGGCAGATTTAGTGGTGTGACCACTTTGTCTTACTCGTGTCCAACGTGGTCCGCACGGTTGTTGCCGTGCTCCTGCCATTTTTCGCACCAGTAAACTCAAGATGGACGCAACACGAGTCACTTACGAGAAACTCGAAGCTTTTCAGATCTTACCCGTTCGGTAAAATCGGCAAGCTTGGTAGATTCTTGCAAGTAGCTGAGTGGAAATTCCACTCACTCCCCTGATATGAATCGGTTTTCCCGATTCTCACCATGCAAGAGTCAGACATCCCTTTGCCATCGCGGCGTATTGGAGTTGCGGTCGTGTCGGTTGAATCGATTCCGTTGTCTGTGCAGAACCTGGCTTTTGCCGAAGAACTATACGCCCGCTACCTGGAGCACCCAGGCAGTGTCCCTGCGGAGTGGCGTCAATATTTCGACGGCATGAAAAACGGAGAGACACAGTTCTCCTCCGGGTGGACACCAGACAGTCCATTTCCTCCCCACAGTATCTTTGATCCTCCTTCTTCCCGACCTGCGGCCGTGGCGACTCCCAAGCCGATGGCTGCGGCGATTGCCGAGAAAACGCTCGACTCAGCGGCGGCTCAGGAACGGATTGATCAGCTCATCCGGAATTATCGGGTTCGAGGTCACATTCTCGCGGCCATCGATCCGCTAGGAAAACAACGTCCGAGCCCACCGGAACTCGATCCGACGTTCTACGGATTTGACGAAGCCGATCTCGATCGTGAACTTCCGAATTCCTGGGGAGTGAGCGAGGGGGGAGAAACCCGTACACTTCGAGGAATTCTCGACTGGCTCAAACAGACCTACTGCCGGTCCATCGGTGCACAGTTCATGCACATCGACAGCTTGCAGGTTCGCCTGTGGCTGGCACAGCGGATGGAAGAAACCGCCAACCGCATTCACCTGGCCCGTCAGGACCAGCTCCGTATTCTGAAACGATTGGCCGATGCCGTCGTTTTCGAAGAGTTTCTCGCCCGTAAGTTCGTGGGAGCCAAGAGTTTCTCGCTGGAAGGGGCAGAAAGTCTCATCCCGCTGCTCGACATGGCGATCGACAAACTGGGGAACGAGGGAACTCAGGAAATTGTCATCGGAATGGCGCACCGGGGACGATTGAACGTTCTCGCCAACATCATGGGGAAAAGTCCCCGTGCCATTTTCCGTGAATTCGACGACGCCGATTCCGAGCACTATCACGGCGGCGGAGACGTCAAGTATCATCTGGGATACAGTTGGGACTGGATCACGTCTCAGGAGAATAAAGTTCACCTCTCCCTGTGCTTCAACCCGTCGCATCTGGAGTTTGTGAATACTGTCGCCATGGGACGCACCCGGGCGAAGATGGATCATTATCAGGACGTTCGCCATGATCACGGCGCGACTCTGCTGATTCACGGAGACGCCGCGTTCGCCGGGGAAGGGATCATTCAGGAAACTCTGAACCTGAGCGAACTGGAAGGGTACTCTGTCGGCGGAACGATTCACGTCATCGTGAACAACCAGATCGGGTTTACCACTTCTCCGGAAGAAGCACGCTCCACGGCCTACGCCACCGACATCGCCAAGATGCTGCAGATTCCGATCTTCCATGTGAATGGAGAAGATCCGGAAGCAGTGGCTCAGGTCTTGCATCTGGCCCTGGACTTCCGAAAACGGTTCCAGCGCGATGCCGTCATCGACATGTATTGCTACCGTCGTCGTGGACACAACGAAGGGGACGAACCGGCATTCACACAACCGGTGATGTACCGGGAAATCCGGCAACGTCCCAACGTCTACGCCGGTTACCTGGAACGACTGGAAAGCCTCGGAGAGGTGACCCGGGACGAGGCTGAGAAACTGGTGGAAGAACGTCGCCAGAAACTGGAAAACGAACTGACCGAAGCCCGCCGCGACAACTACATCCGTTGTGTCGACAACTGGGGGGGGGTCTGGCAGGGATATTATGGGGGATCGGTCACTCATGCGGACCACCCCGAAACCGGATTGCCGATTGAGCAACTCGGTTCCACACTCACCGCACTGACGCAAACACCGACGGGATTTGAACCTCATCCGAAGGCACAGCGCATTCTCGAACAACGCCGTGCCATGGCAGAAGGGAAAGAGTCGCTCGACTGGGGAGCGGCAGAAGCTCTGGCATTCGCATCCGTGGTTCAGGAAGGGTTTCCGCTCCGCATGACCGGACAGGACGTGCGACGCGGAACGTTCAGCCATCGTCACGCCTTCCTGTATGACGTCAACAACGGACAGGCATTCAATACACTGACCAATGTCACCGACAATCCCGGGAAGATCAGCATCTACAACAGTACGTTGTCGGAAGCGGGTGTGCTGGGTTTTGAGTACGGCTATAGTCTGGATTGCCCGCAGGGTCTCGTGATCTGGGAAGCCCAGTTTGGAGATTTCTGTAACGCCGCTCAGGTGATCATCGATCAGTTCATCACCAGTGCGGAAGATAAGTGGAACCGGCTCTCCGGCATCACGATGCTGCTGCCGCACGGGTTCGAAGGACAAGGCCCGGAACACTCCAGCGCCCGGCTCGAACGATTCCTGATGCTCTCTGCGGAAGACAACATGCAGGTGGTCCAGCCGACGACTCCGGCACAGATCTTCCACCTGTTGCGTCGCCAGACACTGCGGAAGTGGAAGAAGCCGCTGGTCGTAATGACTCCCAAAAGTCTACTACGGCACAAAGAATGTGTTTCGACTCTGGAAGAACTCTCTCAGGGACAATTCCAGCGGTTCATCCCGGACTCGGAATTCCAGGATTTCCGTGACGTCAAGAAGGTCCTGATGTGTTCCGGAAAAATCTATTACGACCTGATTGCCCGTCGTCGTGAAGGGGAATATCAGGGAGTGATGATTGTCCGTGTCGAAGAATTGTATCCGTTCCCTTCCCGTTCTCTAAAGAAATTCTTTGCCGATCTGGACGACTCGACGCCATTCGTCTGGGTGCAGGACGAACCTTCGAACATGGGGGCCTGGCCTTACATTCGCGCCCGCTTCGGAGACCGGTTCCTGAGACGGTTCGCAATCACTCGAGTCAGCCGCGACCGTAGTGCCAGCCCAGCCACGGGGTCTTCGAAAGCTCACAAACGTGAGCAGGAAAAGATTCTCAAAGAAGCCTTCCAGAATGTGACTTCAACGCAAACCATCAGTATTCCACCGGAAATTGTCCCGGCCGGAACCTGATCGAGTTGATGCGGTAAGTCAAATTCAAACTGAAAATGGGTGGTTGACAATACCAATGTCAATCACCCATTCTTTTTTGTGCTATGATGTTCTCGCGATGATTCCTTGCACAACACATCCCAACGCTTCTGCTTGTTTTAAATGGGCAGATTCCGGGAGGGCGAAGCTCCTGCTGAGCCGCATGGAAAGTGACGCGATCTCTCTGGTTGCGGCTCGGCAGGAGCCTCGCCCTCCCAGATCATTTTCAACAAAGTGAAAGTCTTGTAACACCTCCTCATCTGTATTGTTCCTTGGCTGCTGATTCAGGAGAATTGATGAATACGGTCAAAACTCGCTGGGCTCTCGCTGGAGTCGTGTTCTCATTTGCGATGGGTTTTCTGCAAACAGAATCAATCTCTTACGCTGAAACACCGGCGACAGGGAAGCATCTTCGCAACATCCCCTATCGTGCCGATGATGGAACGCTGGATGCAGCGGCACGCGAGCGGTGTCAGGTTGACCTCTTCATCCCGGCCGGAATGACAGGCTTCCCAACAGTTGTCTGGTTTCATGGCGGCGGCTTAACGGGAGGAAACCGGGAGATTCCCCAAGCGATGATGAATCAGGGAGTCGGCATCGTCTCGGCCAGTTATCGACTGGCTCCGAAAGTTCCGGTCACGACCTGTCTTGAAGATGCGGCCGCAGCCGCCGCCTGGACGATTCAGCATATCCATGAGTACGGAGGTTCCCCAGACAAGGTGTTTCTGGCTGGAAACTCAGCGGGCGGATATCAGGTGTTGATGCTGGGACTCGACCACAAATGGCTCGCCGCTCATGACCTGTCACCCGACCGGTTTGCCGGAATCGTATCCGTCTCCGGTCAGGCGATCACTCATATGGCTGCCCGGGCGGAACAGAAAATTCCACCGAAACAGCCCCTGATTGATGAACTGGCCCCGTTATATCATGTTCGTAAAGACGTTCCGCCTCTTTTATTAATCACCGGAGACCGGGAGCTGGAAATTTATGGTCGTTATGATGAAAACGCCTATCTGGCCAGAATGTTCAAGATCATGGGGAATCCAGATGTGAAGCTGATCGAAATTCCGGGGACCAATCACGGAACGATGTTTCCTCCGGCGATTCCGCATCTGTTCTCATTCGTCAAAGCCCAAACCGGGTCTCCCTGAAAAACATCGGAGGAGAGACTCACGCAAAGGCGCCAAGGCGCAAAGAGATCAATACCAAACTGTTCTCTGTGATCCTCACGTTTTGGACAATATGGATCCTTCAAAAACGACGAATGAGGAGCAATCGCATTCCCTGAGAAACGTCAGTGAGTGATGAATTGTCAAACCTTTTGATCTGAAATCTCCTCCCGGTATCCTGAAGTGAGTCGCAATGAATTCACACAAAGTCCGAAATAAAAACTCTTTGCGCCTTAGCGCCTTTGCGTGATCATTCTCTTCTCCGTTCTGTTTTACAAAAGTGCGAAAGTCAAACTCACGGCATGTCCTCTTCTGATCCAGTCGATTCCAACTTCTCAAACCCCAGTCGGTATCTTGTCGGAATTGATCTGGGGACGACGAATTCGGCTGTCTGTTATATCGACACCGACTCGGACGATCGCCGTGTTGTCACCTTTTCCATTCCGCAGTTGATCGCTCCGGGAGAAGTGGAACCGCGGGAAACGCTTCCCAGTTTCAGTTATCTCCCTGCCGAGAATGAATTCCCATCCGGTTCGCTGACGATGCCCTGGGATTCGGATGAAACGGAACGCGATTCCAAAGGGAACCCGCGACAGGTGGTTGGGGTCTTTGCTCGAGAGCAGGGGAAACTGGTCCCCGGTCGGGTTGTGGAATCGGCCAAGTCCTGGCTCTGTCATGCCGGAGTGGATCGCACGTCGGCGTTACTTCCCTGGCGAGGATCGGAAGATGTTCCCAGACGCTCGCCGGTTGAGGTGAGTGCGGCGTATCTGTCACAGATGCGAAGTGCCTGGAATCAGGCTCATCCGCAGCATCCGCTCGAACAGCAGGAAATCGTCATCACAATCCCGGCCTCCTTCGATGAAGTGGCACGGGAACTGACAATTGACGCCGCCAAACGGGCGGGAATCCCTCGTGTCGTTCTGATCGAAGAGCCACAGGCCGCGTTCTATTCCTGGCTGCATGAACATTCCGATCGCTGGCAGGAACTGGTGCGACCGGGACAGAACATTCTGGTTTGCGATATCGGCGGAGGAACAACCGACTTCACTTTGATTCGTGTGAAAGAACACGCGACGGAACTGGTGCAGTTTCATCGGGTCGCGGTCGGTGATCACCTGATCCTGGGGGGAGACAATCTCGACCTGGCACTGGCCCATCATCTCGAGCCCCGTTTTTCGAATGGAGGACAACTCGAAGCACGACAATGGGGAAGTCTTGTTCGTGTCTGCCGACAGGTGAAAGAGACGCTCCTTTCCTCCAATCCGCCGGAGACCGCAACCGCAACCATTCATGGTACCGGTTCGCGACTGATTGGAGGGTCAAAAAGTGTCGAAGTGACACGCGATGAAATCCTTACGCTGCTGTTGGAAGGATTCTTTCCCAAAGTGGCGCTGGCAGAACGTCCACGTAAACAGAGTTCAGGATTTCAGGAATTCGGATTGCCCTATGCTGCCGATCCAGCAATGACCAGACATTTGGCTGCGTTTCTTCAGAATCATCTCTCCGCCAGCAATATTGCCGCCGGAGAGTCGACTCGTCCTGACATCATTCTTTTCAACGGGGGTGCGTTCCTATCCCCGAAAATACAAGAACGGATTCTCGAAGTTGTTCAAAGCTGGTACTCCGGAGACGACGCAACGTGGACTCCGATTGTTCTTGAGAATCAGCGACACGATCTCGCGGTCGCCCGGGGAGCGGCTTACTACGGACTCGTC
>DATMFC010000019.1:0-4829 GCA_035556335.1 Planctomicrobium sp. | reverse complement strand
CACGTCACCGGACGCTGGGTTGACGGGAAGATTGGTGACGCTCCGGTCGGCAAGCTGTTCATCACCGCCATTGCCGACGACACCGTGATTGTTGAGGCCATCACCGCCAAGGCTTTGAAGCTGTTCGGCATGAAAAACAAGGAAGCCGACAAGCTTGTCTGGCATGGGGACGCCGTGAGCCTCGCCACAATTCCTGTGGAAGAATATGAAAACGTGGTGGCTCCCGAAGCGACAAAACCCGCCACGCTGACGACTCCGCGTGACTTCAACCTGATGTTCAAAACGATTCTCGGTGCACTCGGAACCGAAGCGGACGCCGCGTTTCTGCGACCGGAAACCGCACAGGGGATCTTCGTGAACTTCAAGAATGTGATGGACTCCTCCCGGGTAAAGCTCCCGGTGGGGATCTGTCAGATTGGAAAAAGTTTCCGAAACGAGATTACTCCGCGAAACTTCACATTCCGATCGCGTGAGTTCGAGCAGATGGAGATCGAATTCTTCTGCCAGCCGGACGAGTCTCCCAAATGGTACAAATACTGGCGTGATCGTCGGTTCGCCTGGTACACAAGTCTGGGGATTGGCCCGAAGCATCTGCGATTGCGTGACCATGAATCAGACGAGCTGTCACACTATTCCTGTGGAACTGCCGATATCGAATACCAGTTCCCGTTCCTCTCCGTCGACGAATATGGAGAACTGGAAGGGATCGCCCATCGTGGGGATTTCGACCTGCGTTCTCACATGGAAGGGAAACTGCACACCGGACCAGACGGCAAGTTACAAGTCGAACAGAATGCCGAAGGACAGCCGAAGTGGAAGGGGTCAGGCAAAGATCTGACCTACTTCGACGACACGACTCGCGAACGGTATTTACCGCACGTCATTGAACCATCCGCCGGAGCCGATCGGGCGACACTGGCCTTCATCTGTGAAGCCTATCACGAAGATCAGGCTCCCGATGACAAGGGACAATTGCAAACCCGAGTGGTGATGCGATTCCATCCGCGGCTGGCGCCGATCAAGGTCGCCGTCTTCCCGCTGGTGAAGAAAGATGGTCAGCCGGAGAAGGCGAAGGAGATCTATCGAGCCCTGCGCGACGCCGGGATTCCAACCACATACGACGAGCAGGCTGCCATCGGAAAACGCTACCGTCGACAGGATGAAATCGGAACCCCATGGTGCATCACCGTCGATAACGAATCACTCGCAGAGAATACGGTCACGATTCGTGATCGTGATTCGCTCGAACAGGTTCGCATTCCGGTTGACCAGATCGTGAATGAGATCAGCAGCCGACTAAGAAAAGAATGGGCACCTCCGGCGTAAGTCCGATGTGCAAGTGAGAGGCGACTCTCTTCGACAGCAACCACAGCACCCCTCAGAGATCTTCAATTGGATCTCTGAGGGGTGTCTGCATTCAGGGCTTTCATTTTTGAAGAAGGCTTGGGAGGGCGAGGCCCGCCGAGCCGCACACCATGGAAAGCGTTCTTCTTGCTCGCGGCTCAGCAGGAGCTTCGCCCTCCCGGAGAAAAAGAACCACGAATCAAACGAATCGGACGAATGAAAAGAAAGAGAGTCTTTCCGAATTTATTCGTAAGATTTCGTCCGATTCGTGGTTCCTTGTTTTGAATCAATCAGCGACTCATTCCGATCATCGGGAAAGGACTCTCTCAACCGAGGATGGGTCCATTTCCCACATCAGGACACGGGCCTTCTTCCGCTTCTCTCTCACGATGCAATGTGTCGCACACGAATTGTTCTGGATCACAATTGCAGTGTTTTTATTGGCTTTGAAAGAACTTTCGACAAAGTCGGCAGATTTTGTTCAATCAGGTTGACCGGAGAATCTTCCCGGGTAATATCCATCTCCGTGGGAATAACGCCCTAATTGCTCTTTAGAAAATCATTGAAAGTGGGAAACCAACCCAATAGACTGATTCAGTCCCGTAATCATGCAACCCGGTTTTCCTTATGCCCGAAACACCACAATTCTTTCTGACAGGAGAATTTCGTCGGGCATTAGATGACCGGTTTCGACTGACGCTCCCAACCGAATTTACGGAGGGGGTGACCGATAGTGCTGGTGAGACCATCCTGGCGAAGGAACGTTATGGATGTCTTAGCCTGTGGAAAGCAGGTGACTGGCGTCAGCGGATGAACGATGGAGTGTCGTTGATCCGCGAGAAGATCCGTGCCGGACGCATGGAACAGAGATGGACCGATGTCCAACGACTCGGGCGGCTTCTTTCTACTCGGTCAACTTCAGTCAGCCTGGCGAACCGATCACGACTTTTGATTCCCGAGGGATTCCGGGAATTCTTGGATGTCCCCAAAGGGGGCGAAGTCGTGGTGGTCGGCGCAGTGATCTGTGTCGAGATCTGGCAGCCTGAAGCGTGGATGAATCAGTTGAAAACGGATATGCCGGGATTCACAGAGCTCTTTACCCAGCTCTCCGGTTGAGAAAATTGCCATTCTCTCTGCACCAATCTGGAAAGAGACGCTCACACAACGAGCAATGTTCTCTCCTGCTTGGTCCTTAGAATTTGGTTCTTAGTTTTTCTCCCCTTGGTTTCTCACTTGACCGGGTTCAGAACCATGCCCGGCGATCACGAGAAAGTCTCACTCAACAACTCTCCGAGCCCCACACACTCGGATACCAGGGATGGAAATCGGCAAGGACGCCACTTTCTCATACATCGCCGGGCATGTTTTATTTCCGTGACCTGAAACACAGGGACGAAACACCGGAATCAATGATCGCTGATTCTTCTTCATGGCGCCACAATACGGCCTTGCCTGCGAACTCTTCCGGGACTTGAATGTCCTCCCGGCATGTGTCATAACGTGAACCGTGACGCGTTCTCCCGTAGCCGATTTCATGGCGACCGCACTGAATCGCCACAATCTGGCCATGAGAATTTTCGTTGGAGGTTCTCTGGGCACGTTTTCTTAACCCCGGCACCCTCAAACAGGACAGGCAATTCGGAATGACGTTCTTTCCGCTCGCTGCAACCCTGTCTGACTGGTTCGCCGCACGACTGAGTTTTCTGCCAGGCTGGCTGTTCCCGGAAGAGGGAGCAACGCTGCTGGCGGCCACGATTCATACCTTGCTGATCACTCTGTTTTTCGGACTTCCTGCCCTGATCTTCATTTGGGCCGAACGCAAAGTTTCCGGGCGAATTCAGGACCGTCTTGGTCCCACTCGAACCGGAGGGCGATTCGGCTGGCTGCAATCTATTGCCGACGGCATCAAACTGATGCAGAAGGAAGACCTGACCCCGCAAGTGGCGGATCGGTTTCTGTTTCAACTGGCTCCGTACATTGTCTGCGTTTCGGTCATTGCCACGTTTATTGTCGTCCCCTTCAGCAGTGGCTGGGTCGCCGTGATTGCAGACTCCGGCCTGTTCATTGCATTGGCGATTCTCTCTCTGGAAGTGTTGGGAATCGTGCTGGCCGGGTATTCGAGCGGTTCCAAATGGTCATTGTTCGGAGGCATGCGCGAAGCGGCCCAGATGGTCAGCTATGAGGTTCCACTGGCCATCGTCGCCGTCATCCCTGTCATGATTGCCGGGTCAATGAATCTGATTGACATCGTCGACGTTCAGTCCGGCGGATTCTGGAACTGGATTCTCTTTTATCACCCGTTCGCGTTCCTTGCGTTCTTCGTGTTCTTCACCGTCACGCTTGCCAGTAACAAACGGGCTCCCTTCGATCTCGCGGAAGCCGAGAGTGAACTGGTCGGTGGGTTCCATACGGAATACTCCGGAATGCGCTGGTCTTACTTCTTTCTTGGCGAATACGCCGGAATGTTTCTGGTCAGCATGCTGGGATCGATCCTCTTTCTGGGGGGATGGTGGACCGGCTTGCCGTTTATCGACAACACCATGATTGCTGTCAGTGGCGAATTATTTGCTTATGAAGCGTTGAGCCGGTTTCTCGGCATGGTCGTGTTGCTGGTGAAATCGTCTCTGCTGGTGGTCGTACAGATCTGGATTCGCTGGACGTTGCCCAGACTTCGAATCGATCAGGTGATGACGACCTGTTTAAAGTACCTTGTCCCCATCAGTTGTGTACTTCTGCTGGGAACGGCTGTCTGGCCGCTGATGTTGGCAACCGCCTTTCAAAGAACGACAATTCTTTCTCCAGTTGGAGAACGAGTGTCACGCCCGGTCATAAAAACAACCTCGAATCCGGAAGATGCGGTCACCGTACGCGGTCGTGAGGCGGAGGACCGCGGGTGATGGAACAAGTTCTCTTCGCGATTTATGCAATCGCTGCCTGTGGCGGAGCATTGGGAGTTGTGTTCAGTCAGAGTGTTGTCCGCATGGCCTTCTGGCTTGTGGTTTCTCTGGGAGCAACCGCAGGACTCTTCTTTCTTCTCAATGCCGATTTTGTCGGAGCCACACAACTTCTGATTTATGTCGGCGGAACGGTGGTGCTGCTGATCTTTGGAGTGATGCTCACGTCGAGTTCTCCGTTTGCATCTTTAAAGATGACTCCCGCTGAACTGCTTCAGGGGGGCTTTATCGGAATTGCGCTCTTCGGTGTCTTCATGGTCTCCGTATTGGCCGTGGACTGGAAGCATGTCGGAGAGTTACTCGACGAAGTCCATCCGTCGCAAGCCGCGAGCGGTTTTAATCCCGCCGGCGAAGGAGACACGGCTCGACCACTGGGAACGGCATTGATCGGGGTCAGATTTGATCAGGATCTATGGCATAACGATGGGACGTCATCTGCAGTGAAGACAACCCCGAGCACGGGGTACCTGCTGGTATTCGAGATTATCTCGATGCATCTGCTGGTGGTGTTGATTGGAGCGGCCTATCTGG
>DATMFC010000018.1:0-5162 GCA_035556335.1 Planctomicrobium sp. | reverse complement strand
CTCTAAGGGGTTCTCTTTCTATGAAAACTGTCTTGCCGGTTCACCTTGCATCGGTCGCTGGATTTGCTGTTATGATCGTGGCCGGATGCGGCGGCAGAGCGTCTGTTCCTGATCTCGTTCCCGTTCACGGAGTCGTCACGCTGGATGGCCTGCCTCTTGCAGACGCCATGGTGGAGTTTCGGCCCGAATTGGGACGTTCTTCAAGCGGTCGGACGGACGCGAACGGTAAATACCAACTACGATACACCGCTGACATTGCCGGGGCGCTTCCTGGCCGACACACAGTGATGATCATGTCTGCTCCAGAAGGGGATGAAGACCCCACCGACCGGCTCAAGGATCCCCGCATCCCTGCAAAATATAACTCCAAAACAAAGCTGGATGCCAACTTGGAACCCGGTAAGAAGGCCGATTTGGACTTCAATCTGGAATCCGATCCCAAGACCATCGGAAAGAAATAGACATCACAGCGGCTGCCGGGAACGTCATTTCCCGGCTCTTCCCTAATAGGGTACTTTCTCCCGTCAATCACGGTACGGACCAGAGTCTGCTTGTCATTGCGGCCGACAATGACTTCCAGTTCCACCGGATGGCCAAGTTGGACAGGGCTTTCAGGGTGCTGGGATGTTAGGCTTTGTCCCTAAAGTCACGTTGCGATCATTTTCAGGTATCTCTGGATGAACGCCATCTGGATCATGCCACCGAAGTTGATGGCGGTTTTTTCATATCTGGCGAAGACGCTTCGGCATTCCGTCGACCAACCGCTCAGTCGTTCCACCACGTTGCATTGACGGTAGCACTCCTTGTCAAACTCCACCGTACGGGCATCACGACCTTCATTCTTCTTTGAAAGGGTGACCGGAGTGATCCCCACTTCTGCAAACATTTCGTCGATCCAGTTGGTTACGGTAGCCTTGTCACCGGCAATCGCCTGCGGCCATGGAACAGGAACTCCTTCACCGGTAACCGAACCCATATCACCGAGCAAAACACGGCAGGGAGACTCCGATCACGCCCGATTCGATCAGAAATATTCCTGATCAACTGGGAACGAGGACTTCTTCTGCAACCTGATAGTACGTCGAGCTTCCCTTTCCTGATGAACGCATTCCATTGTGTTTGCTTCTGACGGTCTGTGGCGAATTCTTCTGTCAGAGACAACGGCGGCTGATGGGGCAGGGAGGTCTGACGCCGAGCGAATGTTGCCTTGATCGCTGAACACAAGATCGGGCCGGAGAACTGAAACTGCTGTGACAACGTCCAGATATCAAAGAAGTCTTTCATCCGACTGTTGGCAATCCCCAGCACAACCATGGCCTGAAACTTTTCCGCAACAACCGTCTCCCGTGGTTAGGCTTTCAAGGACAGCGCAGGGAAATTGAGGACTGTTGGATAGATGATCTCTTCCGGTCCTGGAGTGATGTCATCACCGAAATCAATGTCGGCTTGCAGAGGGATGCGAGCCGATGCCAGTTTGACTAGGAATTTGACACGGATTCCGTCGCAGAATTGCTGTTGAAAACAAAAATCTCTAACGTTTCCGATAGAAGCAAAACTGCTTTGGGGCCACGTTGCAGGTTTGATCGGGGGCGAATTGGCCCGTCATCGAATTCGCAATGGGAGATCGTAATGAGACGAGCCTGTTTCTTGCCGGCCAGTTGTTTACGTCTGGGGGTGGGCATTGCCGCTCTGCTGCTCTTCGCGGTTTCCGGTCACGCCACTTCTCTGATTGGAGGGACGGGAGACGTCGCCATTCGTGCTACTGATGAATCAGAATGGCGCATCCTTTACCCTGGTGAATCACTTCCAAAGTCTGGCTCCTTTCGGACTTCCGCCGCCGGGTTTGTCGAAATCCGTCTGGGAAATGGAAAATTATTCCTGGATGCCGATACCCATCTGGATGCCCATTTCGAGGACTCTCTGCTGACACTTCATCGCGGGCGGATTTTCCTTGAACTCTCTTCATCTGAGAAGAAATGGCGGATTCAGTTCGGAGAAGAATTGCTCTCTCCTGGTAATGACACGACGTTAAACCTTCGTCGATCCGCCGACGTCACTGAAGAGCCCATTACGGAAATGGATCTCCTCAATGGAACCATCACATGGACCACGAAGGAAAAGACTGAAGCATTCGAAGGGCCGGTCAGTGTGACGGTTCACAATCAAACGGCCACACGAAAATCTCCAGTGGGTGATATGACTCAATGGAGTCACGAAGTCCGAAAATGGACGGTGCCAGCATCGTCCCAGGGACCGGGACAGTTACTGGTTCACGACGCTCAGTCGGGTTCTGTGATGCGGATGGACATCGCCCGTTATCACGTCAATGTCGTATTGAAACCACCGGTCGCGCTAGTGCAGATCGACCAGTCGTTCTTCAATCCGACTCATGCCCAGCGAGAAGGGACCTTTGTCTTTAACCTCCCACCGGGAGCGTCTGTCAGTCGTTTTGCGATGTTCGTTACACACGATCAGCTCATTGAGGGAGAACTGGTCGAACGACAGCAGGCCGCTGGAATTTATGACTCCATCGTCCGAAGACAACGGGATCCCGCGATCCTGGAACAACTGGGGGACAATCTCTTTCGAATGCGGGTGTTCCCGATTTTCGGTCACGACACCAAACGGATTCTGCTGGACTTCACTGTTCCATTGGCGGAAGTGAACCGTCAGACGTTCTTTCATTTGCCGCTGATGTCGGACCTGAAACCAATCTGGGATCTTCGAATTCAAGGGACAATCGCCTCGCCGGTGACCCTCCATTCACTCCGTTCGACATCACACCCGGATTTGGAGTTCAACTCCACAAATGACGGAGCCGTACGATTTGACTGGCACCGTCAACATGTTCATCCCCCCTCCGCATTTGAAGTGGCATTTGAGCAACCAACAACCACCGGGAGCAGGCTTGAGCGTTTCATCACAAGCTCACCCAAAGACCCGCAAATCAGGAAGCAGTATTTTCTGGCAACTCTTCCTCCTGATGATCGCACAAATAATCACAAGCAGATCAGTCCGAATGATGTGCTGATTCTCGTCGATACCTCCAGCAGTGCCGGCAAGCTGGACAAGGCCCGATCTGCCGTGAGAACCATCGTGGGAAATCTCCGGAAGGAAGACCGGTTTCAACTCGCATGTGTCGACAGAAATCTGCGGCGTCTAACACAGCAGTGGATTTCGCCTTTGTCCGCGGAAGCGGTTGCTGCGATGGATGTTCTTGAAGAGCAATTTGCATTGGGGCCCAGCAAGTTGGAAATCGGACTGGCGGACGCGCTGCAACTGTTTTCGAAGCAGAGGGAGCACGATCGCCAGCGACATCTGATCTACATCGGTGATGGAGAAATTTCGCGCGGGGTCAGCAGCCCGGACTGGACGCGACTGTTACAATCGGAACCGGTTCCGGGTGAGGCAACGTCCGAGCGGCCGGTGATTTTCTCAGCGGTTGCGATCAATCCGAGTGGAAAAGAACCGGAGACGTTGCGGCGAGGCGTCCAGCGAACAGGAGGGTCTTACTTCCCGATCGAACAGAAGGGAAGGATGGGATCTCTTCTGAGTTGGGTTGCCTCCGGACTTCCTGTTGCCCGACGTGTCGATCATGTGGAGATCACCGGAGCGAACGATGTGGAACTCTTCACGTCCCCCACCTGGCCGCATGAAGAATCATTGTACGTCTTCGGAGTCTGCCGTCCGACGGCGGAACTTCAACTTGCCGTGACCGTCGATGGAGAGCAACGGGACTACCTGCTTCGCCCTGAAGAAGAACGTTCGGAAGGAGCCATCTTTACCGGACGACTCTGGGCTCAACGGAAACTGGAACAGCTCCTCTCTCGTCCACTTGAACCCACACAGGAACAGAAAAGCGAAATCATCGCGCTGGCTCAGGAATGGAGTCTGATGAGTCCGTACACGGCGTTTCTGGTGCTGGAAAGTGAAGCGGATTACGCACGATGGAAGATCGACCGACGTCTTCGACATCGCTACTGGAAGCCGGCGGAAGCGGTCGCCGCGATTCCCTATCCTCCGGAAGTGCAGGAACTGATTCGCAAGCAGGCCAGTAAAACGAAAAGCGGTAAGCCGGTTCTTCCTCCTTTGCCAGTTCCTCCATCAATGACCAGGGCGGAGTTCGAGGAACGACTTGAAGAAATCAGAGTGTTAGTCGAACAGAGAAGAGCAATTGTTGCCAGTAAGAAATTGCAGGCATTGAGATCCTCATCGAAAGAATGGGGGGACAATGAATTTCGTGAACTTGAACTACGGGTGCAGTCGCAATTCAAAATCAATTCCATCCTGCATGGCCTCGGTTTTGAGCGTCCTCTGTTCGACCGGCACACTCCGGTATTTCTCCCCCGTTCCGATTTGCCTCCCGATTTACTGACGACAGGGGAGATCAGCCGTTCGTTTCTCAGTCGCCATCCGTTGGCGCGTCAGATGATGAAACGAATTGAACTTACCGCCATTCGCCCGACGCTGACAGAATTTGCACAAATGATTCAGGAACAGATCGGGTTTCCGGTTCTGGTGGATGAGCATGCTCTGAGAGAGGAAGGAACGAGCCCGAATGATGAAATTGAACTCACCGGGTTGAATCATCTCACCTTGCGGAATCTGCTGTTTCACGGTTTGTCATCGGTTTCGGGAACGGAGTGCACGGCAATTGAATCCCCCCATTTTCTAAGAATCACGACCGTCGCCGCATCCAAAGACCGGATGGAGACGCATGTCTATCCTGTCGTTGATCTCGTCCGGACCAATGTTCTGCCCACTCCGGAATCTCTTTCCAGTCCTTATCGCGACATCGATCGGGCGTTTCTGAATCGGGCGGAAACGGCCATGGATCGCCCAGTTTCGGTCAACTTCAAATTTCATGCGGTCTCCAGCGTGGCGGAATGGTTGCGTCAGGAAACACAACTCAATGTGCGTCTGGATCGGGACGCACTTGAAGCAGAAGGGCTGACCGGCGATGAAAATGTTCAGCCATTGGAATTCAAGGACGTGCCATTAAGGGTCGCTGTGAATGAAGTGTTTTCCAATGTCTCAAATGTTCCATTGATCCTGGTCCCTGAACGTGAAGTGATCAAGATTACCACGGCCGTCGATGCCGAAGAAAAGCCTCGTACCGAAGTGTATTCCACCATCGGCATCATCTATGAGTTGCCCGGCGG
>DATMFC010000017.1:0-4182 GCA_035556335.1 Planctomicrobium sp. | reverse complement strand
CTGAGAACACGGCTCCTGCCCTGACACGGGGACAAAACGCACGTTCCGCCCGGCAGCAGGCTGGAGGACGAGTGCTGTGGATTGTCTGTGGTCTTCTCGGAGCAGGTGTTGCCGTCGTTCTAGGACTGAAATATGCCCGTCGGGATCCGGATGACTATTACGACGACGAAGCACCGATTGATTTACATCAGACTCGAAATGTGGTCTCCGTGCCGGTTGCCTCATCAGAAGCGGATGCAGGCGACAGCGATAAAGATGACAACGGCGATCAGATGTCACTGAAAATCAAACGGGTTGCCTGATTTGGACAGATTGCAGCGAATTTGCTGGTTCTAATGCTGCTCTTCAATTTGTCCGCATTTTGCCGACAAGTTGCTCAGGATGACGTAGGATTCAGTAGCGAATTGAAGTGTGCTTCTCTTCATCCTTTTGTTGGGTGAAGAGAAGCTTCTTTTTTATCTGAATCTTCAGCCTGTCAGAATGTTCCTTGAGTTGGGTTCACACAACCGACGGGAGTTGCCAGCGTCGGCGGTTCCTGGTGAAGCCGGTTTCAACAACAGTCTGAGGGCTTCATTCCTGTTTTCACGCAGATGAGGGCACAATGTCGGATGATCCCTGGAGTCGGCCCACGATTGCCGAGCTACGAGAAGTTCTGGAAGCAATCGGACAATCGGAAGAGAACCACAACCGCAGTGCCGAACGTCTGGAACTCTCTGTCCCAGCGGAAATCACCACCGCTCGCGGCAACATCGTGGAAGCAGTCACCCGGGAAGTGAGCCGGTTCGGACTGGGATTGTTGCACAAAGGCTACGTCCCCCCCGGCGAAGTGACGGTCCGCATGGCGAGTGAAAACCGTGAGTTTGAATATCAGGTCCAGCTCGAATGGTGTCGTCCTTGCGAGAACGGCATGTTCCTCTCCGGCGGACGATTTCTCTCTCATAAGTAAAAGGGAAATTCGAAATTCTAAATTCTAAGAACCAAAGAGATAGCAATATTCTGTTGATTGGTTCTTAGGTTTTAGGATTTCGTATTTCTTTCCCGTCACTTCAGCATTTCATACTTCTTCATCTTGTTATAAAGCGTGACCCGACTGATTCCGAGGTCGACGGCCGTTCGGGTCCGGCTGAAGTTGTTTTTGAACAATGCCTGTTCAATAATTTCTTTCTCCGTGAACGAGACCTGACGCTCCAGTGAGTGTGATTTTGAAGCACTCCCCCCCATCGTTCCCAGTTGAACCGAGGCGTCATTCGTGGGACCGACATGCCCTGATAACAGGTGGGACGGCAGGTGTTCCCGTGAGAGCACTCCGTTCCGGCAGTAGATCACCGCCCGTTGAATGACGTGTTCCAGTTCACGGACATTCCCCGGCCAGGGATAGCTTAAAATGGCATCCAGCAGTGAGTCGTCAATATGGTTGACGGCGATGTTATGCTTCACCTGAAATCGTTTAATAAACTTTTTAGCAAGTGGGATAATATCTACTTTCCGCTTACGTAGTGGCGGAATTTCGAACTTGAGCATGTTTAAGCGATAGTAAAGGTCGGGGCGAAACTTTCCCTGCTCGACCAGTGGTTGCAGGTCCAGGTTACTCGCGACGACCAGTCGGGCCTGAGAGCGGAATGTCTGGTTCGAACCGACCGGTTCAAACTCTCCGGTTTCAATCACTTTCAGAAGTTTCACCTGCTGTTCCGGGCCGAGAACATCGATTTCGTCCAGAAGGATGGTTCCTCGTCGAGCGGCCAGAAACTTTCCTTCCTTGTCGGCATGAGCACTGGTGAAGGCTCCCTTGACGTGACCGAACAATTCGCTTTCGATCAGGTCGCGCGGCAATGCTCCACAGGCGATATGCAGGAATGGCTGCGATCGTCGGGGAGACGACTCATGCACCAGATTCGACAGGAACGTCTTACCGGATCCGGTCTCTCCGATGAGGAGAATCGTGACGTCATGACCGGCGGCGATCATCAGGTCGTCGAGCATCTGTTTGAGTTCAGGCGACCGTGTTTCAAACTGTCTGGTCACCCCCTCAAACACCGACTCTCCCCGTTCGCTGGAGACTGCCTGGGCCGGAGTGTGAATGGGTTCGATCTGAGTTTTCGCTGGTGTTTCTTCGCTGATGCGAGGCCGCTCTGTGTCGAGTGTCCGTGAAATCAACGCACGAAGTTCGATCGCCGAAACCGGACCCGTATATCGGTTCACTTGCGGTTTATCGGAGTGCTGTTTGAGCAGGTCTGGCGTTTGGGGAGAGATCAACGCAATGACACAGGCGTTTGATTCCAATGTTTCCAGTTTGGTGATCAGTTCATCGGCCACACGTCCCTGATCCATGGTTCCTCTCAGGTCCATGAGAACCAGACGGGGAGTTCCTTCATCCAGCAGGAACCGCAACTGCTCCAACTGGGTGGTGACGCACAGTTTGAACCCTTGAGTCAGACTGCCTGCCAGATCGCGCCCCAGCTTTTCGTCTGCGGTGGCGATGTAAAGTGTCGACGTCTGCATTGAGAACCTGCCCTGTCCTCATCCGACCGGCCAGCGATCCGTTCGGAGGGGGAGAATCATGTGTGAGAGAAGGTGTACAACCCTGTTCGAAGCGTTGCACACCAGATGAACAGATTCCCCCTAGATCAAATCAGATGCCACATCTGTAACGATTTCGAGACATGCTTCCTTAACCTGTTACTGCAGAATGAGATAGGTTTGCGTTTGAAATGTTGCCGTTTTGTCTCGTTTTGACCGATGTGGTTTTCGGTCAACATTCTGGTGGCAACGTGATGTTTTTGGGCAACATCCTGGTAGTCTTTTCATGAATGGATTCTTACCGCAAAGACGCGAAGGACGCAAAGAAATCAATCTCTTTGCGTCCTTCGCGTCTTTGCGGTAAATCTCTTTCACCCGTCTTACGCCAGTTCACCACTGGCAATCAGTTCTTTCAGACGTTGTTCACGGTAGAAGAACCCGTCTTCCAAGTGGTCGCAGACTTTGGATTCACTGAGCATGAGCCCCAGGATGCCCCCGGGGAGTTGGAACTCGACGACATCGCGCATCAACGTGCCGTTTCCGTTCGCTTCATATTCATGACGATGCCGCCATGCTTTCATGGGACCGGTGACTTGTTGTTCGATCACAATGTGAGGACGGTCGAATTCGACGATTTCGTGTGACGATTTGATCAGTTGTCCGAAGGTGATGATCTGGAAATCCAGACGTGCTCCCGTGTGAAGAACATCAGGGGCGGACGTGAACGTAATTCCGAGATCCGGACTGGTCACCCGACTGACATTGGCCGGACGACTCAGGAAATCAAACAGATTTTCAACGGAACAGTCCAGTTGTGTTTCGTATTCGCAAAGAGGCATGATTTGCTTGCTGCTGGATGGAGTGCTGTGTCCAGCCTCAATTTGGGAGTTGCCAGAGCTGTTCCGCGGCTCGTTGGCCGCTCTGGTTCTGATTCTTTAACCCCAAAATTAAGTCTGGACGATGCAGGAGTTTGTATTTCAAAGGAACAATGAGGACATACTTTACGAACTCTGATTGTTTCAGAACAGCATGAATGGTGCGGTAAGAACCGATTGTTCAAACAGTCGGAACACTACGTCTCCAGATCCGCCGCATATCCTCCGATTTCCCGGGAAAGTCGTGTTGCGTAATCGTCAGTCATTCCACTGACGAAATCCATGACCTGAGAAAGCCACCAGCGGTACGGCTGATTCAAATTGTCTTCAACATGCTTTCGCCCCCAGCTGAGTTCTATCGTCCGTTTTGAGCGAAAGTGAATATCATTGTAGGATTGTGAATCGGAAATGGCTTTGATTGTCATGACGCATGCGCTGAGGATGCGTCCCAGAATGTGGTACGCTCCCAGTTCGGTCACAAGTTTCTTGCGGTGACTGAAGATCGAGTCGTAAATTTGACTCACTTCCTGCAATTGTGCCTGACATTCAGAGTCGAGAGACGATTTCAAATCGTCCATTCTCTCTCCGTTCATGATGGAATCGTAATCCTCTTCAAAGACCTGCCAGGTCTGATTCATCAGGCTTCGGATGGCCTGTCCACGTAATTGCGGCAACGACATCCAGTCGTTTGAAGGATTTTTACAGATTCTCAGAAGGAGGTCATGAACCTTGTCGTACTCGCAGATTCCCATTTCAACGGCATCTTCGAGATCGATGATGCGGTAACAGA
>DATMFC010000016.1:0-4007 GCA_035556335.1 Planctomicrobium sp. | reverse complement strand
CCACCATTCTCCGCGTACTGACCGATCGTCTTCCGGAGACAGCCGATCTCCCGAATGAACCTTTTCTTGCGGGACTGGTTTCCATTGATCCGGTTGTTCGAACTCAGGCCCTGATCAGCATTGGACGCCTGAACCGTCCGGAACTGGCCAATGCCGTGCTTCCGTTGACCGTTCGTGAAGATGGACAACTCGTGACAAGCCGCAAGCATAATGAAGCGGATCCGGCTTCGGTCATTCCTCATCTTGCGGTTCAAACCCTGGTTCGTCTGAATGCCGTCGATGCCTGTTTGGGAGCGTTGAACGGACCGTATCGCCATGGTGCGCTCTCCGCCTTGAAGTCGATTCATACGCCTGCCGTGATTTCCGGACTGAAGGAATCGCTGAAATCCACCAAAACTCCTGAAGACCAGTTCTCCATCCTGAGTGCGTTAATCCGGCTTTACCATCAGGAAGGAGTCTATAAAGATAAGTGGTGGGGAACCCGGCCTGATCGAACCGGTCCGTATTACGATCGCCAGCCATGGAGCGAGAGCCCGGCAATCGATGCCGCCCTCAAGCTGGCATTTCATACAGCTGATCCGACGTTGAAAGCCAGAATTGTGCAGCAGTTGGAGCGGCATCAGGTCAAGCTGGATTGGGCATCTCAAGAGGCGATTGGAGCCATGAATCGGGAGGCCGACCAACCGATCGTGCTTCCGAAGGTCGATCCGTCCAACCCGAACCAGATTGCAAACCTTTCTTACGAGGTCACTTTTGGACGAACCATGAAAACTCCCGGCAACCCGGCCAAGGGGAAACTGGAGTTTGAACGTCACAATTGTCTGGCGTGCCATACCGTGGCCGCGGGACAGGCTCCCAAAGGTCCGCATCTGGTGGATATCGGAAAACGCTACTCGCGGGCAGAACTGATCGAATCGATTCTCAAACCGAGTGCAAAGATTGCCCAAGGCTTTGAGACACAAGTTTTCAGTACAGTTGAAGGAAAGATCTATACCGGCTTCGTCACCAGTGAAGGAGCCCAAGGTCTTCAGATCCGACAGGCCGACGGAATCTCCGTCACGCTTTTGCAGGACGATATCGAAGATCGGACCAAGCAGACACAATCCATGATGCCCGCCGGACTGATCGATGATCTGACACCGGAACAGTTTGCCGATCTTCTCGCCTGGCTGGAACAATTGAAGTAAGCCGCTTGAGTCAACCGGGTGCAATTACTGCCCCCGGTTGAGCAAACTGCTCTCTAAAACTCTCCTGTCACTTCTCCGTTTCCTCGAGTGGAAATTGCCCGCCATGTGGCGAGATTTACGCTGTCGGAGACGAAGCGGACACTGCCGTCGGTCAGAGAGATATGGACTCCTCCCGTATGAGCACTGCGAGCACTGGTGAGTGCTTTGCTATGGTGTCTGTTCTGGCAGTCTGGAGTTCTTGAGTTCGGTTCATAAAAGTGGTTATAGAGTGTGTCGGCGAAATGGCCGTTGATCCACTTCGCTCCGCGCTGGCCTGACCATCGATTCTCATCAGTCATTGCGTCACGACAGTCATTTGGAGTAGTTGCATTGCCATCTACCAGTTCAATCACACGATGACGGGGATCGTTTCCATTTGGAATTGTATTCACGCCGTCTCCGAGCAAATGTTCTCCAAAGGCAACCGTGTTACTCGTCCCGTCAGTGATATCACGCAGACGGATTCTGGATTGGGCGAAGATGACACCATCCGCATTACCGGAAGCGGCGAACGCAGCATTACTCCCTGTATCCTCGATGTTCGCCGCTGGTACCCCATTAAATCCGGAACCGGCGTTGGCCGGATAGCTGATTCCGGCATAGATCGAGTCAGGCACCCGATTCCGGTCGCTGGGGCACAGCATCAACGAAAGTGCGCGTCGTGCAGCGGCATCATTCGCCGAGACAAGAGTTGTATCGTAAGTACTGGTCGGGTTGAATGCGGTCATCGGCGGAACAGAGAAGTTCAACAGGTTCTGCAAGCCAGCCTGTTCGACATACGGAAGCAACTGGGCATGCGCAGAGAACACCATGGGATACCCCAGCGTCCCAGGAGGGAACACTGTGTGTGTTGACTCGTAGTTATGCAGGGCCAGAGTCAGTTGCTTGAGATTGTTCTTGCATTGGGAACGTCTCGCTGCCTCCCGGGCCTGTTGAACGGCCGGAAGCAGTAACGCGACCAGAATGGCGATGATCGCAATGACCACCAGCAATTCGATCAACGTAAAACCAGTCGCACGACGTGAGCGACATTGAAGATAAAACACACCAGTCTCCTTGAAGTCTCTCAGAATAAAACGCATTAAAAATAAGATGAGACAGACTGCCAGGGCTTTTGCTTGTTTCAAAATGGGCAATCTTCGGGAGGGCGAAGCTCCTGCTGAGCCGCATGAAAGATCACGCGTTCCTTTGGGTTGCGGCTCGGCAGGAGCCTCGCCCTCCCAGGCGATTTTCAGCCCTGGACATACTGCCACGCGGACACCCGGTCGAGCAAACCGCTCTGGGGTGGGATGATTCCTGGTGCGAGAACGTGCGGCGAATGATGGCGCGCCCACAACAGCATCACGAGCCGTTTTTGGGAAGCGAACCGATCAACCGCATGGGCGCGCGAACACGCGCCGCAACTTCTCAACGCAAACGCCAGAGCCTTCGGAAAAGATCACCCGGCGCAGGCTTCACCATGACACCTGAATCAGGACCATAACGCGGCGTCACACAGTTCGCGGCGGGGGAACCGGAGGACGAAAAGAGACATCCAGTGGAGAGTTAAGAAGAAAGAGCGGGGCCATGGTGAACGGAGTTTCCGGAATCACCACTTCCATCGGCTTTGGCAAAATACTCCATGGAAGAGAGTTCCAGTAAGGCCCTTCTCCCTGGCATTTTTGAACCAGTACTCCAATGAGAACACGAGGAGACTTGTCTTGTTCACTGGCTGCGGATTTTTCGGCTGCGAATTTCTCCTGTGTGTCATGATCGCAATCATCTTGTCCGCAGTTGCTCTGAGCCGATTTCTCACAACAGGAAGACCGTAAAGAAGTGCCTGCTGTTTTGCAGGATTGAGCCAAAGGGGTGGAGTTCTTGCTGCTCGTCTCTTTGTTATTGGTCCGGGATCTGGCAATGGTCTGATTCAGAACAATTGCTGGGACTTTCACCCCATTACGTTCTGCCCAGGCCAGCTTTTGTTCATTCGTGAAACAGCAACATTTCTGCCAGCATTGATTTGCAGAACGGCAACCACAAGGACGATCCTGACACGGAAAGGGTTGTGACCGGTCTTTTTCGACCCCGTTTCCTGAAAAGCCAACAGGGAGGGGGACCAGAGTCAGGCAGACAGAGAACAGCAACGCCAGACTGACGAGTCTGCGTTTCCGCCGAATCGCGTCTTTCCGGATTGCCTGTGATCTTATCTGTGATCGGGAGAACATCATTCACTTTCACTCTGAATCAACAGAGCTAAAAGGTTCTCGACCGATTCGCTTCCCAATGGAACGGATGCTAACACCTCTGCGGGTACGTTACCACCGTTCCCTCCCATTTTCCGCGACTTTCAGAAATGAGGCTTCAGAAAATTCCTGATGACCGACTTATCAAAGGGGTAGATCCTTGTTCAGCATCCTTTAGAATGGAATGGAGTCTTTACCGTCCAACATAAGGAGCCAGACCATGACGACAGAACAGCTTGTCCCGGTATACGAGTCGTCCAATGTGGGGCAACTCGAAGTGATCCGCATGGCTCTGGAAGATTCCGGAATCCGTTGCTCGATCGAGAACGAAAATCAGGCCGGACTCAGTGGAGTCCTGCAATCTCGATTGTTCGTCCTCGAAAAAGATGCCGATGCCGCCAGAGGATTCATTGAGGAAGTGGAAGCGGAACGGAGCCACCACCAGGACGATCCTGAGCTCATGGACGACTGAGGGACGACATCATAATTCCCGCGGCAACCGAGACGTTCAAGGAATCGACCTGGCCCAGCGGGGGAATCTGACAGACCTGATCACATC
>DATMFC010000015.1:0-5344 GCA_035556335.1 Planctomicrobium sp. | reverse complement strand
GTTCATTTGTAATCATTGCGTTTGGAACAATATGGAAAATTCAGGAACCACGAATATTACGAATTGCACGAATGAATTAGGGTGAGGTCTTCAGGCAAGGGCCAGCGAATGTTGAAAGGACACACCATTCTAACCTGATCTCTCCTCTCAGTTTCCATGAAAAGAAAGCGATAAATTCATACAAAGCATAGAACAAAAATCCTTTGCGCCTTTGCGTGAGTCTCCTCTTCTTTGTTACTCGACATTCAGGATTTTCAGATCGGCGATGGCAACCGGGTGGTCCAGTCCGAATTCAGTGATGACTTCCGGATGCAGTTCTCCGAGAACTCCGGCCACCGGACCATCGGTTCCGAGTTGAGCGACTCGTCCAGGGATGAATGACAGGTGTTCTGTTGCTGCATAGGTTCCTGTGAGTTGCAGTTCAAACAACAACGAATCGATGACCGATCGCAACGAAGCGTAGCTCGCATCTTTCCCCATCACGACGATGGAGAGATGCCGTTCTTCCCGGGCACCTGTTTCAGATTGCGGGGCAAGAACCGTGACGTTATCCAGTTCAAAAAACTTCAACGGCAACGGAGCCCGACGGTTCTCCTGTAAGTGTTCCATCAGTCCGGTCATCAGGTGAGAGCGAACGACCGTCATCGCTTTCAGTTTGGGATTGGCAATCCGTGGGTAATGTTCTGGAACCGGAAGACGGAATTTTTCGTAATGCAGTTCCTCCGTCGTCATCGGCAGACTCATAATTTCAGAGTAACCAAGACCAAGCAGAACACTGCGCACCGGTTCGCTGGCATCTTCTTCAGGACGCCCCTGCCCTGTCGTGGCCTGACTGGCGAGACTTGGAACAATGTTCTTGTACCCGAATCCGATGGCCAGGTCTTCGAACACATCGACCATATGTTTGAAGTCGGTTCGCAGCGCAGGGAACCGGACTTCGAACCGGTCACCGCTCCCGTTGACCTGTCGGGCGTCGAGTCGCATCCGTCTCAGAGAAGCGACAAGGTTCTGCTCATCGAGCGGCAATCCGAGCCAGCGTTTCGCAGCGGAGAGTTCGATCTCAACAGTGCGCGGAGTCAGATCGGGAGACGTGATGACTGTTCCATCAGCCTGATGAATCTCAACCGATTTCGCCACTCCTCCCAGTTCGAGCAGCGACGAAACAAACGTATCCAGCGACTTGATTACGGCAGACAGGCTGATTCCGGTCACGTCAACAAAAAGACGCTTCGAGCCGGTTTTGACCTTGGTCGATTCACTGTTGATGATCGGGGGCATCGACAGAATTGTTCCGCTGGCATCCTTCAACACGGGATACCGTTTGTGGTCGGCCAGCAGTTTGGCATAGCCGATCCCTTTGGGATGCTTCTCCAGAACTTCCCGCCCACTCATCGGTTCCCCGGGACGCCCAAGCGGTTCGAATCTGTCGTGATCGGGGTCAATCGTCGTGTATTGAATCTGGTGTTGAACAGTGTCGAGATCGTAGACGCCGATTGACGCCAGTTTGCGATCCCGTCCAACTCCCCAGTGCAGGGCCTCCTGAAGTTTCATCAGCGAGACGAGAGTGACGTCGTTCACCTCCGGCATCTCAACGACTGCACACCGAATGAACGGGCGATGACACGCATCCCCGTCCACCGCCGGATCGATTGTGACCACCACATCCGACGAAGCGACGCTGTATTCCGGCAAGCCGTCGACGAGTCCGAGATATCCCTTCAACGCCCGGGCGATTCCGCCAACGTCGAACAGGTCCGGTCGGGCGGCCAGCAGATCAAGTCGAATGACGGTTCCCCGACCCACTTTCTCGAAACTGGCTTCCTGTTCAAATTCGCACCAGTTACAGCGACTGGTCACTTCCGCGCCCAGCGAGGCTTCGACGACCTGCTGGCATTTGGGACAACGAAACCGGTCGATTTCGAGAACATCATCGACGTCACAGCCAATTTGTTCGAGTGCATCGGCCAGTTCTTCGACGGCATACGTCCGCCCGAGCAACTGATTCAGCCAATCCCCTTCGACACTGATAATCGGCACTGAAAAACTCCTGTCTCGCCACAAACAAAGCCGGAATCTCACTTGAGGGGTCGCGGCTTAGAATTGAATTCTGTACAAATGTTAAGTATTTCCTTGCGGTTCTGCTAACAATAATATCGACAGCAGGCAGGGGAAAGGAACCGTTCCGAATCAGCCTCGTTTGGAGAACGATGACAACCGAAATCCTGGCGACAGGAATGTTCAGCGCGATACTTATCTGGGGAGGGATTATTCTCCTCTCCAGCGTGATCGCGTTTGGAGCATTGTGGATTTGCATTTGTGTGGCCCCGGCGGACCTTTTTCTCAGATCGGGAGAACGTCCTCATGATCGGCATCCCATTTTGCATCTTGTCTGGGTGATCGTGCGGAATATCCTTGGGGGAATTCTGATTCTGATCGGAATTTTCTTTGTCGTCTTTCCCGGGCCGGGCATGCCATGGCTGTTACTGGGACTGGCACTGGTCGATTTGCCCGGTAAGAAGAAAATGCTGCACAAGGCCGTCCTGCTGCCATCCGTTCAGAATTTGTTGAACTGGTTCAGGCGTCGCGGGGCACAACGTCCGTTTCATTATCCGGAAGAGACGCCTTCGGAGGATCACGCCGGGAAGACCGAATCAGATCAAAAGAATCATTCCATCGCCGACTCAGAAAGGGCCAATAATGTCTGAGCAAACCACATCACAGACGAATTCGCAAAACCAGTTTCTGACCGGCATGGGGGCCGGGGCGGTGTCAGGATTACTTGTGGGAGTTCTGTTCTCAGGATCGCTTTGTAAAGCTCCTGTGACGAAGGAAACAGCACCAGCAATTGCAGTTTCTGAGACGGGGCATTCCCCCGCATCCTCACAGAAAATCGTGAAGACCTGGTCGGGATCAGGACTGAAAAACACAGAAACATTTGAAATCACCTCGTCTGAATGGAAACTTCACTGGCAGGCGGAGGCACCGATGGGAACTGCCAGCCTGATTATCAATCTTCATGATTCCGAAACGCCCGACGTACCTGTTGAAATGCTTGCCAACCAATTACTCGACAGCCCCCAATCCGGCGACACGATTGTGAGAAGATCCGGTAAACTCTTCCTCAAAATCCTCGGGACGACCCCTTGGACGGTGTCGATTGAAGAATGACAGTACTTCAAGTTTGTTTTTGATGGAGAGCAAGGGGGTCAGGATTCAGGGACCAGGGGTCAGAAAAAGGCTGGAAATTCATGCCATTTCCTACCCACTATCCACCACCCACTACCCACTTCTTTCATATTCATATCAAACTTGGAACTACTGAATGAACATTTCCTCTCCCGCTTCCTCCCTTTGAAATTGGATTGATTCAACAAACCGATGAAACTCCGCCGGAACCCTGAAGATTTTGAAGTCATCGAGAAATGCACCCTCCCGGTCGGAAACTCCGGATCGTTTGCCGTTTATGAATTACAGAAACGGGGATGGACGACGCTGGACGCACTCGACCGGCTGGCCCGACAGTTCGGATTGCCCCGAAAGAACATTCAACATGCCGGAATGAAAGACCGTCACGCGGTCACGACGCAGCGCATCACCATCCGCAACGGTCCACGCCGATCTTATGGAGACGATTCCCTCACGTTGACCTATCTCGGACAATCCACTCGGGAAATCTCCGCGGACGATCTTTCCGGGAACGCTTTTCGTCTGGTTCTCCGTGCTTTGACGGAAGAAGAACAACGCCGTGCGGAAACCACTCTTCCGGAGATCCAGCAGGCAGGAATTCCCAATTATTTCGATGATCAGCGATTCGGGTCCTGGTTCCCGGATCATGGTTTCATTGCCGCCGCATGGATCCGGGAAGATTACGAAAAAGCACTGCATCTCACTTTCGCAGAGCATGAACCACTCGACGACGCCGAAGAACGGGAGCAGAAAGAAATTCTCCGTGATCATTGGGGAAACTGGATGGAGTGCAAACAATTGTTGAGCCGGTCACATCGCCGAAGCATCGTCACGTATCTCTGCGATCATCCGACTGATTTCAAAAGAGCCTGGGAATGCGTCAATGGAGACCTGCGGGGCCTGTTTCTCTCTGCACTGCAAAGTGACATCTGGAATCAGATTGTCAGCGATCGTTTCCAGAACGTCTGTCCGGCTGATCAACTGACAACGTTTTCTCTGAGGACCGGCCCGGTGCGAGTCCCTGTTCAACTTGATCCCGAGATCAAATCGCGGTTGTGGAAAGAACATTGCCCGTTGCCCTCCGGACGCCTGCAACTCGAGGACTTCCCTGATCCCCAACAAACCGAACAGACCCTGACCCGACTCGGATGGAAACTCCGCGACCTGAAAGTGAAGTTTCCTCGTGACCGATTCTTTTCCCGTAGTCGTCGCCCCGTCATGATTCCCGTGAGCGATCTCTCCGGCGACTTCGCTTCAGACGAACTTGATGCCGGCGGTCGCAACCGTTTAACGCTCCGTTTCACCCTCCCCCGCGGAGCGTACGCCACGATGGTGGTGAAACGACTATTGCTTGACGAACAGCAGGAAGCCTCCAACGACTTTTGACGACCATATTTCGGCAACCGGAAACGTAGAAAGTGTGTACGTAGCTCTCGACATTTTCTATTAACATTTATAAACAGTAGTTGATGCAGCTCATTCCACGTCGTATGGAGATCCATCAATGCTGAAGCGATTCTCATTTCTACTGTCTTGTACGTTGGTCTGCAGCATAACGGGCTGCAAGGGAGAAGTGGTTCATTACAAAACCGCCCCGGTCAGTGGTATTTTAACTTGTCAGGGAAAACCGGTTCCCGGAGTTCAAGTAAACTTTTCCCCCCAGTCAGGCGAAGGAAGAAGTGCATCGATGCCCGGGAAGTCTGCGTCGGGAAAGACCGACAGCAATGGTCGATTTACACTTTCCACATATGACATTAACGACGGTGCAGTCGTGGGAATTCACAATGTCAGTGTATCGATTGAGGAAGATTCGGAAAATCCACAACAGGCAGCAGTCAGTTTGAAGTTATTACGCCCCTGCCTGAATGCAACACTGGAAATCGAAGTTAAAGCTGAGAAGAATGAGATCGACTTGAAACTGGGAGAATAGAGTATACTTGAAGAATCATATGGACAACCTGACCTGCGGGAACCGGCGTTTTGATTGACAAAAATCAAGCCCGAACAATCAATGTTCGGGCTTGATCTGTTTTCCGATCGCCTGCTTCATCAGACCTACCACTCTAAAATTCACCGATAGCCTGGTTGTCGTCAATCACAATCAGATATTCAAACAGACTATTAATTGCTGAATCGGCATTATGGTTGATGTTCTCAT
>DATMFC010000014.1:0-14354 GCA_035556335.1 Planctomicrobium sp. | reverse complement strand
CCCATCCGGAACTGTCGCAAAACGCTCGTCGGGAGAAAGTTCCCCGACAGGATGTCCCAGCGTTCGTAATTCAGATCGTGGATGAAGAAGCCGGTCCCGTCCGGCCGTTTCCAATAACGTGATCCGTTCCTGCGTCATCTTTTTCGCAGTGATTTCAGTCGTTCCGTCGGGAAGTTTCGTCACTTCCATGAAGTCGCTGACGGTCGGCAAACGGCGGAATTTCGTATCGAGTCGGGGGCGGCAGGCCAGCAATCCCCGTGTATAGGGATGCTTCGGCGCGTTGAAAATCTCTGTAACCGGCCCTTGTTCAACCAGCTTTCCGCGATACATGACTGCCACATGATGGGCCACCTCGGCAATGACTCCCAGGTCATGCGTGATGAACAGGATCGACATCCCCCGTTGATCCTGCAACTGCCGCAACAGATCGAGAATCTGCTTTTGAATCGTCACGTCCAGCGCGGTGGTCGGTTCATCGGCAATCAGCAGTTTGGGATTACACGACAGAGCCAGCGCGATCATCACCCGTTGTTTCTGTCCCCCCGACATTTCGTGAGGAAAGCTGTTCACGCGCCGTTCCGGTTCCGGAATGCCGACTTCACGAAAGAGTTCAATCGTGCGGCGCCAGGCTTCCTTCCTGCCAACCTTCTCATGCAACTGAATCGCTTCGGCCACTTGCCTGCCAACTCGGAACACCGGATTCAGACTGGTTCCCGGTTCCTGAAAGATCATGCTGATTTCGCTGCCGCGAATCGCCCGCATCTTCGGTTCCGGAAGCCGAATCAGATCTTTTCCGAGATAGGAAATCGTCCCAGACGCCAGCTTCGCGGAGACGGGAGGAAGCAATCGCATGATCGACAGCGACGTCACTGACTTGCCCGAACCCGACTCTCCAACCAACCCGAGAGTTTCCCCGGGGGCAATTTTCAAAGAGAGGTCGTCGACCGCCTTCAGAGGAGCGCCGTCACTGGCGAATTCGGTGGTGAGACCATCAATCTGCAAGATCGGAGCTTGTGTTGCCATCATCCTGCCTGGCTTTTGTAGGGCGCGTCGCGACGCACCGTTTGGGTATCAATCGTCGTTGTCGATCTCTTTCGGCAAGTCCCGTTCACGAACGGCCCCTTCCGGCAGGACTTCTGGAGCGAACTGGTCTTCGCTGACTCGCAGTGGTCCTTGAGGAGCAGGTCGATCCGGGCGACGGCGTTCCGCAGGAATCAGGCGATCCAGGATGCCGTTCACGAACTGGGAAGACTGACGTCCGCTGAATTTCTTGGCCAGTTCCACTGCTTCATCAATGACCACGCCGACAGGAGTTTCCGTGTGATGAAGTTCGTAAGCTCCCAGACGGAGAATGGCCCGATCGGTCGCCGCCATGCGATTCAACTTCCAGTTGGCGGCAATGGCCTGAATGCGCTCATCGATCTGTCCGCGATGTTCCATGACACCGGCAAACAGTCCCCAACTGAAGTCACGGATCGGCTGGTCGTTCAGACGATCCGCAATCATTGTACGAATACTCGATCCGTCGACATCCGGGTTCAAATCAACCTGATACAACATTTGCACGGCAACCTGCCGCGCTTTACTACGTTTAGACATTCCGTATGATCTCAAAAAATCAGGCGGTTACTTGAGTTCCGCGAAACAAACCCAAGCCATGCCGCTCTGGGAAAGGCGCTGTTCTTCGTTCAGATTTCAGGAGTGCGTGTCTGTAATCTGTTTGACGACACTCACGGTTTCCAGCGCAGCCACTGCTGCTTCTGCTCCCTTATTTCCGACCGTTCCCCCGGCACGTGCCAGAGCCTGTTCCATATTACGGCAGGTGAGAACTCCAAACAAGACGGGGATTCCGGTGTTTTGGGCGGTCGTTACGAATCCTTGCGCCACGGCATGATTGATGTAGTCGTGATGATCAGTTTCTCCCTGAACAACGGCTCCGAGTGCAATCACCGCCTGGAATTGACCGGTTTTTGCCGCCTGATCGGAAACCACCGACAATTCAAACGATCCCGGCACCCAGGCGATGGTGATGGAATCTTCAGAAACACCATGCCGGATGAGTGTTTCTCTGGCCCCGTCAAGAAGACGTTGTGTCACATTTTCATGATACCGCGATACCACAATGGCATACCGGTCGCCAGAACCGGCTTGCAATTTCCCAATTATTTCTCGCGACATGGATCACTCGGTCTATTACTGTAGGGTGGGTCAAAGTCGCCACAACGTGATGGTGGGTCGTCGCCAACAGCCAATCGTGCTTGTGGCGGTCTGTGTTCATTTGAAGTGAATCCTGCGACTGAGGACCCACCGCACCTTCATGTTGGCTCGAACCACCCTACGAGTGTAGATCATCCGCACTCTACGGTAGGGTGCGTCCAGACGCACCGCGAACGGGGCAAAAATCTATCTTATGGCGGAATCCTGTGATTCGCCAGTCGCCGTCGAGGGCAACTCGCTGGACACCCGGCAACGGAATGAAGACACTGAAGAGGAGAATTGTCGATATTTCCAAACTTTCCCGAATCAAGTGACCGTTTCGCCATGCATTTCGAGACTCGCTGTGTTCATACCGGTGTTGATAAAGATACCGCTTACCTGAGTTGCACCACTCCGATTTACCCGACCTCCACCTTTGCTTGGGACAGCCTGCAGGGACATCGTGGATTCGATTACACCCGCAGTGGAAACCCCACCCGGGCCGCGCTGGAAGAAAATCTGGCGGCTCTCGAAGGAGGCGTTCTCTGTCGTGCCACCAGCACCGGAATGTCGGCCGTTCTGACGGCGATGTATCTGTTCAAACCGGGTGATCACATTATCACCGGCAACGACATCTATGGTGGAACATACCGTCTGTTCGCGGATATTCTCACGTCGCAAGGCTACAAGTTCAGCTTCGTGAATATGCGTGATCTGGCTGCAGTCAAAGCAGCGATCACTCCAGAAACCAAGGGAGTCTGGATTGAAACTCCGAGTAATCCACTGCTGAATATCATCGACATTGCCGCTGTCGTCGAGATTGCCAAATCGGCCAATCTTGTGACGCTCGCCGACAATACATTCCTGTCCCCTTATCTCCAGAAACCGCTCGAACTTGGAGTCGACGTTGTTGTTCACTCCACAACGAAGTACCTGAACGGTCACTCCGATGTCGTTGGCGGTGCCGTCATTGCCGGGACCAAAGAACTCGGCGAACGCATCGCATTCTATGTGAATGCCCTCGGTCTGGGATGCAGTCCGTTTGATGCCTGGCTGGTTCTGAGAGGAGTGAAAACTCTTGGTCCCCGCATGGAAGCCCATCAGCGTGGAGCCATGGCCATCGCCCGGATGCTGGAGAAACATCCAAACGTAGAAAAAGTGTACTTCCCCGGTCTGGAGTCACATCCGGAACACGAACTGGCCAAACGTCAGCAGGCCGGATTCGGCGCGATGCTCAGCTTCGACGTCAAAGGAGGCCGCCCCGCTGTTGAGAAAGTCCTTGAGAAACGAAAACTGTTCCAGCTGGCCGAATCGCTCGGGGGAGTCGAGTCTCTCATTGAGTACCCGGAACTGATGAGCCATGCCAGCATGACACTGGAAGCCCGCCGCGCCGGTGGAATTTCAGAAAGCACGATTCGGGTTTCGGTGGGAATCGAAAATCCGGACGACCTGGTCAACGAACTGAAAGCCGCGCTGGATTAGAGCAGTTTGCTCTACCATGTGCCCGCGCAGCGCGCGTTTCGACATTCAAAACGCTGCACTCCGCGTGGCGGGGACGGGGAAATCATTTTGCAAGTTGCTCTAGATGTTGTCCTGCTGTCTTGGTGGTGAAGAGTTTTTACCGCAAAGACGCAAAGAGCGCGAAGAAGATCGCAGAGGGGAATCGTACTGAATTGAGACGGGCTCAGTACTACAGTTGCAGAATGTGGTTTTGCTTATTTTCCGATGGTCAGACATGCGGGAGGGCGAAGCTCCTGCTGAGCCGCATGAGGGATGACGCTTTCCCTGGTTTGCGGCTCGGCGGGAGCCTCGCCCTCCCGAGACCGTTTTCATTATGTAAAAATGGTCAAAACATTCCACTTTTAAACATACCGAACGGTAGCATTCGGATGGAGAACATCAGGTCTGTGGCCTCCTAAGGCTGCGCCTCCCCGATTGCAAGCAATCGGGGCCACCCCTTAATTTATTTCCTTTCTTTGCGTCCTTCGCGTCTTCGCGGTAAAAAATTTCATTCAACCGGATTGTGTTGTGATCAAGCTGCAAATTGTCATTCCGACGCTCGATCAGTCCGGCGCGGAGAAGCAGTTTGGTTTGCTCGCCTGCCGGTTGCCCCGGATGGAGTTCGACGTTCACGTTCTGGCCTTATCCCGTGGCGGACCATATGAGGCACTGCTGCGTGATCATGGAATTCCGGTCACCATTCTCCGGAAACGAAACCGTTTTGATCCCGTTCATCTCGTTCGGGTTCGCCGTGAAATTCAGAAGACGAACCCGGACGTTGTGTTGTCCTGTCTTTTCTCGGCCAATACGGCGGTTCGACTGGCGACGTGGGGAATGCGTGCGAAACCGATCACATTGATTTCCGAACGGTGTGTCGACTCCTGGAAATCAGGCTGGCAGAAACGTCTGGATCGACTGCTCATTCCTCGCACAGACCGGCTGATCGGGAACTCACAAAGTGTGAGTGACTTCTATCGGGAACTTGGGGTTCCGGAAGAGAAACTACGAGTGATTCCCAACGGCGTGGAAGTCCCGCCGCAACCTGCAATCACTCGTGCCGAACTTCTCAATCAGTTGGGTTTGCCTGCTGAAGCAAAGCTGACTGCATTCAGTGGACGGCTGGCTAAGCAGAAGGGATTGCCGCATCTCCTCTGGGCCGCTCAGTTGATGCGACAGGCGAATCCGCTCGCTCATTTTCTGATCATCGGGGACGGTCCAGAACGCGAGAAACTACAGCAGCTTTCACGAGAGTTGGAGGTCTCTGATCACGTCCATTTTCTCGGACACCGTGCAGATGCGGCCAGCCTGCTGCATCTCGTCGATCTTTTCTGGCTGGCGAGCGAATTCGAAGGGATGTCGAACAGCCTGATGGAAGCGATGGCCTGCGGGAAGCCGGCGATCGTCAGTGACATTCCGCCGAATCGGGAACTGATCCGACATGACCGGGAAGGATTTCTCATCAAACCCGGTGACAGTGTCGGATATGCCCAGTTCTCACTTCGACTTTTTGACAATCCAGACGAGGTCCAGCGACTCGGAACCGCGGGAGCTCTCCGTATGCAGGAGGAGTTTTCCATCGATCAGATGGTCAACAAATATGCCGATCTGCTCAAATCCGAAGTGGACGCCCGACGGCGTTGATCACTCATCTTCATCGTCAGGAATCAGTTCAATCTCTTCGAACTCATCAACCCCCTCTTCCCGTTCGAATGCCGAACCGATCGGGGCGTCGAGAAACGGAATGATTTCCGGAGCGTAGTTGGCGATCGTGTTGACGTCGAATATGCTGGTGTTGCGATCGTCGTCGAGATACTCCTGCGACTCAGTTCCGGAGAGGAACCGCCAGCCGCTGTCATACTCGTTGTCTGGTTCTTCCCGGTACAGGAACCCGACTCTGGCTCCGTCGACAGTGATCATGTCTGTCGCGAAACAGGCTCCGTACCCCTCGGCCAACGGTTGTATCTGGTCGGCGGAGAGTCGAAATGGTTTGTTGTCGTTACTGATCATCGTCGTCCCCTTCATCCTCCAGATCATCGTCTTCGATGGCAACGAATTCGCCGGTGTCTTCGGTTCTCTCGAACGCGGAGCCGACGGGAGCATCGAGAAAAGGGACGATGTCATCGTCGAAGTTGGCAATGGCATTCAGATCGTACAACGCCCCGTTTTCCGGATTGTCGAGGTATTCCTGATCCTCACCGCCGGAGAGAAACCGCCAGCCACTGTCTTCTTCATCTTCCGGTTCTTCCCGGTACATGACCCCCACGGCGTAACCGTCGACAGTGATCATGTTCGAGGCGAAACAAAATCCCTTTCCGACCGCCAATGGCCGGAGTTCTTCTTCGGAATCATCGACCGGCAAATCGTCTGCATTGGACATGATCAAAACTTTCCGGAAACCCGTTTGATGGTTTCCTGATGAAATTTTCCGTTCCGTCACCATGGAGCAACGGTCGGGTATTGAGTTCAAAATTTTCCCTGAAGACCGGGAATTTCATTGGCCGAATTCCTCTATCAGCAGTGGCGAATCATTTGATAGAGTCTCTCACCAGTATTCAGAAAGACCCGGCAGGGGGACGGTGGGAGTGTATCAATCTTTCCCATCCGTCTGCGAGGGTGCGACTGACCGGAATTCGAGCAGTTTACTCGACCGGCTGCAGGCGTTTGAAGGCGTATTGGCACGCAAAACTTCAATTTGCGCCTGCGGAATCCTGAAGATCAAAACGAGATGGTCAAGAATCAGCGACAGGATGTGCTGACCAGTCCGTCAGAAAATAGTTGTTCCAGACAAGAGGTCGAAAGATGCGTACGATTGCCGTCATGAACCAGAAGGGGGGAGTGGGAAAGACCACCTCCAGTGTCAATCTGGCGGCGGGTCTGGCTCGGCAGGGAAAACGGGTCTGCCTGATTGACCTTGATCCACAGGCGCATGCGTCGTTGCACCTGGGAGTCGAAGTGGCGAGCGGGGCTCATTCCGTTTATCAGGTGTTCACCGGAACCCGTGGATTCAACGACATTTCCCAAATGGTGGGATCGAACTTGTGGCTCGCTCCGGCCGATCTCGATCTGGCAGCCACCGAACTGGAACTGGTCGACGCTCAAGGACGTGAATTCGTTCTGAGAGAAGCCTTGCAGGCTGCCGGTGCTTACGAAAAATACGACTACATCATCATGGACTGCCCTCCTTCGCTGGGAGTCCTCACGATCAATGCCCTGACTTCGGCTTCGGAAGTGTTTATTCCACTGCAACCTCACTTCTTTGCCCTGCAGGGACTTTCCAAACTGTTCGAAACAACCGCATTGGTCGCACGACGATTGAATCGCGGACTGAAAGTGACCGGGATTGTCCTCTGTCTCTATGAGACAGGCACCCGACTGGCCGGAGATGTGACCGATGATCTGATGATGTTCCTGAACGGCAGCGATCCTCACGCTCCCTGGGCGAGTGCCACAGTGTTCAATTCGCGCGTTCGCCGAAACATCAAACTGGCGGAAGCCCCCAGCCATGGACAGTCGATCTTCGACTACGCTCAAGGCTCCAGCGGAGCACAGGATTACCTGAATCTGGTGACCGAGGTCATCGCTGCAGAATCGGCCTTGAGCATGGCTCGGGCTGCATAGGAAAATGAACCACGAATGAGACGAATCGTACGAATATTCTAAGAGCCGCGAACAAAACCTCTTAAACGGTGAAAATTTCCTTTCCGCGAGCGGATCGGGGAAAGTTTTGTTAGGGGTTCTAATCAGCGTCCATCAGAAATTTATTCGTATGATTTGTTCGATTCGTGGTTTTTGAATTCAGGGGAACTGCGCTAAGTAACTGTTTGATTCTTCTGAAATCCCCCCCATCACAGCAGATGCAGAGCATAAGCAAGTGAGTTCAGGCGGGTTTCCACAGTATCGGCACGGGACATGAAAACAACAGGATGGGTTGTTCCGCGCAAGACTCCACCGAAGCGGCAATCGGCGGTGTACATAATCCCTTTGACGGTCAGGTTTGCGGAGAGCAGATCTGGGAACACCATCGCATCGGCGGCTCCGGTCACATCTCCGCCAATCCCTTTCTTCTGACCGGCATCGCTGGCATAGGCGAGATCAAACGACAGCGGCCCCTGCAGCAACGATTTCCCAAACACCTCCGGCTTTGTCTGTTCGACCAGTTGCTGAGTGTCGAGCGTGTCGGGGAGTGCAGCGGTCACCTTCTCGGTTGCCGACATCAACGCCACTCGTGGTTCTTCACAGCCCAGCCGGTGAGCAATTTCAACCACCGCCTCGACCATCTCCTGTTTCTGTTGCAGTGACGGCGAAATCGTCACCCCGGTGTCGGTCATCAGGAATGATCGGCGATCGCGCGGAATTTCCATCAGAACCACCTGACAGATGGTTTTGCCGGTGCGGAGCCCTTCGTCCTTGTTGAGGATGGCCTTCATCAGAGAGGGGGTTGGAATCTGCCCCTTCATCAGGAGTTGAGCAGAATTCGAACGGACAAGACGAACCGCCTCAATGGCCGAATCCCGTTCATCCGGAACAATCTCAAACGTACTGATATCCACATCCAGCTGATCGGCAATCTGACCAATCTGTTCGGGATCCCCTGTCAGAATCGGTCGAATCCATCCTCGACGACGCGCCAGGTCCAATGCCTTGATGACCGTCGCATCCGCTCCCCCCGCTGCGGCCACCGGAACAGGTTGCTTCAAAGCGTCGGCAGACTGAAACAGAGCATCAAATGATTTCAGGGACATCGGTCTCTTTCCGTTTGTTCAGATTCGATGGGCCGCTTGTGGTTCAGATGATCTGGATCATCAGGAATTCGGTGAGGCTCGACAAGTGGAGAGGGGAAATTGCCCGGTTTCAATGAGATTCCCGTTCGCGGTTCTCCCCGACCCGGCAATGTTCGAGTGGTCCGGTAGAGTCCTGTTTTTGAAGATGGTATAGTGTTCTACCACAGACTTGGTGGCGTGGTCACTCTTTCCCGGTCGATACCTTCGGGCAGAGAGAGATCTGACTCATCAGATTCCCAATGCGGCACTCAAGATCAAAGAGAACTCACATGAGAACGGGTAATCCAACACTCAACGACAAAACATTTGACCGTTTCGATGGCATGACGGCGTCTGAACAGACAAATGCCATGACATTGAACGGAACGGCCACCAAAACTCTGATGCTGATGACTCTCGTGGTCGGAGCCGGAGCGTTTACCTGGAATCTCTTTCTTCAGCAGAATCCATTGGTCGGTCCACTAATGATCGGCGGTGCCATCGCCGGATTGATCTTTGCATTGATCACCACCTTCAAGCCAACGTGGGCTCCAGTGACCTCGCCCATTTACGCAGTTTGCCAGGGATTGATGCTGGGGGGAGTCTCCGCCATGTATCAATCCCTGTACGACGGAATCGTTGTCCAGGCAGTGTTTCTCACTCTGGGAACCCTGTTCGCAATGTTACTGGCGTATCAGTCCGGGTTTATTCGTGCGACTGAAAAGTTCAAGATGGGAGTCATGGCGGCAACCGGCGGGATTTTCATTGCTTACCTCGCCATGTTCGCATTGAGCTTCTTCGGGGTTCAGGTTCCTTACATTCACGGTTCTGGCCTGATTGGAATCGGATTCAGCCTGTTCGTTGTGATCATCGCCGCACTGAATCTGGTGCTGGACTTTGATTTCATCGAACAAGGGGTGGAACGAGGGGCTCCGAAATACATGGAATGGTACGGAGCATTCGGCCTGCTCGTGACTCTGGTCTGGCTCTACATCGAAGTCCTGCGACTGCTCGGCAAACTGAACAGCCGCGATTAGAGCAGTTGATTGTACTTTTGCTCATTTTCCGATGATCGGCATACGGGAGGGCGAAGCTCCTGCTGAGCCGAGAGGAAGATGAGCGTCTTCCATGGTTTGCGGCTCGGCGGGAGCCTCGCCCTCCCGGGACCGATTCCATCGGGTAAAGAGGCTCAAAACATTGGGCTTTTCGATAAGTGCAACTGTATTGGAGCAATCGTCCTGCTGTGACGCACCACCTGTGGGAATGAATCATCACAGACAAAGAGAGATGGTGGTGAAATTCGGTGATTCACTGAAACGACAGCCTGTTTTCAGTTCATCGCCATCTTGTCTCTGTATTTCCGTCTTTTCCGTGGTTCCTCTGCATTTTCCGGGTTAATTTCCTGCGTCTTCTTCGTTTGAATAGAGACGCTGAACCGGCACAGTTCCGGAACCGTCGGAGAGCGGTACTTCCAGAATGATCGCGTTCACATTCTCGGAATGATTGAGAAGAAGATCCCCAATTTCTTCCCCGGTGTCGGACGTCCATCCCAGTCGTTGGGTGGTTGTGGGATCATCTGGGTTTCTCAGAGCGTCTTCACTGTCAGGATTGGTGCGAACTTCCTGCATCTGGTGATAGAGCATCGCCACAACATTCTTCCAGCTCTCCGGGAATACCGCGATGCCGTTTTCGGTTCCGTCCGGTGAAATTTCCGATGCCACCACAACCGAATAGTAGACCGTGTCGAAGTCTGCCTTGATTGAGCCGTGATATCCGGCGAGCCCGGCTGTGGAATCCAGATCAGGAATGTCATCACTTAGAACGACTCCGCGAGGACACAGGATATTAAAGACCGTGACATCAAGATCGAAGTCGTCCAGATATCCCTGTGCGTGCAGTCCCCGCAGTGTCTGACGCAGGTCCTCACGAGTGATCTTTTCCGGAATCTCTCCAATCATCGGGTGAGACGCCAGCGGAACCGTCGAGACGGGTTTTCCGTCGAAGTACTGTTTAAGCGGAGCGTTTAAACCGGGGTCGGTCATCGCGGCCTTGATATTGTCGTCAATCTTGAGGACGTCTCCCTGCTTCCAGTGTTCCTCACCTCCGAGATACAGGTTGACATAGGCCATCTCCCGAAGTGTTCTTCCTCCGCGATAATGCAGACCGGGGCGGGCCACCGGTTTCGCAGGCTCTTCCGAAAAGAATGGATCGGCTGTCGCGGTCGCCGTGGCCGCGTTTGCGGCGAGTCGGGCCTGATATGCTCTTGCCGCAGCGGAACCTGGTTTTGTGGCCACACGATAAGGAATCAGTTTCCCTCCAGTGATCGGCTGTTTCGCGACGGGAGCCGGACCGGAACTCGGAGTGAACGGCCAGACCGCCCAGGCGAGCGAGGTCTCTTTCATCATCGGTTGAGCGGACGCCGGAGCTTCCGGAATGATGTTCGGAACCGCTCTCACTTCCTGACCACTCATCGGGATGATGCTGTTCATGGGAATGCTGTCGACCGCAGGAATCGAGGGAATCTCCTGATCCATCAAACCAGTGGACGACGTCAACGGGTCTTCGGCTTTTTTCTCTTCCTTCATCTCCTCACCCAAAGGAGGAATTGCCGGTGGACTGGCCGGTACCACCGAAGGGATTGCGGAGGGGATTTCCGCAGGGATCGCTGCAGGAATTTCGGATGGGATCGCTGATGGAATTTCAGATGGAATCTCTGTGGGTTTGTTCTCTGGAATCTGCACCGGCATCGGAACCGGGTTATCAAGGGGACTGGATGCTGTGACGGAACTGGTCGGGGAGGATTGAGGTGGAATCACAGCCTTGCTTTGCGGCACCGGCTGGGCTTGTGGTTGTATTTGTGCTTGCGGCTGAGCCTGTGGAATCGGCTGCGGCGTGCCGGCAGGTTTGGGAATTGGTCTGGGCTGCTCTGCTGGGATTCTGGCGGGCTGCGCTGGAGGTTGTCGAGGTTCTACCGGAACGAGTCGATCTGAAGAGGGATCCTGAGATCTTGCCACCTGTGGAGCAGGATTCTGTTGGGCGACCGGTCCATTCAACGTTCCTGCCGGAGAGGAAGGAGACAGACTCGATGGGGCTCCGTGTAAACTCGATGGAGAGACCATCACGGATTGTGTCGGCATTGATTGAACATAAGCCGTGGCCGGGTAAGCCGGAACGCTCGAAAACTGAGCCCCGACAGGAAAGGAAGCCTGTCGGTGATATCCCTGATGGCAGCCACAAACCAGAAACGACGAGACGATCCATGTCGTCAACATGGTGAAATGCTGTGATTCCGGTCGCTTTTTCAGAGTCAATGGCTTTGGGGTTTTCCAAAGACTGTTTCTGATTGTCATTCCTGCAGACTCCGTTCCCTCTGCCCGACCAATGTGCGAGTGGACAGGCGCTTGATTGAATCGGGGGAACATGTATTCAAAATCGACCGGCAGAAATAGCCGGTTTTCCCCGATCCCGGTGACCAAGCTTTCGAAATTGAAAGATTTACACCTTCTGAACGGCCAAACTGAAGAAATTTCGGTGAACCTCCCAGCCAAACGGAGGTCTTCAGGGATGCGGAAATTCAGAGGAATCCGCTTGACGGAAGAGGGAGCCCATCCGTACTCTGTATCTTCAACAAGGGAAATGTTCTCGTTATGTATTTCAACGCCGCCAAATTCGTTGCGCTAGTTAACCTACTTCCTTCCCGGAAGTCTTAGGTTCGCGTTTCTGAATTTGCCCAAGCGATTTCAAAACCACCCTGGGACGACCAAACGGTTCCAGGGTGGTTTTTTTGTTTCCGGATCGATCAGACAGGATCTGTGTCATGGCGAATGATACTGTTGAAAATAATACTGCAGAAAATGATAACGTTGTGATCTTCGATACCACGCTGCGGGACGGCGAGCAATCTCCCGGTTGCAGTATGGATACCAACGAAAAGCTCAATATCGCCAAGGCACTGGTGGAACTGGGTGTCGATGTCATTGAAGCGGGGTTTCCCATCGCTTCCCCGGGAGACTTCGAAGCGGTTCAGCGCATTGCGAGAACTTACGGAGATCGGGCCACCATCTGCGGGCTGTCGCGCTGTCGCACGGAAGACATCGATCGGGCCTGGGAGGCCTTGAAAGAGGCTCAAAACGTCCGTATTCACCTGTTTCTCGCGACCAGTGCTATTCATCGTGAATTCAAATTGAAGATGGCGAAGGAAGAGATCATCCGTCGCGCGGTCGACATGGTGAAACACACCGCCGACCGGATGTCGAGCCGGAGTGATATCACCCGCCCGAATATTGAGTTCTCCCCGGAAGATGCCGTTCGTACCGAACTCGACTTCCTGTGCGAAGTGGTGGAGAAGGCGATTGACGCAGGTGCGACCACGGTCAACATTCCGGATACCGTCGGATATGCCACGCCGAACCATTACTTCAAAGTCATTCGCACATTGAAAGAACAGGTCCCCAATATCGATAAGGCGGTTATCAGCACGCACTGCCATAACGATCTGGGACTGGCCGTAGCGAACAGTTTGTCGGCTGTTGAAGCAGGTGCCCGACAAGTGGAATGTACGATCAACGGGTTAGGAGAACGGGCCGGAAACGCCGCTCTCGAAGAGATTGTCATGGCGCTGAAAACCCGACAGGATTACTACGGCGTCCAAACCCGAATCCAGACACAGAAGCTCTATCCATTAAGTCGACTGGTTTCGAGCATCACCGGAATGGCGGTGCAACGAAACAAGGCGATCGTCGGGCAGAATGCCTTTGCTCACGAAGCGGGGATTCATCAGCACGGGATGTTACAAAACCGGGCGACCTATGAAATCATGCGGCCGGAAGATGTCGGGTTCATCGGAACGAATCTGGTTCTTGGCAAGCATAGCGGACGTCATGCGTTTCGGGATCGGGTGGTTTCGCTGGGATATCAATTGGATGAAGAAACCTTGCAGAGAGTCTTTGACGACTTCATCGCACTGGCCGACAAGAAAAAGGACATCTACGACGCCGATATCATTGCCTTGATCGAGAACCGTTCCGATGAAGTGGAACAGGCCTGGTCTCTCAAAGGATTCCATACGTTTGCAGGAACCGGAACCAATCCGACCGCAACGATTGAACTCGTCCATTGTGATGATCATGTGGTGAAAGATGCCGCGACGGGAGACGGCCCGATTGATGCCGTTTTCAAATGCCTGGAACGAGTGACCGGCGTGACTGCAAAGTTACTCGTTTACAACGTTCGCAGCGTCTCCGGCGGTCAGGACGCTCAGGGAGAAGTGTCACTGGAAATCGAGGTCAATGGACGCACGTTTCATGGCAAAGGAGTCAGCACCGACGTGATTGAATCGAGTCTGCTGGCCTACCTGAATGCGATCAACAAAGTTCTTTCCAGCCATCGCGGCCGCAGTCCCCGAACCGAAACCGGGGGCGTGTAGTCGTTGGAGACGGAAATTACAGGACGGGCAACAGTTTAGGGGTCTGAAGTTGAAATGATCAGGGTAGCCGCGATTGCTTGCAATCGGGGTGGCGCAGCCATTTGAGGTCATAATTCACGCTTTGAAGACTCCTGAGCGGCCTGAAGACAGATGGGGAATCACTCTGAATTGAAAGATGCTTTGAGGGGGGAGAACGACAGGTTTGCGGCCTCTCACGGCTTCGCCGCCCCGATTGCAAGCAATCGGGGCCACCCAGCGTTGATTTTGGATTTCCTGAAACGTTCGAACCGTCCCCTCTTCCGCCCGGCGCTTATGCGGCACGTGACATGGAGGCGGTTTTCGGAAGACGGAGGGTAAACCGCGAACCCAGGTCGGGCCCCTCGCTGGAAACTTCGAGTGTTCCGCCATGATCGCGGACAATTCGATGCGTGATGGCCAGCCCGAGTCCGGTCCCTTTTCCAACCTGCTTAGTG
>DATMFC010000013.1:0-6334 GCA_035556335.1 Planctomicrobium sp. | reverse complement strand
CTTTCCAGAGTTGGTGTTCCATCTTCCGTCTCCTGTCTGTGTGGTAGCAACAGGGACTATTGTGGGCACCAACTCCTTTTCGCGCAAGGCTTTAAGGAAAATCTCGCAAAATCCTGTGGAGCTTGGGAACGAGGGGTTCCCCCCTCTTCCTCACATCGAAACAGACGCTTTGGAAGAATCTCCGACAACTTTCTCCAACACTTCAAACAGGAGAGCGTATTTCAAAGGAGTGATTTTGTTTTGATGTTGTCCTGTTGTTGAATCTCATGACCTGATGAAACTTCCGGCATGTTGCACGGTTCTCTCACTTTATTAATGCGGTCCATTCGTGACGACGCCTTGCAACAGCATCCACACCTGTTGCGACTGATGTCGGCGATGATTCTGTTGACGATGTTCGTCGTCGCCATGGGGAGCCCCGGTTACAGCGGTGTCCCCGGCCTGATCTTCTTCGAACAGCTTGCCTATCTGGGAATCGCGCTGATCACTCTGGCGGCGATTGGTCACTTTTCCTCCTCGATCACGGAAGAAAAAGAAGAAGGAACACTGGGACTGCTGTTACTGGCGAATATTTCCCCGTTGGCGATTCTTCTGGGGAAATCAACGAACAGGATTCTCTCCGCGTTCCTGCTTCTCGCGACGCTGTTTCCCTTCTCCCTCCTGGCGCTGACCTTGGGGGGAATCACCTCGTTGCAGATTGTCGCCGTCTTTCTGGCGCTGGGAGCCTATCTCTTTCTGACGGCCAATCTGGCTCTGCTCGTCTCCGTGCTGGTCCAGCGATCGACTGAAGCCATTGTGGTGATGACTCTGCTCATGCTTGCTCTGCATGGAGTGCCGGAAATTCTGCAGAATTCGATCCGACTTCTCACTCAAGAACGTCATCTCGATGCAGACTCGGTCCTCGCCCGATTTTCCCAAGGGCTGTATCACATTCATCAGGAAATTTCCGTGATACATGAGATCCGGCGGATTTTTAAAGCGGACTCGAACCTGTCACTGATCAACTGGCAGGGACCTGTCTCCATCGCAGTCGGACTGCTTCTGTTCTGGCTGGCGGCCTGGCGGTTCTCTTTAATTGTCTGGGCATCTGACTCCTCTGAGCCCAGTGATCCCAAGAGTATCAATCAATCCAATCGCTGGGTGAAATGGGTCTCCCGCCCCTGGCCGATGGCGATTGCCTGGAAAGAGTTTCACTTCATCGCCGGAGGGCCCGTCCTCTTTATTGTGAAAAGTCTGACCTATCTCGGCTGGATTGCTCTTTGCCTGATCAATGAAGAATGGATCCGAAATCTCTTCGGAATGTCCGCTCTGTGGTTTCTGCGGTTCAGTTTTCTGATTTTTCTTGTGGCAGAACTCTTTGTCGCGTCATCCCAATTCTTTCAGATCGAGCGACGCAACGGGACACTTTCCACACTTTTCATGCTCCCGCAATCTCTGTTCTGGATCAGTCTGCAGAAAACGCTGGGATGCCTGACCGGCAGTATTCCGACAATCCTGGCACTGGCTGTCCTTTCAGGAATCGGCACACAGGAACACGTGGCAGGCTGGACCGCAACACATCAACAGACTCATCATCAGTTTTTGATTCTGCTGATTGCCGGATGTGCTCTCTTTGTCACCTGTCAGTTAACGGTTCTCTGTTCTCTTTATGTGAACTGGGGGGCGTTGCCATTAGCGATTGCCCTGATGGTGATTCTGGCGGGTATTTGTGCCCCATTGATTACCGGAATGATCTATGTCTTACGGGAACAGCATCAACCTGACTATGCCCAATTCGGGCCGGTTCTTTATCTCGCTGGAATGATCTCCATCGGTCTCCAGTTCGAAATTCTGCGCCGCCTGCAATTCCTGTGTGGCAGATAGAGCGGATGTCACCACGGAAAAGACGGAAATTGTGGAACAACGTCCTGTTCGAAAGCGTCCAGCCAAGATTCAAAATTCCGTAACAGTTTAGCCGAATGACGCTGTCATTGGGGTGGCCCCGATTGCTCGCAATCGGGGTGGCGCCAGCCATGCGAGGCCATTATTTGCGAGTTGCAGACTCATCAGCGGTCTGATGACAGATGAGGAATCGTTCTGATTGGAGAGATGCTCTGGGGGAGAGACTTCACGTGTGCGGCCTCCCACGGCTTCGCCGCCCCGATTGCAAGCAATCGCGGCCACCCCAGCGGCAACTTCACTCGGCTAAAGTGTTACAAATCCCATACATGTCTTGCCAGTACCTGTGATTGATCAGCGATCGCTAACAGGAATCGAGCCGTTCAGGAGGTCCATGACGGAGCCTGGGTGCTGAACTCCATCTCTGCGGTGAGAGTCCCCTGGTCGTCCTGCTTTGACATGCGGCGGGATATCGGGCGGCTTGACCGACGGGAACGTCTCTTCGTTGTCGTGTCCATGACAACATAAGTGCCAAAGAGCAGATCGTGAAAGCTCCGTCGATCCGGCCGGAAGAAGGCGAAGGCGGCATCGATCAATGAAATAGCTCCGAGAACCAGTGCGATGGTCCACCCGAGCGGAGCCATTCCCATGGCCATCATCAGTCGCAAACCAACAACTCCCCACAATGGAAGCTGCTGAAATAATGCACGTGCCAGTAAAGTCGGTTTTTGAACGCCTAACCCGTAATCATCCACAAGGCGTATCTGCATTAAATGTTTGCCGGGCGAAAGACCAGTCATGGCCTGGGCCACCGCCGCCAGCAATAACATTCCCCCCATAAACAATGCCACCGTCATCGCAAACAATCCCTGATCCGCATAGGGAATGACAAGCTGGCTGAAGTCCCGGAAAAAATGAGTGAGGATCAGCAGGACAGACAGGTCCATGATCCAGGCGAGTCCCCGAACGACCCGACCGGAAATCGGCAGATCAACAGGACGCATCCGTTCGAGTTCGGCGAGAAGCTCATCATAGTTCCCATATCGAGCTTCCGGCTGCTTCGCGAGAAGTTTGTCTAACACATCCTTCCAGGCAAGCGGAATATCGGAGGGCCATTTGGGAGGATATTTCACCGGGCATTCGAGATGTGCCCGTAATCGTGTTAACAGTGGTGCCCCGGCCACAGGATAAGGGAGACGTCCAAAGGTCGCCTGAAACAGGACAATTCCCAGGCTGTACATATCAGACTGATGTTGCGTCGATTCCCCTCGACAGGCTTCTGGCGAGAGATAATTCGGAGTACCGGAAATGCCGACCAGTTCATCTGATAAATGATCGACCGGGCGAGCGAGCCCGAAGTCTGACAGTTTGACGGTGCCGTCATGTGAGATCAGCAGATTCGCAGGTTTAATGTCGCCATGAACGATGTCGTATTTTGCTGCCGCCCGGAGTGCTTTAGAAGTCTGAACAGCAACATCAATGATTTCCGTGAACTCCATCGGGCCATGTTGCAACCGCTCTTCAAAGGTTACCCCGTGAACAAGTTCCATTGCGAGAAACGGGGTTTCTCCCTGAGCATCAACATAATACACCTGAACAATATTCGGATGTGTGATACGGGCCTGTGCCCTGGCTTCGACGAGGAGTCGTTTGACAAGACTGGCTTCCGACTGATTCTGTCTCGTAGTGCGAATGACCTTGAGAGCGACGTCCCGTTCCAGCGATTCATCCACCGCTCGATAGACAACCCCCATTCCTCCCCGACCGAGTGCTCCCTGAACATGAAAATGCTTGAGGCGCTGCCGCAGCAGCGGGTCTGAGAATTCGATCTGGAGATCGACGTCCGGTTCTCCGCCACCAATGATCGTGGCGTCTCCGTTATGAAAAGCGGACTTGGGAACCGATCGCTGGCAATGCAGACATTGACGTGAATCATCTCCCAGCAATGCAATGGCGTTGCCGCACACGCATCGATAAGGAACGACAGTTAACAGGTCGCCATGATTCATGATAAGACACGAAAAACGTCAAAAGCACAATGAGCGGTCACAAAATGCAGCACAAGTCAAAGAATTTCAGATTGGGACACTGCTTCTGCCTGTCCACATCTGACGCAACGGTAGCTCATTGATGACGTCTCTCTGCCATGTTTTCAGAAAATTGGCGCGAATTGAATCGGAAGTTCCTCCAGTTACGACCGGGAAAGCGTTTGTTCGAAAAATACGTTTCAATATGGTGCAAAATTCCGCAGTATCGTGAATAAAACACGTGGCTTCCTCCTGATTGTTCTTTTCACCGACTACGGGAATACTGAAAGTACAGCTCCCTCTATTTATAAGAGTCTGTTTTTCAGGGGCAAAACTGCCAGAAAACCGAAAGGGGGTCTGGAAAGTCTGGGAAAGATTTTCGAATTTGATGGTTTATTCACGTTGTGACGATTGTGGTGAATTCGTGAATTGGAACCGTCCCTCTGGTTCGTATCTCAGGACGTTCGCTTTATTGAAGATGGCCCGGGAGGGCGAAGCTCCCGCCGAGCAGCAAACCATGGAAAGCGTTCTCTTGCTTGCGACTCAGCAGGAGCTTCGCCCTCCCGGAAACTCCCCATCTTGCAAACAAGTAAAAGCCCTGATTCGTTTCTCCCGTCGCCTCCCACGAAAGTCCGAAGGCTGTTACGATAGGCGACAGAATTCACTTTTTCATGAATCCGTTTGACACCCGTTGAAGACGCAATGGCGAATACACTGCAACTCGATGAAACCGCATTTTCGGTCTGGCAGGCACTCTCCAAGGTGGGACTGGTCCCCGTTTCCGATCTGGCGGCAGAGCTGAAAATCGATCAATCCCGCATCATGGCTGCCGCTCTGGAAGCGGCTCAGACGGGTTTTGTTTCCATTGAAGAAGTGGAATCCGAAGAACTGGCTCCCATCGAAAACGCCGCTGAGCTTGTTCGTGCAGGACTGCCGGAACGCCGGGCCTTACGGCTTCTCATCGATGCGGGTGGTCAACTGGCAACAGGAGATTTCGCGAAAGCCGCCGGAGCCAATCAACTTCCTGTCAATGAAATTTTCAAATGGGGCGCGGTTCGCGGATGGATCGAAAAGGACAAACAAGGGGTTCGCATTACCGACATCGGTCGGGCAGCAGATGCGGTGAAAACGTACGACGTCGATGAAACGGCCCTCATCGAAGCCAACGGAAAGCCGTTCGATATCGATGCCCATTCCGAACCAGAGCGGATCAGAACCCTTCTTGGAAAGCGAAAAGAACTGGCTCGGGTCAAACCGCGAACAAGCCGACTTCTGGCACTGACTCCACAGGGAAAAGAACTGCTGGCATCCGGCGGGATTCAACTGAAGAAAGAACGTAATCTGCTGACAGCGGAAGACCTTCGCAGCGGTCTCTGGCGGGAAGTGACACTGCGTCCGTACGACGTGACACTGGCTGCGGAAACGATTCATCCGGCGAAGATTCACCCGTTACGTAAGATCATCGAACAAACCCGTCGTGCTTATCTGGAGATGGGATTCACGGAAGTGGTCTCCCCGATGGTGGAATCATCGTTCTGGAACTTCGACGCCCTGTTCCAGCCGCAAGACCACCCCGCCCGGGATATGCAGGACACGTTCTACATGGACGAACCGAGCATGACCGATCTGCCGTCGGACGCGGCTCTCGTCGATCGGGTGCGTCGCGCTCATGAAGATGGGGGAGACACCGGATCGGAAGGCTGGGGTTACAAATGGTCTCCGGAACGGGCTCGCCAGGTCGTCCTCCGCACTCATACCACGGCCTCCACGATTCGTGCTCTCGCCCGACATCCTGACCCGCCGATGAAGGCGTTCTGTGTCGGTTGGGTCTGCCGCAATGAAACGATGAGCTACAAACATCTTCCCGTCTTCCATCAGGTCGACGGCATCGTCATCGACAAAGAGGCGTCGCTGGCGTCACTTCTCGGCACGCTGGAAACCTTCTACAAGAAGATGGGTTTCAAACAGGTGAAGTTCAAACCGGCGTTCTATCCGTATACGGAACCGAGCGTCGATGTTGTGGTCTATCTGGAAAGCCGTAAGAAGTGGATCGAGATGGGAGGCTCCGGTATCTTCCGACCGGAAGTGACCGAACCCCTCGGTTGCAAACACCCGGTCCTCGCCTGGGGACTCGGCATGGAACGACTCGCCATGATCCGCTACGGACTGAGCGACATCCGTGAACTCTATCAGGGACGCATCGAATCCCTGCAGGAGATGGCGCTGGCACAGTGAGCGTGCTGTAATACGAGAGAAAAAATTCAAAATTCGGTAACACTTTAGCGGAATGAGGTCGCTGTTCCTCGTTCCCAAGCTCCGGCTTGGGAACGCACTCGCCCAGAAGCTCTGCTTCGTGATTCGTATTAAAGACAACCTGATTCACAACTCTCTCCTCTTTTTGAGAGAAGAAAACCAAACCTTCAGTGGCC
>DATMFC010000012.1:0-2126 GCA_035556335.1 Planctomicrobium sp. | reverse complement strand
TTCCTCGTTCCCAAGCTCCGGCTTGGGAACGCACTCGCCCAGAAGCTCCGCTTCGAGATTCGTATTGAAGACAACCTGACTCACAACTCTCTCCTCTTTCAGAGAGAAGAAAAGCAGACATTGAGTGGCCAAGCTGGAGCTTGGCATCGAGTGTGTTCCCAAGCCAGAGCTTGGGAACAAGGGAAAAACAGAAATTCAAAACAAATTCGAAGCACAAAATTCAAAACGTGGACGAAACTCCTCCTGGCAGGACCGTATGTCATTTCGAATTTCTGATTTTGAATTTGTTTCGAATTTTCTGCTTCGAATTTTGAATTTATTCAGATCTGGTCCAGAGCCTGTTTCAGGTCTTCGATGATGTCCTGCTTGTCTTCAGTTCCGATCGACAGACGGACAAAGCCGGGGGAAACACCGGCGGAGACCTGTTCTTCCGTCGTCAATTGCTGGTGTGTCGTGCTGGCCGGATGAATCACAAGAGACTTGCTGTCTCCAACATTTGCCAGCAACGAGAAGAGTTTCAGGTTGTCGATCAGTTTGATTCCCTTTTCCCGTTGATCGGCTGGGGAACTTCCCTTCAACTCGAACCCGAAGACCGCCCCCGCTCCCTCCGGAAGATACTTCTTTGCCAGATGGTAGGACGGATGCGACTCCAGTGTCGGCAGGTAGACCTGGGTGACCTTGGGGTGTGAATCGAGGAACTCAGCAACCGCCTGCGAGTTTTCGACATGCCGTGGCATCCGCAGGTGCAGCGTTTCCAGTCCTTGCAGCAGCAGGAATGCATTGAACGGACTCAGTGCCGGTCCGATATCCCGTAACAGTTGCGTTCGGGCTTTGAGAATATAAGCCAGATTCATCGGACCAAAGGTTTCGAAGAACTTCAGTCCATGATAAGAAGGATCCGGCTCGGTCAGTTCCGGGAACTTGCCGTTTCCCCAGGGAAAATCCCCTTTCTCGACAATCACACCGGCAATGGAAGTGCCGTGACCGCCGATGAACTTGGTCGCGGAATGAACCACGATGTCAGCCCCATGCTCGAACGGTCGGCACAGGTACGGTGATGCGAAGGTGTTGTCAACGATCACCGGAATTCCGGCTTCATGGGCGATTTCAGAAATGGCCTTGAAGTCTGGGATATCGCAACGAGGATTCCCGATTGTTTCCACAAAGATCGCACGGGTATTCTCGTCAATCGCTGATCGGAAACTTTCTGTCTCGGCGACAGAAACGAACTTCGTCGTCACTCCAAACTTTGGCAAGGTATGTCGGAACAGGTTGTATGTTCCTCCATACAGACTGCTGCCGGAGACGATATTCTGACCGGTTCCGGCGATATTCAGAATCGCCAGCGTTTCGGCCGCCTGACCGGAAGCGACGGCCAATGCCCCGCTTCCCCCCTCCAGAAGAGCGACCCGCTGTTCAAAGACATCGGTGGTCGGGTTCATGATTCGGGTATAGACATTCCCGAATTCCTGTAATCCAAACAGACGCCCGGCGTGCCCGGTGTCGTTAAAGGTGAATGACGTCGTCTGATAAATCGGAACGGCGCGAGAGTTCGTGGCAGAATCCGGGGTCTGTCCACCATGCAGACACAACGTATCACGTTTCATGAGCGTTTTCCTAAACCGATATTCTCATTCTATGGGAACGGCTGCGGACAACCACCGCAGCCAGACATGATCCCTGCCATCAGCCCAGGAAACTCAGACAAAACCGACCCCCGATCCCCTCGCGAAAAGGGAATTCTCATCGTTTGAAAGGCTTTGCTCGTGGCTCCAGAATTCCTTCGTCCCCGAATTCATGCCGAAGGAAGTGGCATCCGACAAGTTCAGATAACGGAATGCTACTACTCAGACGAAAGAATCTCAAACCGACGCAAGTCTCCGCGGCCAGATGGATTCGCGAAGAATCTCAACCGTAACTCCGGCACTGGCGGGCTCGCAGCCAAGGGCACATCTCAGCTCTCCCTTAACTCCAATACCACCGTACGGTGGATGTCCTCCCTGCCGGGAGGGTTTCTTTCCCAGATTTTCTTGACAACGTGAGGAATTATTTGGAGAATTTTCACCTATGTCACTATGATGTATCGAGACATTCTGGTGATCTATTCCTACTTGTTGTCGAGGATT
>DATMFC010000011.1:0-23412 GCA_035556335.1 Planctomicrobium sp. | reverse complement strand
AGCTCTGTTTCTTCTCGAAATGAATTCTCAACTTCAGATCGGGAAAGATCTTCTCAGGAGCTTTCTCTCGGTGGGGAGGAACTGGCCACTGTTTTGAGAGACACTGTCGGAGACTGGCCGTCGAAGCCCTGGCGTGACAAGGGGTCAATCCAGTTTCACAAGCCCTCGATGACGCTGGTAGTCCGGGACAGTGACTCCATTCAACAGGAGATAAAGCGACTGCTGCAGAAACTTCGGGGACAGCAAAACATCAATCAGAATTCCCGACCGGCTCGAGTCCCGCTCATCACTGAAGGAATGGCCGAAGGTTGGGATCCGTCCCCTCTGATTGGATTACTCCACGATCTGATGCCGGAAGAATGGGTGGAATACAACAACTCCGAAGGAGTCGTGATTCCGCATCTGGCGACAATGTCTCTGTCAATCCGGCAAACTCAAAAGAATCACGAAGAAATCAGCGACCTGCTGGTCCAGCTTCGGCGGCAAATCATCCGGAATCATTATTACCGGGAACAACTCGAACTGGGACGGGTTCCTAACGAACAGACCGATCTGCCTCTTTCGTTCCTGCTGACGAACTGGCCCATGTTACCGACACCTGTTCCGGTCACCGTCACTGAAGAAGAACGTCAACTCCTCAATGTTCGTCGCATCCCTGACCGGTTCAGGCAACGCTGGCGCTGGACTTCAGCAGAAGCCCGCTTTGATCAGCCGTCCGAACGTCTCATGACACTCAGTCGTGACGGCTCGCGAATAGAATTGCAATCTGGAAAACTGGGATTGAGGCGGGATGGAGAACGTGGAAGCGTCAGATACCCCGGCCTGACTCGTGTCGAAATCGGACCATGGGGAGAGGTGATCCAACATGTCACAGACGGGCTGTTCCCCTGGCTCCCACATCTCGACGCAAACGATCTGGCACAGAGTTATCTCATTCGCAAACAAAGTGAGACTGAACAGCATGTCGTTCTTGAAATGACACATCGCCAGCAGCCGGATGTGAGGATCATCGCGACGTTCGATCGTGCTTCCGGAACTCCTGTCGACTGGAGGGTTCTGGTGAAAGAAGAACTTCAATACCGATTATCGTTCGAACAGAATGAACAGGGAGAACTCCAACAGGTCACGGCGTTTGATCAGAACGAAAACCGACTGGAACAGTGGACATTGGAGGAGTCGACCACGTTCGACGGAGAAGACCTCCAGATTCCTCCTGTTGATGATCCTCGTTCCGGGGATCTCGTTATTCATGCAGACGAAACCGATTCACTGTTTCCTCAACTGCATCGGGCAATTCAGCAGTATGACTACACGAATGCGGTTGCATTGCTGGAGGAGATGTTAGCGATACAACCCCATCAGCCATTTCTGAATTTCCTGCTGGCCTGGGTCTGTGAATACGGAACCGAGGACATTCCTCATCGATTGTTACGACAACGTCAGGCAATTGAGATCGTCCTCAAATCCCCCTCCGATGATCTCATCCGATGGATCACCTCCACTCGGTTCCGGCAGTTCGAGATGACCGAGATCATGCGGATCCTGAAATCTCTTCCACCTGAGCAGCGCAGTCTCGCCGTCTGGGATGCACTGGCCGATCTTTCACAACAGCAGGGAGATTTCAACGGTGCCCTGACGGGTATTGAGTCCGCACTCAAACTCCCGGAAGCTCAGACCGACTCCCGCAATATCAGACGCATCGAGCTTCTTCTCAGAACCGGACAGGTGGAAAAAGCCCGCGTTGAGGCCACTCGAATTGTTTCTGACGGGTTGCCGGTGGAATGGATCTCGAATCTCGGAGATCTGTTCTACATCGAAAAAGAATTCAAATTCGCAGACGAACTCTTCACCATCGCGTTCGAAAAATCAAAGAGTACCACGGAGCGGATTGGTTTTCTCACCCGAAAGGCTTCCTGCGTTTCGGTCCCGGAACGATGGCGACTTTTACTTCAGGCCACCGAACTGTCGCAACATCCCCAGTTGGATCTGGTTCCTCAGTTCGACATGATCCTGCTGGAAGCACAAACCGGGGAGGATGCTGTTGTATTAAGACAGCTGATTGACGAGACAGAAAATCCGTCTCTCCAATTGAGGTTACGTATCCGGGAAGCGGAACTGGTGACCGATCCTGCTGTCGCCGCCCAACTGTGCCGCGAGCTTTTGGAGTCCCGACAATTGCCGTACTTCACAACGCATTGGGCGTATCAGAAAATGAATCAGGGAGGACAGGCTGAAACGGTGATCGGCTGGATGGAGCAGCGTCTCAAACAAGGGGAACGCCTGCAATATGCCGACCGAAAAGCACTTGCTGAAGCCTATCAAGCCAGCGATCGCTGGGGAGATTCGGAGAGGGCCAGACAGGATTCCCTGGAAAATGAAGTTTCCGGGAGATTGAATTAGGGCAACTTGCGAAATGATTTCCCGCCCCCGCGGCGTACAGTGTTTTTCCTGTTCAAACACCGCTCCTGTCTAAATTTGACACGGGCGGGCACACGGTAGAGCGAACTCAGTAGTTCCCAGTTTGATGGGAATTGTTATGGACGGCGTATGGTTCCATTGCATAATGACTTGTGATTGAAAACAAGGACGTCATGCGGGAGGGGATCCATTCGCCAGTCTCATCGTAGCGGCAAAACGGTCTGCTGTCAGCCAAATGATTTTCAGGCTTGTGTTCGAACTCAGGTCGAGTGGTTGCTGACGCACTCCCCGGGACTGCAGACCAGCGGGTACAACTGTACGACAACAGTTTTATTGAACATTCTGTACTGGGCAGCGTCACGGTGTGCTTCGCTCACGGCTGCTGTGATACAGGTTTCGTATCACTTTCTTATAGACAATTCAGTTTCCTGGAATTTCCCGTTCTTCTGGCCTCTTTTTGAAGATCGTACTCAGCCGGTTGATTGCCCGCATACCTGAAACGCGAAACTGACATTACTTTTTCATCATCTGCATTGTTTGGACCGACGGGGATACTGAGACTTCCCGGAGCACCCGAAACCCGATTCCGCTCATTGCTGTTTTGGGTGGTTCTCCTTCACGGTAAGCGGATCGGGAGTCTGTCACGTAATTGAAGAAGCATCCACTTCGAAGCGTGCGTTCTTCTCCAGCGTCTGGTCCCGGCGGGTCGGTTTCGGGGGAGTTTTCATAGTATTCCGGTGAGAACCAATCCTGACACCACTCCCACACGTTTCCATGCATGTCATAAAAACCGTAGGGATTCGGAGGAAAGCTTCCGACAGGAGCGGTGAAAGCGAATCTGTCATCTCGCTCCCAGGACGGATTGTAATAATTATAAAGTTCCCTGATGGTCGTATCAGCATTATTAGCATAAATACGAACGAACTTATAAGGATCGTTTCCAAACCACCAGGAGGACTCTGTTCCTGCCCGACAGGCTTTCTCCCACTCTGCTTCAGTGGGAAGACGATAGTTTGCCCCGTCTACTTCACTGAGCCATTGACAGAACGCCAAGGCGTCCTCATAAGCGATCATGACAACGGGATGATCATCCCCCTGCTCGAAGCCGGGACTTCTCCAACTGCTTCCCGGAACATTCTGAAGTTTCCCTTCAGGCGGAACCAGATGTTCTCCCCCCTGTTCACTTTTCTCCGCAACTGTCACATAGTTGGTCGCCTCCACAAATTTTCGGAATTCCCCGACAGTGACTTCGGTTTGGGAAAGATAGTACGGACGAGAAATGACGACTCGATGTCGAGGACGCTCCTGTTTTAATTTCGATTTCTTATATCCCCCAATGGCTTCGTAGTTCTCTCGCTCCCCCATGAGGAATTCCCCTGCAGGAACCGGTAACAGGGACATCCCGATCGAATTCGTAAGAGCGATCAACGGTGGAGAGGAATCAGAGGCTTCGTTTGATGGCTGCTGGATTTTGACAATGTCCCATAAACGGCATGAGTAATCATTGCTTGCACTCAGTAGTTGCTGGCCATCGTCATGAAAATGAATTTGTGTGACCGCCTGTTGATGGTCGTCAAACGATCCGAGGATCCTGTCATTCTTCCAGTCATGAAAGGTGACTTGCCCTGTCTTCTGCCCGATCACCAGCAGGTCAGCATTCGGTGACAAGGCGACCGCTGTCATGTCTTGTCTCCATAAGCGACTGACTGGCGAAAGACTCTTCATCCCCCATATTACGATCTCACCATGCGGGCTATGGCTGACACCATATTCTCCGTTCCTGGCGATATCGAATGATTCGATTTCGTGTCGATTGATTTCCACAAAACGAAGCTGCTCCCCTGTCTCTCGGGAGAAGATGCCGCACCATCCTTGTGAACGTCGATTCTTTCCGTAGACCAGAAATTCATCGCTGGAAAGAAAAAACAAACCGGCAGGGATCAGATCTTCCAACTCGGTTCTCCAAAGTTCTTTCTTCTCTTCCAGATCGTAATAACTGACAAAAGCTCGGGGATGCTTATCCAGGAGATAACGACAGTCTCCACACAACAGTCGATGGGAATTCTGGGGATCGAACTGAACTCCAAAGACCTTGGCCCCCTGCTGAGGAAGGACTTTCCATGCGTCTGCTTCGTCTCGATTCCAGATTTCCAGTTCATGACTGAAAGGTCGCTGAAATACCCAGCGGGTTGCGTCATGCGTCACAGCGAAAAGCTGACCATCGGCATCACGCAACGGAATCGACTTCGAGTTTTTGACAGTGTTTCTGAGAGAGAGTCGTCCTTTCTGGTCCCAGAGAGCAAAATCGGAACGGTCTTTCAGGAATCTGACACCAGTCACAGGAGCTTTCTGTTGAAAGACCTGCGGATGTTCTGTACTCCGTGACGAACTCCAATGACGTGAACCATACTCATCCGGATCGGGGACAACTTCCTCCTGTTGACGCAGTAGCCAGATCGCAGCGAGAGGGGTTCCATAGTCATCTTCTGTCGACGCTGCGGCATTTCTCAGGTGATAATTCGCCTCCTCTTTCATGTCGTGATTGAGTAGATACCTGCCAATAAAATAGGACATGAGGATCGATGAAGTCCGTGGCAGTCGGGCCATCAAGTCGTTAATTCGGTCATGATCCAGTTCCTGATTTGGATCAGAGACACAGGTCAGGAAGTAGTTCGTCAACGGTCCTGTTTCTTTGAGATCGATCCGTTGTTCTGTGGGATCTCCCTCCAGAAGCATTTTCAGAAACTCTTCACGATCCTCCTCTTTTTTCAATTCATCAGCCATGATGAACGCATGCCACTTCTGAGCAGAATAGTCCTCTTTACGAGCAACTTGCGCACGTAGTTCATACGCTTTTTCAAGCTGATTCGTCAGTTCATAAAACTCAATCAGATGGGCTTTCTGTTTCAGATCTGGATTCTTCGAAACATCTGCGGCCCACTTTTGTGCGACTGACAGAGCCGAATCGACATCCCCTCTGCCTGTTCGTCGACACCACTTCAACCACTGTGTTGCCCACGACTCATAGCGCCGGGCCGAGGCAGCAAGATATTCTTCAGCTTTCTTCCAGTTTCCCCTTTGCTGATGGATTTCGGAGGCGAGTCCCATTGAACCTCCGGCATAGCTCCCGGCCGCTTGATCAGCATGACGAATGGCCATACGCCAGTCACCACGGTCGCGATAGTGACGTGCAATTCGCTGTTGCATGCCGACTCCTTCCAGACCGGGAACAGGAAATCGAAGGGCAAACAGACTTGCCTGCAACCATCGTTGATCATCCCCTCGCAGTGAATGCAGATGGGCCAATTCCTGGTAAGTCTCAAAAGTCGGATGAATTTTGATCAATCGTTCCAGACAACGTTCCGCTCCGTCAAGATTTCCCTGATTGCGGTATGCCCAGACCAGATCGCGCTGAATGTAACTAACGTCTGTAAATTCTTCTTCCCATTGACTGAGTTGATCCTGAGATTCTTCAGTTTCAAGAGCAATCCTTGATGAAATCGTCTTTAATTCCCGTGGGCTGACTCTTTTCAAGTGAGCCAATAACTTCGGTTGATCCAGCTTCAGCATGCTGGATTTCAGTAAGACCTGAAGTTCGTGAGAAGTGTAATCGCAATGCCTCCACGCATAGCGATTCAGTCGAGACGCCTGATCCTTGGATGTGTTATAGAGTGGGACCAGAACCTCAAGGCAGGGATATTCAAAATCAACTCGATCAATTCGAAGGATCCATGCCCGTCCCAGCTTGTTCTGCTCTTCACCGGAGGCCACATATGCATTCGCAGCCGCTTCGAACGGATGCCCCACAATGAATGGGCGCCAAGCGTCAAATTCCTCCTCTACCGGAACTGCTAACCAGGATTTCAGAAAGTAAAGATATGTCCACGTGGATTTGAATCCGGCTTCCCGAAGAATCTGCCCCAAGGCGTCCAGAGAAAGCTCATGTGGATCCGAATCCGGAAGCCCGGATTCTTTCAGAGACAGCACAATTTCCTGATATTTGTCCGGAGAGACGCTCTCTTCAGTCTCCAGAAGACGTTTCGTTGTTTCTCCCAGCCCCGGAACACGTCCGAGATGCCGGGTCTGAATTCCAGCCACATTTCGAACCGTATTTGTTGAACTGCGCTTTGTTCCAAGTGACTTATAGCTCCATAGGTCATATTGAGGGCGTAGTGCTTCCGGTGCCACCTGAATCGCGGTTTCCGCGGCTTCCACAAAATCTTCGGAATTGGCCAGATATCGTACAATATCCAGATAAAGAAATGCCGCCAGTGGATGGGCATTTGCTTCTTTTCTTAATTTATCGAGTTCCCGGAAATCTCCCTGACAGTAAAGATGGATAATAGAACACCAAGGGGCATCATATGTCTCATCTGTATTCGAGAGAGCCTGTTCAATATCTTTCAATGCTGCTTCCGGCAGGCCGATTAACGTCTGAACGTATGCCCGATGCCATAATGCCATCGGAGTGGCATTCGTTGTTCTGACCAGTCGCTCGGCATAAAGAAGTGCGCGCGCCTGAAAAGCTTTATGCATTGACGAATAATATAACGCGGTGAGTTCGGCCAGTTGTGCATAACCACGCGCCAGACCGGCCAGAATCTCGGGGGTCTCACCGGATGTCTGCATCAGTTCATGGAGTTGTCGAACGGCTGCGAACTGAGCAACGTCGTTCCAGAGATCCAGGCTCTCTTCGACGTCATCAGGAAGAGGACTTGATTCTCCCTGTTTTCTTTCGACTCGTGCAAACCCTTCTTTGACCAATAACTCAGCGAACTCTTCTCGCGAGATGCGCTCCAGGATTGCAGTCAATTGTCCATAAGGATCTTCTGTCCCCAGGTCATGTTCTGAAGTCCAGAGAACGTCAACGCCATTGGGGTGATGACGGATGACTGAAATCGTGGCTTTGAAATCCAGCGTGACAAAGCTCACCACGCTCAACGGCCAGAATTTTCCAGAACCTCTGGCCCAGGGAAACTCTTCACGCAGTGCCCGATCGCGCGTTCGTAACCCGAATTCCTCGCGAGCCGAAAGAAGTAATGCCTGTCTCGGAAGTTCGCGAAGAAGAGATCCTTCGGCAACGAGTTGCTGATCGTATTGAGTGTGATCGTGAAGATCGAGATAAAACAGCCCGGAGGCGGGAGTACTTTCAAATCCTTTGGCTCGTCGGTAATAGTGCTTGAATCCCCACAATCCGGGTGTGGCGTCCGAGATTTTCTCCAATCGCTCTCGTTCTGCTTTGATCTCCGCCGCACGGTTTGGGGCTGGCTTGGGAGCGGTTTCAGACGAGCGTTTTTCAGGGAGTGGTTGAGGAAGAGGTTCGTTTCTCCCCGGACAGCCATTGAAAACCACCAGACAGAAGAGTGAGAGGATGAACAGAGAACGGTGATTCCGAATGATTTTCGTCTGCACCTCAACACCTCCGTTGGCCTGCCGCGTGTGCCTTCGAGAGCACGCAAAATTCCACTCTCTCCAAATGGAAAACCCTGATCAATGAAGAAATCCATTCGAGAGATCGCCGCCATTACTTTTCCGACTTTAATCCATCCTCTCCAGTACCGTCCAGTAAATGCGGCCCGTGTCGACGTTATTCCCCAGTTTCGACCGGTTCTGCGATTGATTCGATTATTGAAGTGAACCTTGAGTTCGGGCCAGTGAGAGAGGTTTCTTAACAGCGTGCTGGAAAAGCGTCCGGAACACCTGCTGTATGACCGTGCGGCGGATGCAGACTGGCTGCGGGACGCGTTGGCCTCCCGCAAGATCGAACTGATCTTCCCTTACTGCCGATGCCGCAAGAAGCCGCCGACGCAAGACGGCCGCCCCCTGCGCCGCTATTGGAAACGGTTCAAGGTCGAACGAACCATCAGTTGGTTGTTCAATTGCAGAAGACTGACAGTACGCTATGAGTGCTACGACCATCTCTTCGAAGGCCTTGTTCAACCGGGATGTCTATTTAGAGCCGCGAACAAAACCTCATAAACGATGAGTATTCCCTTTCCGCGAGCGGATCGGGACAAGTTTTGTTACGGGTTCTTACAATCATTAAGGGTTTTTGAAACTGCCTCTAGAGCATCCATCCAAGCAGCATTGACCAGTGTCCGTAATTCCCTGGTCGGGTGATCCCGACCGGCTTTTTCTTTCCCCGCTGTCATGTCGGCGGCGGGGTTTCTTTCTCTCGAATTTAAGGCTTTAAAACATGGCAACAGTAATCAGTGCAGAACCAGAAGTTGAATTAAGTGGCAGCCTTGGGCAGTCCCGAAAACAGTCTCAGGACTATCTTGTCTGGGTGTCCGTTCCGGAAGAGGATATTCTTGAAATGGCAATCGATGCCCTCAGAAAGCAGGGCGAGGCCGATCAAGTGAGAGAAGAGAAATATCGTGAACGATGGGGAATGCCCTGAGTTTCTGACCTGTTGCAGACTCAGTTCTCCCCGTCCGCCGATGAGGCGGGCGGGGGGGTTGTCCTACACGAATGGAGGCGTTAATCAATTCCTAATCCGTGCAGAGATGAAATCAACATTGAACCAGTTAGACAAGACCTCCCCCATCCAGTCGCTTTCATGTAGATGTCTTCTCGTCCACAGGGAAACATTTCGGTTCGACGTCACAATATGCAAACCCCAAGCATGAGGGGCGTCTTCGTACCTATTTTCGTACCAATCTTCAGTTTGTTCTATCCGTCGAATCTCTTCTCGGCTTAACGCACGAGATGATGACCATCCGAATAGATTCTTTGAGATAGTGAACTCGTTGCGCTTCAGGTGGTACACATACATTCCAAAACAGTGGAATAAGATCGAATAGGAGTTGTAAAGCACCGATGAAACGGCTGCTGCAAAAAACAGAACGAAACCGGGAGTAAGCCCCATGTCTTTCTCGTCAAGGAAAATGAATATTGCTGTAGTGCCAAGGATGCAAGTGACCTCAAAGGATACCCATGCACGAGCTTTGGGAGATCGACGTTCAATGACGAGTTCGTCAGAAAAATGATGTACCACGGAAAACCCTTCAGGAGGTGTTTTCAGACGATCAGGTGCATTTCCCATTCTTAATGGCCTGTCCCATGGAGGCGGTCATTATCGTATGATCTCACTTCCCTGCTTTATCCTTACGCCGATTTCCCTTGAACATGCCGTACACCATCAGCACGACGAAGAACAGGGCGACTGCCGCACATACAATGATCACATCGGGAACAAGCGGTACCCCCCCCATTGGCATGTTCTCCCTGTTGGTTCAGTTCCTGTCCTCATTCGGAACAACCACAATCTCCTTCAACGTGACTGAATCGCTCTTTTCGGCAGCCTGCAAGATGGCTCTGGCTCTCTTCCGACAGACTTGGACCATCCAATGCTGTGCGGTGTCAGAGCCTTCAATCTTGGCCGCTCTCTCAAATAAGACAGCGTCGTCATCAGTGCAGCGTACGCCGTAGAACACACCTGATCGTTCGGGAGTCGATTTTGTTGTTTTTTTCTTTGCCATATAGTGGATAACAAGCGATTTCAACGGATACGTCAACCTAGTCGGTTTCCTTAAATATCAGTGGATAACTATTGGTGTCATCATTTCCATGGTTATCCTTTGTGAAAGGTTCACGTCTGGCGGGACGGGAGCCGATAGGAAAAGAATTCTCCGGGAGACCCCGGTATTTCAAAGCCGCATCAGAGACCGTCATCTCTGATGTGGCTTTTCTCATTGGAAGGCATCTGAATGTAGACGTACGTTGAAGAATTGACCCCAGAGGAGATTGCTCTTCTGCACAAGCGGAATCTGGTGCGGTCTGATCTGGTGGGGCAGTCGAAAGCCAACAACGGTGGGATTGCCCACTGTGCCTATTGCCGGTGCCAGCTATCGAAGTCGAGAACCCGCATCAGTCATATCGTGCCACCATCACAGGGAGGCGAAACAGACGTAAAGAACGTTGTTCTGGTTTGTCCTGACTGTTGCAAGGCCAAGCGCGGTCGCACACTGCGAGAATGGACAGAACGGCTGAATGACCAACTGGATGGTGTTCATTCTCTGATCACTTCGCAGGACCGGAAAGCAGAAAAGACCGCTGCTTGAAAGCAACGGTCTCTCACATTTTTCAACCCGCCTGTTGCAGTTTTCTCAGGACATCAACAGGCCACCTACGGAAAACATATCATGTCACAAACGATTGAAAAGCCCGAATTGAAGATTGCCTGATCGATCATTCTCCGGGCGTACGCCAATACGTTCGGAGGATTCCCTCTGACCAGCGGCAACTGGTCGGGGATGTCTTCCGGCTGTACGCCAATACAGTCGGAAGCCAGCATGTGTGGCAGCACGCAAACTGAAGGAAATGCCGGTTACGGCTGCAAACGGAACCGGCTTCCCTTTTTCTTCTCCCCTTTGAAGGCTCATTCCCATGAACATCACGCAAGCCGACATTGATTGACTCTCCCGATACGTTGAACTGCTTCAGGAAGTGATTGACCTGTCCGCCGATCTCCCGTCAATCGAACAGATGAACGCATTGCCGGACTACATTTCGAATCTGGAGACTCTGAACGCTCTGGAAGTTCCCACAGAGGAGCAGATTGACTGGACATCAGGTTATGTCTCCGACCTGAAAGAACTTGCCACACTGACGGTGCCGACAGCAGAGCAGATGCAGGCCGTCAGGGAGCATCTTGAGAACTTGCAGGCAGTTGAAGAACTGGCGGGCGTTTGACTGCCTTGGTTGTTGTCAGTACCTCGGGAGAAACCCCATCTCAGACAGAACAAATAACCCAACAATGATCAGAACGGCGGCAATGATGTAAGGAAACTCTCTGAACCCCACGTCATTGGCATCAGGCATGGACCCACAAAACGGGCATCGTGCATGACTCCGAACGATTGGTTTGAAAGTTGTTCCGCACGAGGGACATACAAAACTTCGATTCATAAAAAGGCTTAACATCTTTGGCTTCACTATCCCGACACCGCAACGGCTGGAACATCCGATACGTCAATCATCATGGCAAGCGTCAGTCTTTCTATCCAGGGAAGATGACGGCCAAGGCCGCTGAAAGCGTCAAGCGGCACTTGGAACAACTGTTGTCCTCTCTGAAATCCCGTACGGCCCTGCCGGACGAAACGGCGGCATGGGTCGCCAATTGCGGGGAGGCAATGCGCCAGAAGTTGCACAAACACGGCCTGATCACCAAGCCGGACGAACCGGAGAAACCCGTTACTCTGGCCGAATTCACAGCGTCATATATCGAGAAGCGAACCAGCGAGAAGGAATCCACCAGAACGGTCTGGAGGCGATGCCGCTCCCTGTTGCTGGCTCACTTCGGGGCAGCAGCCAGCCTGAAATCTGTTGGCATTGGAGACTGAACACCACGAAGGAAAGGAAAGCCGGGTCTGTCCGATCTTCCCGGAACTGCTCCCTCATTTGCAGGCGGCATTCTCAGGGGCACAAGACCGGACGGGCTTTGCCATTACCCGCTACCGATCAACGGAAGCCAATTTGAGGAGTCAGTTACAAAACATCGTCCGGCGTGCTGGAATGGAACCGTGGCCGAAAATCTTTCACAACCTCAGGGCGAGCCGTGAAACTGAACTGGCATCAGAATTCCCCATTCACGTTGTCTGTTCCTGGATTGGGAATTCCCCCGACATTACCTGACCGTCACAGAAAATGACTTTGCAAAGGCGTCAAAAGTACATCAATTTGCACATCAGAATACGCCAGAACAGGACGAAATCGGCATGAATACAGATGAACAGGTAGAGGAGAAATCCCGCAGAAAACGCGGGGAAAGCAGTATCTCCCTGAGAAAAGAGGGAAGATGGAGTGGTCGCGACAGGACTCGAACCTGCGACATTCTGTGTGTAAGACAGATGCTCTAACCAACTGAGCTACGCGACCGACGGGATAATAAGCAGGTTTTTTGTGCGTGTCAACCACTGTGCTGAAAGTGTTGACTACTGGTACGGTCTGATTCGGCCATTTCAGTGGTCAAAAAAGGTGGCTTCCCGTCATTGGCGTGACGGGGAGCCCAATCCCAGATTCGAAGGAAGAAAGCAGGTGACACTATGCGTCACCCTAGAACTACAGTTGGATATTTTTGAGAGGCGAACCTCTGGATTTGTAGTGGGACTTTTTGGCGATGGTCTGGTGGTGTCGTTTTCACGTGGAGAATTGCAGGGTTTGAGCGGTTGTTGCGGGGCGGATGAGCAGGAGGGGCGCCAGCAGATTGCGGATCTCCGGAATGCTCAGACGAATCAGGGGGCGGTCACTTTTTTGGTGGCCTTCTGCGTAAGTAACCATTGGTATCTACACAACTTTCGCCTGATGTTATGGCATTCTGGATGCGATAGAAATTCCCGGTATGGATGTTCGGCTGCAGCGGCGGTCTTGGCAGTTGGTGCGTGAACAGATGAATTCTCCTCCAGAACGGGCGGCCGGGAGGGATGAAAGCGGTGCCAGGCACCGTCAATCGCTTTGCCAGTACTCAGGCGCTCTGGCGATTTCTCGCCAATCCTTCGGGTTACCCTGCCACAACTGGTCGTGTCGGCCGTGACCATTGCCGACTGGTATTACTGGCGCTGGAACATCGAGTCGTACCATAAACTGCTCAAGAGTGGCGGACTCCAACTGGAATCCTGGTAACAGGAATCGGCAGAAGCGATCAGCACGCGATTGTGAATCGCCGCGATGGTCTGTGTGTGCGCCTGCGACCTGCAACGACAGACAACGCCAGTCGTTCAGGAGTGTCAGGATTTTCTCGTACGATCGAGTGGCCGCCAGATAAAACGTAAGAAGCCCGTCACCACGTCAGCATTAATCGCCGGCCTGCACATTCTGCTGCCCATGCTGGACCTGCTGGAACGCGACACGTCAGAACAACTCCGCCAGATCGCAAAAACAGCCGTCCCTGCCCTCCAATATTCCGGATGAGATGTATAGCCCAACCCACACCGACGGCCCCAGCCTCAATGACGTAGACGCTGTGTCGCGATGTCAATCTCTGTCGACGAACCATTTCTTCGGCCGTTTCGGTCTGTTGGCACTCTTGGGAAGTCGGTGAGGTGACTACTTACTGTTGAAATCAGAGTTGCAAACAACAGTTTTATGTGCAATTATATTGCATGTGTGTTTTGTGGTCAACGAACAGAGAGCATGTCTCTCCGTTGTGTTCGTTTCACCAGCGACTGTGCTTCCAGCGAATTCATCAGCCAGAGATCAAGACAATGGACCACAAATCAACTCGCCTTCCCGTCACCGTTCTGTCAGGCTTTCTGGGAGCCGGGAAAACCACCCTGCTCAATCAGGTTTTGAACAACAGGGATCATCTCCGAGTCGCCGTCATTGTGAATGACATGAGTGAAATCAACGTCGACGCCCGGCTGATCAAGAACGGCTCCGCCAACCTCAGCCGGGTGGAAGAACAGCTCGTTGAATTGAGCAACGGCTGTATCTGTTGCACGCTCCGGGAAGATCTTCTCGTGGAAGTGAGCAAACTCGCGGAAGCAGGGAAGTTCGACTATCTGCTCATCGAGTCGACCGGCATTTCCGAACCACTGCCGGTGGCGGAGACATTTACATTTGAGGACGAATCGGGCCAGTCGCTCTGCCAGCTCGCCCGGCTGGACACGCTGGTCACGATCGTGGATGCCGTGAATTTTTCTGCTGATTTTGATTCGGTCGATGAACTGCGGGATCGGAATATCGGACTCGATGAGAATGACGCCCGCGATGTGGTGAAGTTGCTGGTGGACCAGATCGAGTTCGCCAACGTGCTGGTCATTTCCAAGTACGATTTGGTAGATGAGGACCGAATCAACCACCTGAAATCCTTACTCCGCTCTCTCAATCCCACTGCTCGAATTATCCTGGCTTCCCAAGGGAATATCCCCATCCGGGAGATTCTGAACACACAACTCTTCAGCGAACGCTGGGCCGAGTCCCATCAGGACTGGCTCTCCATTCCACGCGGCCAGGAATCTTCGGAAACCGAAGAGTACGGGTTCAGCAGTTTTGTCTACACGGCCCGACGACCGTTTCATCCACAGCGCCTCTTCGAGTTCATCCAGGGACAAGGATTCGGTTCGATCGTCCGATCAAAAGGACTCATCTGGCTGGCGACTCGCAACGATCTGGGTGGCGATTGGTCCCAAGCAGGGAACGTGTTCGCACTCAATCCCGCTGGAGATTGGGCAGCAGCCTCTTCCCCCGAAGACTGGCCGGATGATCCAGCATTTCGGCAGGAAGTCGAAGACGTCTGGGAAGAACCGTGGGGGGACCGTCGCCAGGAACTGGTCATCATCGGGCAGGATCTCCAACGTGATCAGATCACTCAGTTGCTGAACGAGTGTCTGCTCACCGACGAAGAAATGGCCGCAGGCCCTGCTGTCTGGGACGTTTTTGAAGATCCATTTGATTCCTGGGACGACGAAGCGTGATTCAGTCTTCACCTGATCCAAAACACCTTACCTCGACGCGAGCGTCCCAGACTCGCGGGTTGTTTATGAAGGATCAAGTCGTCTGGGACCAATGACACTCAGGGATATGGCAAATGAGTGTCACAGCCTACCTCTGGAATCTCGATTCGCGTTGTCAGGCTCGCTGGGAGAGAACTGGATCGGCGGCTATGTCACGACCATGAATACCTACAACCATTTAATGGGATCGAATACGCAATCCTGTTATTTCGCATTTGGCGGTTCAGACTGGCGGGATACGGTTCATAAATCGGATGGTGACGGCGGAGGATCTGCCAGCAGCATCCATACCTTCAGCACATGAAAGCATAAAGGTCTGAGTCATGACCTCTGTGCTGCGCTCACTCGCTGTGGGGGTGTGTTGTCAGTATTAGAATTGGAGGAGACATATAGCCTCATGTTAAAAACCATCGATCTTGTGAAACAATACGGCTCACATACCGCACTTCAGGGGCTCAACCTGACTGTCGAGCCGGGAGAAGTCTTCTGCCTGCTGGGAGCCAATGGGGCCGGGAAATCGACGACGATCAATCTCTTCCTGAATTTCATTGCCCCGACCTCGGGGCAGGTATTCGTCAACGGTTTCGACGTCACTAAATATTCGCAGGAAACCAAACAATTCCTGGGATACATCCCCGAGCAGGTGATGCTCTACAAGGACCTGACTGGGCTGGAAAACCTGGAGTATTTCTCCAGTCTGAGCCGCCGTCGCAGGCCGCCTCGTGAGGAATTAAAAGAACTCCTCTTCCGCGTCCATCTGGCTGAAGACGCCTGGAATCGTCGGGTCGGAACGTACTCCAAGGGAATGCGGCAGAAAGTGGCGATTGCGATTGCCCTTTCCAAAGATGCCCGTGCGTTTCTTCTGGACGAACCGACCTCCGGGCTGGACCCCAAAGCGTCGAATGAGTTTTCCGCTTTGGTGAATCAACTGAAAGAGAACCGGATGGCGATCCTGATGGCCACACACGACCTGTTCCGGGCCAAGGAATCAGGAACGCGCCTCGGCATCATGAAACACGGTCAACTGGTCGAAACCCTCCGCACCGAAAACATCGGACATGCTGACCTCGAACAACTCTATCTGCGGCATATGCATGACTAAGGAACTGGGAATGATTTGTTTCCCGGAATCTGGGAGAGAGAGGGGCTAGGAATTAGGAGGTACAGTACTTCCAAGTCTATTCACATAGAAGCAAGGGGTCAGGATTCAGGGGCCAGGGATCAGAAAAAGGCTGGAAATTCATGCCATTTCCTACCCACTACCCACTTCTCTCCTATTCAGATCAAACTTGGAAGTACTGAGGTAGGATTTAGGAAAAGCCGAATATTCGTTCCTAACTCCTAACCCCTTTCAGGGAAACTATTGTTTCCCAGTTACTAAGCCTGCACGGATCTCGGTTCTGTTGGAGTTGCAGATGGCGACTGCTCCATTGACCACCTTGCTTAAGCATGGATGTCAGGGATGGACATGTTCGGACTCCAGGAAGCCCAGACTCCATGCGGCGGCGACTCCGAGCAGGAGGCAGGTCGTTAGTGTAAAGCGATTATGGGAGTGGAATTCCATTTCCGGCAGCAGATCGCTGAGGGCAATACACAGAAACACCCCTGCCGAAAACGCCAGGGCCAGGGCAATCAGCAGACTGCCTTCGACTCCTGCCACGTTGATTCCTCCTACGAACAGCAATGCTCCCAGCGGGCAAAGCAGTGCAAAAAATGCATTAGCCAACCGGATCGTCCAGCGGGACCAGCCTCCAGTGATCATCAGCGACGTGAACGACATCGAGTCCAGTGGTTGATGAAGAGCAATTGCCAGAAAAGTCCCCACTCCCGCCAGATTCCAGAACGGAGAATGGTCGTATTCCGCCACAACGCTGGCTCCCAGTGCAATGCCATCCATGACGGTATGTAATCCCAGCCCCAGAAAGATCCCGATCCAGCTGAACTGGTGAGTATGGTGATGATGGCAGCCAACATGGGAGTGTCCCTCATGCCCTTCTTCCGCGACCCCATGCTGGTGAAAGTGAAACGCTCTCAACAGGAAGAACATGACGACAATGCCCGCCATTGTGGCCATGCAGACGTGATCGAGATGTTGCATTCCGACATGATGAATCGCATGCGGAAGCAGGTGAAACACGGCAATTCCCAGCATCAGTCCACTGATGCCGCTGATCAGATGCTGCATTCCGTTGTGGCTGATGCGCAGGCGTCCGGGAATGGCTCCTCCTGCCAGTGAGGCTGCCACGATGACCAGACTGTAGATCGCCAGCAGTTTCCAGATTCCATTAAGAGATTCGCTGGAGAGTTCTGTGGGATGAGTCTCTTCATGAGAATGCGGATGGTCGTGTGAGTGTCCATGGTCGTGGCTGTGCGAATGGGAGTGGCGATGCGTTTTTTCTCCTCCTTCATCTGATCTTGCCGTGGCAGGAATCATCCAGAACAGAAGAAGGCAGTACACGGCGACCATGTTTTTCCACGCCGAAACACCAGTACTGGGGTTTGAGAAGACCAATCGATTTAATTTCATGCGTTTCTGATCCATGTCAATCGCCGGGAAAGGTGGAAGCCTCAGGGGGACGGTATCGTTAGTTTGTTTTTACACGTGATTCTTGACCACACTTGCACTAAAGAATAAACTGCAACTGTATTGCATGTCCATTGTGAGGACATCAATCAGATCAGTTCGGCTGGAGCAGGGATCATGACCGAAGCCATTGCGTGGGGAGTGTGCCTGCGATTTCTGCAGGCATCACTGCAAGCAGCTCCGTTCATTTTTACCGGGCTGTGTGTCATGGGGCTGTTGCACCGGCTGATGGGACAGAAGCATACCCGCTGGCTGTTCGGATCGAATTCCATCAGTTCTCTGTTTCAGTCCTGGGTGATTGGAATGCTGCTCCCAGGTTGCTCGCTGGGAACCATTCCCATCGTCAAGCAGTTACGACGGAGCGGAATCGCGGTCGGAACGATCTTTGCGTTTGCCTTGTCGTCTCCGTTGTTTGACCCGCTCTCACTGCTCTACGGACTCACTCTTTCCAAGCCGATGACGATCCTGGCCTTCGCCGGTTTTTCACTGGTGGTGGTGATGATCTCCGGAGCCTTGTTTGATAAATGGTTTCCGAACACGGAAGTCCACGAACCGGAGCCGCCGCCGACCCCTTACGGAATCAAGCGGCTGATCTCCGTTGTCGTGGTGATGGCCCGTGAATCCGTGAGCAGCACGGCGGGGCTGATCTTGATCGGGCTTGCGGGGGCAGCATTGCTGAGCATTTTTCTCCCTCCCGGAATCTTGCAACGAACGATGGCGCACGACAATCCGGCGTCACCCTTGTTAATGACAGCCATTGCCATTCCAGCCTATGCCACCCCGATGATGGCGATGGGGCAACTGGGATCGATGTTCCAGCATGGCAATTCCATCGGAGCGGCGTTCATCCTGCTGATCTTCGGAGCGGGAGTGAACCTGGGACTGCTGGCCTGGATGGGATTCAACTATGGCTGGAAGAAGTGCCTGATCTGGATGGGACTGATGATCTCAATCGTACTGGTCATTTCCTATGGCATTGAGCGACCGCTTTACCCCAAAGAAATTGAGGCAGCAGATCATACTCATGCGTTTGATGCCTATTGTCAGCCATTTCGAGCAGGCCATATTCCGACCGGAGGTTATGCCGCTGAGATCTGGAGAAAGATTCGGCTCGAAACCCAGCTTTATGAACTGGCCGGACTGGCGGGAATTTTCGTCCTTATCTCCATCGGGATGGGGCTCAAACTTCTGGATCGTCGATGGGTGATTGAAGACTGGCTGGCCAAAGCCCCGGAACGCTCAACGGATCAGACTCCAAGTCGCTGGGATATCGTGATTCCGGCTCCTGTTCTGGGAGGACTGGGGATGATTGTGATCGTGGCCTTCAGTGTTGTCGGCTGCTTTGCCTATTACCCGACCCCGTCCGAAACGATCGAGGAACTCAACCTGGCGAAGACAGAAGCACTCTCCGCAGCGACCAGCGGAAACAAAGGACACGCCCTGCACTGGCTTCCGATCTGTGATGGCTGGAACCGGCGTCTGCAAGTGGGAGCCTATCTTCGTCACTGGCACCTGAGTGATTACCACCGGATGAAATCCCGCATCTTTCGTGATCGTATGGAGGACCTGGAACACATGGTCGAGAACGGGGACGATCCCGAAAAGATCCGCAAACAGGTGTCTGCCGTCGGACGAGCCTTCGGTCGCATGGCCACTGCCTATCGGGAAGAACTTTGAGTCATCCTATGACAAATTGGCTCATCAAGCTGAATCATCGAATGCAAACAGCATTGCACTACGACTTCTGTCCAAGTGCGAATCGCTGGGTGTACTGGATCAAGCATCCCCTGGCCTGTGTGACGCTGGTCGGAATCGTCGGAGCGGTCTGCAGCCTGCTGGTGAACCCTCATGCCTGGTCCATTGTGGCGGTCATCGCGGCAATCGGATTACTGGGAACGATCTGGCCCTGGATCGCCATTCGGGGAATTCAATGCGACTTGACGTTCGAGCGTCGCCGGGGCCGTGAAGGTCAGCCTGCCAATGTCCGCCTGAAGATTCGCAATCGCTGTCCCTGGCCGGTCTGGGGTCTCTCCTTGCAGAAAGGGTTTGCCGTCTCTGGGGAGTCACGGGAAGGGATCGCGCTCTCCAGCATCAGTGGAAGTTCGACCGTGGAGTTTCTCTGGCCATTCGTTCCACCGCGCCGGGGAGTGTATCCCCTGGAAAACCCGATCATTGAGACCGGCTTTCCATTCGGCATCTGTCATGGACAAAAGCCTGCTCGATGTTCCGGAGAATTGCTGGTCTGGCCTGCGTCGGTTTCTCTTCGTGGAATGCCGGATGCTGTGGAGATTCAACCGCGTCAAACCCGTCTGGCAGATCGTCGTGTCGGGGACATGGGAGACATCATCGGCACCCGTGAATTTCGGATGGGAGATCCCCTGCGCAGAGTGCATTGGGGCCAGACCGCCCGACATCGACGATTGATTGTCACCGAGCGCCAGGCTCCCGCCTCGTGTGCGATGCAACTGGTTGTTGACATCGACGCTGCCTCTCATGATGGAACCGATTCCAATGGGACCCTGGAACAGACTCTTCGGCTGGTGGCAAGTCTATGCGAATCACTGCATGCCCAGCATTCAGACCTGGACTGCCTGATCGGAAGCGAACGCATTTCGATCGGTTCCAGCCAGGGGGAGCTGCAGCGTCTGCTCGACCAGTTGGCGCGTATTCCTGCTGGAGGACTTCGAACTTCGGGAACCACCTGCCGTTTCCATGGTGCCCGACGCAAGTCGAGATTCGTAATCACGACTCCCCAATCATTTCTAAAGCATCTGGGACACCATCACTCCGCAACCTCCGGTGACCGGTTTATTCTGATCACTCCTTGCCATGCTGCGGAAGTAAGCGGGACGACCGGCAGCTGCGGGTGCCATTCCTGGCTGGAAATTCAGGCATCGGAATCACTGGAATCGGTCTTGCCGCAACGCTGGCGGAGGGCCTGCCATGTCTGATACACAACCCCGCTTTGCCTCGGCAATCCGGCTGGAAGCGGTTTCATCGCGAACAAACGGGAACACCGAAGTCACTTCGATCTCGCTTCAGGTTCTATCGGTGACGCTGGCTTTGATCGCACTCTTGATTCTGGCTGTCGTCGATGCCGATGGGGCTTTTTCAGTTCCGCTGACCGTCTGGTTCTCACTGCAAGCCGTTTCACTCGCGATCGGGGCCGTCTGGATTCGACGTTTTTCGGCGTCCCGTTCCACAGCGCCCACCATCAGCCCCTTCCTCCTGATATTGGCGGTCTCCAGCTTTCTCTGGGAACCGATCGCGCGGGGGATGTTTACCACAGGACGTCCTCTGGAAATGCTGGTGATGCATGCTCTGGGAGCCGCCGTCTGGGGGCTGGCGCTGGGGAGTCTCTGGCAGAAGTATCAGGGAATTTCAGTGCTCATGAGTCTGTTTCTGGCGGCCTTCAGCCTGTCGGCGGCCCATCAACTTGCCGTGCAGGGATTGGCAGCGGCATTTGCCTTGATTGCGATCAGTTGGCTGACGGTCCGGTATTGGGATCAGTTGAGCGGGAGACTGCGCGGTCAGTCCAAACGGTCGGGGCGTGGGTTCCTCATTCCCGGTCTGGCGATTCTGTTCGTACTGCTCGCCTTCACCGGAGGACGGCATCGGGAATTGATGGCGACGCTCAACGGTTTCCTCCCCAGTTCGGGGGGAACGGGAGATTCCAGCCCCCATGCCCGGCATGGGATTGGAAACGGTGAGATGCTGGTGGCTGGCTGTGAAAACATCCAGAGCTTCGGTCCGATTGATGAGGCGCCGTTCATGACGGATGACAAGCCGAGTCTCTATGACGTGTTCGACGATACCTATGACGAACCGGTCATGCCGACCAATACAGACCGGGCGATTGCACTGGGGCCAGAGGAAAGCATGGTGAAGAAAGAGCACCTGCACACGCAAACGCAGAAGGCGAACCGTGAGTTCTCTACGTCTCGAAAATCAAAAGGAGAGAGACGAAATGATGTGAAGAACATCAACAGCGATGCCCTGTTCTATGTCTCTGGCAGAACACCACTGCATCTGCGACTGGAACTGTATGACACATTCGACGGCATCAGCTGGCATGCGGAACCGGAACCGTCTGTCTCGGAAGCACCCACCATGACCATGGTAAAAGAATCAGGACGGGACTGGTTGCGATTGCCGGATCGCTCCAAAAGCTGGGAGTTCCTCGGTCCTGCCGAAACGCATGCCGTCAAAATTATCCAACTGGAGACCAACGTCATCCCGGCCCCACTGCATCTGCATGGGGTGCATATCGCCGATGTGGACCGGATCGACATGTTCAAACCGGGGCCGCAGGGTCTCGTCCGGATGGACCGACAAAAACTGGCGGAATTGGTGCCGATCCATCTCGCCTCCCGAACAGTTCATCACCAGCAACTGAATCAGGAAGCCTGGAGTGGCAGTGAGATACGATACACGGAAGTACCGAAATCCCTCCGCCCGGCACTGACTCGTCTTGCTCAGGAATGGGGAGCCGCTGCACCACGAGGCTGGACGCAGATCGAATCGATTATTCGTCATCTGCGTGATGACTTTCAACATGACCATGACTTCCGGGAGCCGGCTGGGGCGTCTTCTCCGGTCCTCTCGTTCCTCACGGAATCGCGTCGCGGAGCGGATTACCAGTTCGCCACGGCTGCGGCATTACTGCTCAGAACATTGAATTACCCGACGCGGGTGGTCAGCGGGTTCTATGCCGACCCTAATGATTACGACGTAGCGTCCCGGCATACGCCGGTCAAAAAAGAGGATGTCCATTTCTGGACGGAAGTCCGACTGGGGAATGGGGCGTGGATCACGTTGGAGCCGACTCCGGGTTATGAGGTGCTAACTCCTCCACTGGGCTGGTGGGGAACAATGAAACTACTTGCCTCGCAGACCACCACGATCCTCTGGGAGTTCCGTTTTGCATGCGGTGCGGGAGTTCTGTTATTGGGAGGCTTGTTCTGGTTTCGTCACATCATCGTTGACATGGCCACAATCGTGAACTGGCGACTTCGACCAGGAAAACGAAGTGCGATTTGCGCCTGGGGAATTGTTTCCCGCCGTCTTCGTGTGAACGGCTGGAAGATCCCCAAAGGGATGACATCCCGACAGTTATTCCGGGAGATCGCATCAGCTCGACCGGACTTCTCGTCCACACTTCAGGACTTCTCTTTGTTGCTGGAACGGGAAGTTTTTGGAGATTGTCCTGCATCGGAACACAATCAATCCAGCGACTGCTCAGACCGGATACTGCAACTCCTCTCACGTTCCCTCTGTCGCGAGCTGGCCCGTGAACGCTGTCGGGAATCAGCATCACGATCAGCGATTGGTCGACACCGTCATTCGTCTGTTTCTTCCCACTCCCCTTCAGTCTCCGCCTGATTTTGAGGCTCCTGTGCTGTCGACCGCCACTACTCACGAAATCGATTCCATTACGTTGCTTCGAGAACGACTCAACACCGTTCTGCGAGGGAAAGAGTCTGTCGTTCATTTTGTCCTGGTGACATTATTGGCCAGAGGGCATCTCCTGCTGGAAGATCGTCCGGGACTGGGCAAGACGACACTGGCAAAGGCACTCGCCGGAGCGCTGGGAGAACGGTTCGCACGAATTCAATGCACTCCCGACCTGCTGCCGGGGGACATCACTGGATTCAGCATCTTCAATCAGAAAACCCAGGAATTCGAATTCCGGGAAGGACCGGTCTTTGCCGAAGTGTTGCTCGCGGATGAAATCAATCGGGCGACTCCTCGCACTCAAAGTGCCTTACTCGAAGCGATGGCGGAACGGCAGGTCACCGTCGATGCCCAGCGTTATCAGTTGCCGCCCCAGTTCTTTGTCATTGCCACTCAGAACCCGACGGACCAGCATGGAACGTATCCATTGCCCGAAGCGCAGCTGGACCGGTTCGCGATGAAGCTCAGCATCGGCTATCCCGAACCGGAAGATGAACGGAA
>DATMFC010000010.1:0-11002 GCA_035556335.1 Planctomicrobium sp. | reverse complement strand
ATCCTCGTTTTTCACACACCCCAGACGGGACCGCCGACGTCCTCGTCGGCTCCATTGCTGTGGAAAAGCCTGTCGGAGCCAAGGTTGGTGAGGCACCCGGAGCACGAGAAAGTTTTCAGGTACTATTGACAACTGATGTGTCGCCGGCGAATGATAGATCAATTATGACTACTATTATTGACGTTGGCCAACATTCGTTATGTGTTGAATGCCAAACTCGAACTACAGAATTGTATTTTTTATTTCTATATTATATTTAACCCAAGGAGTGACTATGGCTATCTTCTTCAATAGTACTAGGGTGGCAGGGCGGCGCAGTCGTTTACGATCAGGATTCACTCTCATTGAACTGCTGGTCGTCATTGCCATTATTGCGGTTCTGATCGCACTTTTGTTGCCAGCGGTTCAGCAAGCCCGGGAAGCGGCCCGACGGACGCAGTGCAAGAATAATCTGAAACAGCATGGGCTGGCTCTGCAGAACTATCACGATACATACACTGTCTTCCCAATTGGGGCTGGCACTGCGGTAAACGATACGGCCGTCACGCTGTACCAGCAGGCGTCTGGAACAGCGCGCGCCCCGTGGACCGTCGCGATTCTCCCTTACATGGAGAAAACAGCCGTCTACGAGAAGTTTCTATCTGGTGAGACATTTGTTGGCACGGTTGGGGACAACAACGGCGCATCCCCTGACAATCAGGCAGCTGCCCGGATCCCAATGCCGATTTATCATTGCCCTTCCTATTCTGCTCCGGACCGCCTGCATTCCAACTATTTCGGAGTGATGGGAGGAGGTTCCGATTTCCCGGTCTGGACAAGCAGCATTGTTGGTCGGGCAATGTGGAACAATGGTGTGCTCTATACAAACTCAAGCACAAGAATGCGTGATATTGTCGACGGCAGCAGCAACACCTTTATCGTCGGGGAAACAAAGTATCAATTAGGTCCCAGGGGGCGAGCCAGTGGATCACCACGAGCCGTCTGGGCCTCATCCATGCGGGGAACGGGATCGGCAACCGTGCATATTTCAACAATCCTCGCCGCTGCAACCGACGCCCCGATCAATGTCTTTAAAGGAGACGGAAATACGGGTGACACCGGATTCAACGAAGGAGACGCCAGCAAGTACGGAACACTTATGGTGTCAGGAACTCGTCGAAATGCCACAGACAGCCTGCAGGGACGGACGTTCAGCAGTACACACACCGGGGGATGCCATTTCGCATTTGTTGACGGATCGGTTCGCTTCGTTAATGAAAACGTCAATCTGAACACTTACCAGAATCTGGCGATTCGAAATGACGGTCAGGTCCTCGGAGAGTTCTAATAAGCTTTCAGGTTTTCCCTGCAAGTCATCGCGACATTCTGGATTCGTGATATCAGGAAATCATAATTGTAGTTACATCACCGACATGACATCTGGACAGATTTTATGTCGGTGATTTGTATGATTATTAATTTATGACAAGTTTTGAGGGACGCTCTATGCAACGGCATTTCGTTCAGCGCGGCTTTACTCTGATCGAACTTTTAGTAGTCATCGCGATTATTGCGATTCTGGTTGCATTACTTCTGCCAGCGGTGCAACAGGCCCGTGAGGCAGCCCGAAGGACCCAGTGTAAAAACAATCTGAAGCAGCTTGGGCTGGCCCTGCATAATTACCATGATTCCCATAGCACATTTCCACCGGCGGAATTCAGCCTTGGAACGGCAGCTGGCGGGATCAGGTATGGCAACGGATTGAGCTTTCATGTGATGATTCTCCCTTACATCGATCAGACGCCGCTCTATTCTCAATTCAACTTCAACGGCACAACTGGCTGGCAGGACAATCGTGATCGAGCAATTTCCCCGATTACGGCTTTCCTCTGCCCAAGTGCCACTGTGCGGGCATCCACTCATCCAAATGAGTTATCATCTGCCGCCACTGGTCAGGTCGCGCTATCCACGACTCATTACCTGGGTGTATTGGGCCCCTATGGTGGACTGGATACTCCGGTAAATCCGGCGACAGGTTCTATTTATCCTTACACTTCAACAACGACCTATGGAGGATATAGCGACGAAGGAATTCTCACTTGGAAAACTTCCAGAAAACTCCGTGATGTGACAGACGGAACAAGTAATACCTTACTTCTGGCAGAAAGCTCGAGCAACGCTCCAGAGATGAGCTCCTGTTGCTTCCGAGTCTGGATGAGAGGCACAACCGACAGTAACTCGAATCCTTGCATTACGGCGGCCAGAAGTATTCGGTATGCACCAAATTCCAAAACTCCGACAATTAGCGGTCCAAACTTTAATTATATGACGTTCACCAGTGGTCACACGGGAGGAATTCATGTGGGGATCGCGGATGGGGCGGTCACATTTATCAGCGATAACATAGATATGACCGTGTATCGCTCTTTAAGTACACGTTCCGCTGGCGAAGTTGCCAGCACTCCATAGTCAGGGATACCGTGACATCCTGCGATACGGGGAAACATTCGGGTCGTGAAGCAGTCATTGAATCCAGTCTGAAGTCGTTATTCATGAAAGCGTTCCCCTGGTTACTGATCCTTTGTCTGATGGGCTGCTCAAATTCGGAGGACGGTCCTGTGCGGCATCGGGTGTCCGGTCGTGTCACATTTCATGGGAAGCCGGTTCCTTTTGGCAGCATTACTTTTGATCCGGATGTGTCTGCTGGAAACAGTGGCCCGCAAGGTGCGGCAAATATCGTGAACGGCGTTTATGACACCAGTTCAAATGGTGGAAGAGGAGTGACTGGTGGTGCGTTTTTGGTTTCCCTCTCGGGATTGACGAATCCCAACGCACTGGAGGGGGAAGATCCCGGCATTCTCTTCACCGATTTCCTGATAAAAAAAGAGCTTCTCGAAACGGCAACGATTCTTGACATTGAGATCCCCGATGAAGCCGAACATCGCAGGAAAAATCCATAGACAAGAGAATCTATTTCTCCCGAACAATGGTCATGGGGCGATCTTGCTGGTATGAAACCTGAATGACATTGCTCACGAAACGCTGAACGACGGGGTGTGGAGAAATTCTCAAGTCTGCATTACGATTCAGCGAAAGTTACTGTCGAGTGACATCAACGTGAATCGTATTAATACATAGGGAACGGCCTCATGCTTTTAAACGAAGAGGTGACTGCGATGCTGCTCAAAGAGCGGTTACCGATCACTTCGTTTCTGGCAACGGTCACTAATAATTATCACCTGGCAGAAGACGTCTTTCAGGAAGTCTGTATCAAAGCGATGAAACGTGAAGAGAAGTTCGAGTCGAAAGTTCATTTACTGAACTGGGCTCATCGTGTGGGCCGGAATCGTGCGATTGACCTGTTGCGGGCGCGTGACGGCAAGTATCAGGGACTCAGTGAAGAAGTGCTCGAAGCCCTTTCTTCGGTCTGGCAGACTTCCGGAAAATCGAACCTCAGAGAAATGCAGGAATCATTACGATACTGCCTGGAACAGTTAACACCGAATAATCGGACGATTCTCCAGTTACGATATTTCGAAGGGCGATCCGGGGATGATGTTGCTCAACGAATGGGAAGAAAACTTCCTACGATTTATCAGGCTCTGGCCCGAATTCATAAATCACTTGGGGAATGTGTTCGCCAACGACTGAAGGTCATGGAGGGGGAATTATGAGCCATTCTGAACATTCCTCTGGACCGATCGATCCCTCTCTCGAAATTGAGTTTTTACAGAGAGTGGTTCGTTTTCAGGACGGCACGCTGTCACCAGATGAGTTGGCCGCATTTGAAGCGGAACTGCTGGCTGATCCTGTCAAACTTCAGATCTTCGCCGATCTTCAGTTGCAGTCTGCGGCGATTGTCGATCTGTCGCGACAGAATGCTTATCAGACCTCGACGCCCGTTTCACAACAGGCACTTTATAATAGTCGGAGTGGAAAACTGATGAGTTTTGGCGGCTGGGTTCTGGCTGCCTGTTGTCTGGTGCTGATTTGTATTCAGGCGTCCTGGTGGCAAACGTCGGTTCCGACTCACAATCCCGAACTTGCGCAGCAGAATAGCATTGATAACAAAGACCAAATTCGCATCTCGGATAAGTCATCGACTCCAGACTCTTTAACAGATCCTGCTTCGGTGGCATCGGTTCTTCCTGCTGATGTTCGATTAACCGGAGCATCACGCGCCAACTTTCTAGGAGAGCTGGTCCCGCCATTACAGTCGACTCTGACATTACTGCATAGCTATGTCCTGACAAGCGGCCTTGTCGAAATTTCGTTTCCAGATGGGGCTTCGGTCATTATCGAATCTCCTGCCGTTTTTCGTATTGAAGACAGTGAATGCCTCGCCTTGGATACAGGGCGTTGTTCCGTGCATGCTCCGGAAGGTGCTGAGGGCTTTCGAGTTGAAACACCCGTCTCTCGCGTTGTCGATCGAGGAACACGGTTTCATGTGAATGTGAGCGATTATGCTGAAACCGAAGTTCAGGTGATCGAAGGGATCGCTGATGTCTATCTGAAGCCGGAAGGAGGGCTCGAAAATTCTGCAACCAGGGCCCAACCTGAGCTGCCGTTTGAAATCCGGCTCGAAAACAAGGAAGCAAAACGCTTCGGGACCGGGGTTGCTGCAGCCACTGCTCCGATGGAATTCTCTCCTGATCATTATCGACATCAGTTGCCGGATCGTGTGATTCGTTATCGTGCGACCACAACGCCAAATGGAGAGGTTGAAGAGTTACTCGGTGTGACCGTGCAGCGAAACGGGATCATGAAAGAGTATCCGGTAGAAGACCTGATTCCGATTGAACTGACCTGGTTTAAATCCTATTCCCAAGCCGATACTTCTGGACATTTAGTAGGAACTCAGGAACTTCCAGAACGTCGCGAAGCATGGCTGGAAGACCGGTTCTTAACAACAGGAGTCATTAACCCCGGTGGTCAGAAGAGACCATTACAGTCTGACCCGGTAATGCAACTTCCTGAAGATCCTGACCATCCGAATACACCGGGGTTTGCCGTTCGTTTTCGCTCACCAGTGGTGAATCGCCCGGGACCGGACATCGTGTTTTTCGAACTGCAGTCTCTGACGAACCCTCCGGATGGGGATGCGTTTCATGTGAGCCCTGTTCAATTCACACCGGGACGACGATCATTAACTGTACGGGTTTATGATTTGACGCTGGTTTCTCCAGAAGCTCAGAAACTGGCTCCTTTTTATCTTTATCAATTCCCGGTTCCGATTCACTCATTGGACGAACTGGAAAATCAACAATTCATTTCTTCACGACGCCAATCCAATTTCCGGATTCTTGCGACCGGAATTGATCTTTCCGACCTCGGATTTCAGGACGGGGAACAGGTCGAAGAACTGTTCTTTCAGGATGCGGATGATGACGAGAAACGAAGCACCGTCGACCCCGTACTTATCGTCGGATTGCCAGATGACCAGCGTCTTCATCGCGATGAAGTCATGGAATAGATCGATCGTCAAGCGTGAGTCACATCACAGTCACAAACAGACTGTGATAGTGACACAGGGCAATGGCGCAGGCATCGGCGACGTCGTTTGGTTCGAGAAGCGACGGCAGTCCCAGTTCGCGCTGAATGGCCAACTGCACCTGTTCTTTTGATGCGTTGCCACTTCCGGTGAGCAGCTTCTTGACCTGTCTGGGACTGTAATTCACAATCGGGCGGCGTGAATCTGCCACGGCAAACAGGATCGCACCGCGGGCGTGTGACATTAGAATCGCCGTGCGCGGATTACGGGGCATCGAGAAGACCTGTTCGATGGCGACCGCATCGGGAGAGAATTCTTCCAGAAGTTCCCGAATGCCTTCCCCGATCTCCCGAACCCGCTCTGCCAGACTGGTTTTCGGGTGAGAACTGATCACTCCCCCTTCCAGCAAAACGGGCCGTTCGCCGCGAGAGATCAGCGCATAGCCGGTCCGGTTCAGCCCGGGGTCGATCCCCAGGTAAACGGCTCCTCGCTGGTGTCCGAATGCATTTCCAGTGGAAATTCCCACGCCGGTGGTCCTTCTCTTCGTTCCGTCCGAATCTTCCGACAGAACGTCCAAGGTGCTGATCACCTGAGAGTTGACCAACTGGGATCGGAAATTCGTCACGGTTCGCTCCTTCGTTGTTTCGCACTTTCCACCGGCGTACTTTGGTGAAAGTGATCCAACCGTCAGGATAACAGAATTTCCTGAAGAAATGAGTCCGATTTGCAGGAAAGACTGGCGAAACGACTTTCCGACGATCTGGAACTCAACGAAATCCGAAAGAAATTCCTCTCCCCTTATTCCCCGTATCGTGCTAGCATCCTCGCCATTCGCAGACGAAAGGGTTCGTCCGATCGAGCGAGTGCTGGTATCACCAACACGTTCTCCAGGAAGATGGACGGCAGGAGGCCGTGATGTCTGAGCAGGAAAAATCAATCATCGATGATTCGACCTTGAACGATTCCACATTGATCGTTTCACGGATTCGCTTCATCGGATGCGTCTTTCTGGCGACCGGCGCTCTTGCACTTACGGTGGCCAATGCCATTGGTGAAAGCGCCTTGCGCAGTTTGTTGCTGGGGATGCTGGCAGTCATGTTCCTGTTGGGGGGAGGACTGATGGGGCTGCTTGCCACTCAGCACTTCACTCAAACCCATCTGCCAGAAGAATCCTTGAACGAAACAGCCAGAAAACGGGAGCTTCTGGAAGAATTGCGCGTCGAACAGGAACTTCGAAAATCAAAAGGATTCCTCGGCCTGTTCACCATCTCCTCCGATTCTCGTTCGATTCGGTAGTGCAGTTCCAGATTCTGATAGAATCGGTTCCGGGAGGGCGAGGCTCCCGCCGAGTCGCACACCATAGAAAGCGTTCTCTTGCTTGCGGCTCAGCAGGAGCTTCGCCCTCCCGCATGCATGATCATCGGAAAAAGAGCAAAACTGCAATCTGCAACTGTAGTATTAAGGATTAAATCTTTCAGTTCTTCACTCCGACTCTTTCTTCAGACCGTTCTGTTCTCACCCAGGTTCCTTTTTGCTGATTTCGGAACCAGCGCCAGAAGCCGACGGCGAGGGCAGCGTTCATTCCGACAAACATGGACGCGAGCCGGACCAGTTTAGTCGGGGCGCCATTCCCTGGGAAGAACCGGGCACTATAGGCGACCGTATAAAACACCGCCTGCCCTGCTAACAGCCAGCTGTAGAAAGCTGGTCCTGTTGCTGCCAAAACAATGTTCATTACTAACACGATCAGCATTAATAATGGGCAAAACCATCGCAGGACTTTGTGCGACCAGAAAGCAAACGCAATCTGTCCATAACGTGGCTTTAACAACGGTGTCAGCCAGACCAGACTTTGAAATCCTCCTGCGCCAATTCGGGTGCGCCGGTGGAATTCGGCCTGAATGGTTGGAGCCGTTTCTTCGTGGGCAATCGCCTGTTCTTCAAAGACCAGACGTTGACCACGAACATGAATTCGCATTCCGATGAGAAAATCATCCACGATTGTCTGCGGTGGAATCGATTCCCACAATTCAGATCGAATCAGGTAAATCGCTCCATTGAATCCAAGCAACGCACCAATGCGTCCTTCCCAGCGTTTGAGTATGTTCTCGTATTTCCAGTAAAGCCCATCGGCGTTTTTACCGGTCTTTGCATCGGTGAGGATTAACTGACCACAAACGCCGCCGATGTTTTCCTGTTGAAAATGGCGTACCAGCTTCTTTAAAGCATCCGGTTCCCAGAATGTGTTCGCATCCGAGAAGGCGATTAAATTTCCGGAGGCTACGGTGACGCAATCGTTCAAGACCGAGGGCTTGCCACGTCTTTGAGGGAACTGCAGAAGTTTCACGCGAGGGTCATCGACCGTTCGCACCAGATCCCCCGTCAGGTCTTCTTCCCCATCGACACCGATAAGGATCTCCAGACGATCCGCAGGATAATCCATCTGCAGTGCGTTCTGAATGCGATGCAGGATGAGAGCCTGTTCTTTATACGCGGCGATAATCAGAGAAACTTTCGGCCAGTCTTCCGGAGCCATGTGCATGACCATCGGCCGCACCGGTTTCGGCCAGAAACGAGTGAGCAATGCTAATGCGACAGGATACCCGATATAGGCATATCCGATCAGTCCGACAGAGAGCCAGAAGAGTACCTGTAAGGTCAACATGAAATTCTAAATTCTAAATTCTAAATCATAAGAACCAAATCAATGATGTGTATTTGGATTCAGCATTTCCGTTGTTTGGTTCTTAGAATTTAGTATTTAGTATTTTCTCCCCCTGCTACTATGTGTTCGATCGGCTGGTTGCGTGCGATCGATGTTGGTTTGGTAATCGGTTTTCTTCCGACGACCCACATATAATCGACCGAGAGTTCTTCTGGTGTGTATTTCGAAAATTCAGAATGAACCTGTAAACGGCCCTGTTGGATCGCGTCGAGTGTCACCGGATCGATCCGTTCGCGGCACACGGACAGTTCGAATCCGGTCTCTTCGAACATTTCGCGATAATCCCGACTTCTCAAACGATTGTGATAAGCCAGTCCACTCCCGCCATACCAGTTCCATTCCTTCTCAGAGTATTGCAGGAAGTTGCCGTTGGTGATGGCGCTGTCCACCGTGGAATAATGGTCCTGTGGATTGAACCGATGAACTGCCAGTCCATTCGGTCTGAGGACCCGGCAGGATTCACGGTGAATGTCTGTTTGAATATCGCGCGGGATGTGTTCGAGGACATTTGAACTGAGAACGAGATCGAAGGACTCCGCCGGCATCCCTGTCGCCCGGGCATCGCCGGGGTAGACATATTGAATCCGCATGGGACGCAGGATCTGTTCGAGATTCGGCGACGTGATATTCTTTGACATTGCCTGATATCGCGTCTGAACGTCAGCAAATGGAACCTGACATTGCGCGGCGATTTCTTCGAGTCGGTCTTCCAGTGCCAACCAGGTTTCCCGGGCATATCCACTCGTCAGCCAGGGATTCACGTCGACCGTAATGACCCGGGCCGCTCCTCCGAGAGTCAGCACGAATGGAACAAGAGGACGCCATCCGGTCCCGATTTCCAGACAGGTCCGCTGTTCCACCGACTGGCCGCACTGATGGATCAGATCGACCAGTTCGAAGGCCCGGTCGAGATCGCGTTGAAGCTGTAAGCGGTTCGTTCCCGCCACCTGCTGCAAGCGGTGATACAGGAATCTCCCTGCCGGGATCCGACTGAGAACCGCCAGTGTATGTGCTTTCAATTTCCAGGACATGGTTTCGTATCGCGGTTGGAGTGCGTTGTCTGACAAACGAATGTCGTACACATCAGCGAATGTTGTACGACATTCGAAATTTCGGAATTGCTGGAAAGTCTCCACACGCTGGGTCGCGCCCCAGCCTACGGTGCTACGTGCTGACAGACCTTCAAAAATGACTACGAGACTCTAGTTCGCACAATTCAGAGTGACGCGGGCAACTTCAAAGAGGAGAGTTGCTTTCGGAGAATTCTGGTCATCCGGCGACAATCACACCGGTCTGTTGCAGAAAAGCAACACTGGTTGAAGGCACAACGCCAGAGGTTTTTGCTTGTTTGAAACGGGCAAGTCCAGACTGGGAGGGGGAAATTCCTGCTGAGCCGCAATCCCAATGACAGCGTGATCTTCCATGCGGCTCGGCGGGAGCCTCGCCCTCCCGGAACTCTCCGGTCAGGCACACTTTGAATCAAGTGGAAGCCCTGCATCACTCCCGGTTCACATTGCATCAATGGCAACGGATCACGCGACGGCAACGGCGTTTCGGGTCATGGGGACAACATGAGGAGTGTCGTCAGAGAGGGTGTCGTTCTCTTCGTTGGTCTCTTCCACTTCGTCCGGCCGGTTTCGGGTGATGAGTGTGAGGACCGCCGGAAGGAGCACCAGTGAAACAAACAGACAGCAGGCGACCCCGATGGTCAGCACCATTCCGAGAGAAACGAGTCCCTGATGCGCGGCGACCATCATGCTGCCGAAGCCGACCATCGTTGTCAGTGAGGTAATGGTGACGGCATTCACTGTACTGCGGGTCATCGTATACTTCCCCTTTTGATGGCGGAAGTCGTGAATCACATAGACACCGCTGTCCATGCCGATTCCCATGATCAGCGGAAGGACAATCAGATTGGCCGGGTTGACATCCACTCCCCCCAGCGAGAGAAAGCCGAACATGAGCAGCAGTCCCCCGAGTGGTGGAAAGAGTGCGAATAAGGCAATTCTGGCTTTTTCGAAATCAACAATCATGGCGACGACGATTGCGATCGAGAGATACAGCGACACCAGCCAGACAGGATTCCACGGAGTTCCTTCCGGTTGCATCAGAACCGACAGAGCGACGGCTGCGAGTGGAGCCGTTAATGAAATGATCAATGCTCCTGTTCCCAGAACATCCACCAGCAGAACCAGAATGATCACCGCCGCGGCATAGATGGCGGCGTTGGCGTAACTTTGTTGGATCTGATGGGCTGCTTCAAAGTTCTGAAGCGGGGTGCCTGTGACTTCCGGATCGACTGACCGAACGTCGTTCACAAAGTTCGTCAGCGGGATTTCGTCCCAGATTTCTTCTTTGGGATAGACCCGTAACAACCAGTCTCCCTGATTCGAAACAAACCTGTTTCGCAATGATTCCGGGAAGTCGAGCGGAGAGACCGGTTCCGGGTTGGAAATCGCGGCGACCGCCTGAAACTGGCGATGCAATGCCATCAACATTCCCTGCTGATAACCTGCCAGCAATTGAATCTGATGCTCCAACGGGAGATGGTCGAGACCATCCAGCATCCCATCCAGTTGACGGCTGGCCATTTGAGCTGTCGGTTCCGGACAGGCCCGAAGCACCGCCAGTAACCGTTCAAACGACGATCCAATCGCAGAGGGATCCAACTGCGGAATGCCGCGTGGCAACTCAGAGAGTCCCTGCAGTCGGACATCCATGGCCTGAACCAGAAGATTCGTCTCTTCTGGAGAATGGGGTGGGAAATAGGTCGCCAGATCTTCGACGCGGGCCACAGTGGGAAGGCT
>DATMFC010000009.1:0-9041 GCA_035556335.1 Planctomicrobium sp. | reverse complement strand
GTCAACGAATCTGCAAAGTTCCACAGAGCCGCTCGAATTGGGACAAATCGTCCGGCTGCGTCAGACGATTTCGCTCCCTCAAGGAATCGCCACCATCCAGCTTCCGCACCTCATGCTCGATGTGGTCGGCCCTGCCTCAATCCGCTTCGAACGAAACAATCGCGTCTCCCTTGCCTTCGGCACGATCCTCGCCAAGGTGCAACCCGAGGGGATCGGATTCACAGTGAAAACCCCAGAGACAGAAGTCGTCGATTTAGGAACGGAATTCCTTGTCGAACATACTTCTGAACAGGGAACATATGTCAGTGTCCGACGTGGTGTCGCGCAAGCCAATGTTCTTGATCGGCGTGGCATCCCGACAAAAGTGCTCGATTTGACCGCATCCCGCGCTGCCCAGATTCATCAGTCGAGTCAGACAGCAAAAGAAGTCAGCTATTCAGCCGAGCATTATCGCCCGGTCGATCAGTCAAGAGGAGGAATACGACGTCTGACGGGAACTCTGCGGACAGTGGCGGAAGTGCCGCAGTCAATGGCCAGTGAGCAACTGGTCACTCCCAACCATATGCTGGTGTTGCCGGAAAAACAGGTCATCCTCACTTCCCCTCTCACAGTGGAAAGTCTGAATGGGCCGGTCACGATTCCTGCCGGGACAACTGTTCGCAGTTATCTGATTCATTATGACCCGACTGCTCTGGTGCTTTTTGCACCACGCGGTGCAGTCACATACTGGGGAAATATCGCAGCACTGATCGTTAAATCTTCTGGTCTGTCGGCGACGGACGATCTGTTCGGACTGCCAGGAGTCACGTTTGAAACCCGCGAATTCCGACAGCTTGAACTGGATGAAGACGAAATTCAGATCTCTGACGATCGCAAGACCGTCTCGTTCTTCTTCGGTGTGTCTCCTCCTGAATTCCTGGATCAGGCTCGTGTCCTGGTGATTGAAGAATCTCCTTAATCTCAGAAATCGAACCGTTCGGTTCATGATTCCATCTCTTCTCTTCTTTCTCACGTCTGAATTAGGATCAATAGCATGAAACAGAAGCGTGATGACCGTGTGGGATTTACCCTCATTGAACTGCTCGTTGTCATTGCAATCATTGCGATTCTGGTTGCCCTGCTGCTACCAGCAGTACAACAGGCTCGTGAAGCGGCTCGACGTTCGCAATGTAAAAACAATCTCAAGCAAATGGGACTGGCGTTGCATAACTATCACGACACACACCGTGTCTTTCCCTTTGGGATGATGAATGGGATTAATGCCTTTGCGGTTGAAGATCCGTCGTCGGCAGGTTTTGGAGGAACAAACCGAATCAGTTGGTTTCCAATGATTCTCCCTTTTATCGACCAATCCCCCCTTTACCAGGAATGGGTTACACTGGGGCTGAACGCCTCCTCCATGGGCACCTGGTGGGATAACGGACGTGCCGGAAGATCCAACACGATCGTTCCCGCGATGCTTTGCCCATCTGATCCCGGTACTGCAAAAAGAACAGTGAATGGATTCGCCGGAAACTATCAGCTCTGCGGCGGTTCCAGAGCCTGGGGACCGCAGGCCACGACCCTCAGGCAGGCGGTGGTCGATGCAGATAATCTCTCACCGAAGGGAATGTTTTTTCCCCGATCACGAGTGTCCATTCGCGACATCACGGATGGAGCTTCAAACACCTTGATGGTCAGTGAAATTCTCATTGCACCGGATACTGGTACAGCCGGAACGAGCTGTACCGGGGTTGGTAATCGAGACATGCGAGGACTGTATTGGAATGCCGTGCATATGGGATCCCTCTTCATCGCGGAACGGACTCCAAATTCAAAAGCGGCAGATGTCATCGGATGGGGAGGGGTCGGAACCCTCACCGATCCTTATCCGGTTACTTGTAATTATTCAGGAAATATTATGTCTGCCAGAAGTATGCACACCGGCGGTGTACATGTCACAATGGCGGACGGAGGTGTCAGATTCATTTCAGACAATATTAATACCGTCACATTCCAAAGATTAGGAACCCGGGCGGAAGGAGAAGTTGTTGACGAATTCTAGTGGAGCTTCAAACCTGAATTGACAGGTTATTGAACACGGATCGAGCAGGCCAACGAGCCTGCGGGCCACGTTCGGGAACCTGTCAGCACAGAGTGGGCACACCACTAGTTCGGTCCGGTCAAGAGAATTCACAGGCAGGTTGAACATGAGGAGATGAGAATGCGGCATTTTCTTCATTATCGACGCAACGGTTTTACACTCATTGAACTGATGGTGGTGATTGCGATCATTGCCAGCCTGGTTGCCTTACTGGTTCCGGCAATTCAGCAGGCCAGGGAAGCAGCGCGACGCACCCAATGCAAAAACAATCAGAAGCAGTTGGGACTGGCTTTGATGAATTATCACGACGTCCATCGAGTTTTTCCGCCGGGAATGTTCAACAGCATTGACGCCTGGAAGGCCGAAGACGATTCCAATAAAGGAACCTCCCGGATGGGGTGGTTTGCCATGATTCTCCCGCTCATGGATCAGGCACCACTCTATAGTCAATGGGCCTCTCAAGGCTTAAACAGCGGATATCAGCCCTGGTGGAATACGGGTAAACCTAACATCATTATTCCCACGATGCTTTGTCCATCTGATCCTAATACCGGAAAGAAAACCATCAACGGATTCGCCGGAAACTATCAGTTATCCGGTGGTTCACAACCCTGGGGAATGCGGGCAACGGTTGCCGGGACTGCGCCTGTTGATATCACTGGCGCAACCCCCGGGGGGATCTTTTATCCCCGCTCCAATACCATGCTGCGCGATGTCACTGATGGAACCTCAAACACTCTGTTGGCCAGTGAAATTCTGATTGCCCCCGATGGAGGCGCGGATGCTCCCGGATGCTCCAACAAACGTGACATGAGAGGATTGTACTGGAACGCCGTTCATATGGGGACATTGTTCCAGTCGTTTCGAACACCAAACACAATGGCTCCAGATGTCGTCGGGTGGGGTGGACATTCCATCAGCCGGGCTCCTGCCTCCTGCAGTGATGGCGGTTTTATTCTTTCAGCACGAAGTCATCATGTCGGAGGAGTAAACGCAACGCTGGTGGATGGCAGCGTTCGATTCATTTCGGATCATATCGATAGTTCCACGTTTCAATCCCTCGGAACTCGTTCCGGAGGTGAGGTTGTCGGGGCATTCTAAATTGACCAGCTCTTTTATTGAGATCGAATTGAGTCTGTAAATCATTAAATCGAAAGCAGTGCATCAACTCAGGTACTCCCTTTCTAAATCAAATACATAATAAATTGACGATAACATGAGAATAACTATGATATCGATGACGCTGTTGTGCGTCTTAAATATGGGATCAGGGTGCTTTCAGGGAAAATCTGATGGTCCGGATTTGTTTATGGTGACAGGAACTGTCACCGTCGATAATGAACCACTCCCGCTGGCTGTAATCACTTTTGATCCAGAGGATGGTATCGCAGGTTCGTATGGAGGAGAAATTCGAAATGGAACTTATTCCTTTCGAAGTGCCGCAGGGCCCAAGAAGGTGACGATCATGGCTTCTCGTCCATCGAATAACCTCGGGCCAGACGGACTTCCGGGAATGGAGCAATACCTTTCTGAGCGATATAACATGAAAACAGAACTGACGGCAAATGTTGTGGCCGGAGAGAAAAACGCAATCTCATTTCAATTACAAACCGCCCAGTAATAGAAGGCACACGAGATGCGGACTTCTTTCTGCCGGTTCAATGTCCGATTGACATTGCTGCTGATTCCAGCCTGGCTCAGTTTGTTGCCTTATTTGGTCAATGCCGACCAGAACAATGATTTGATCACTGGAGTCGCGACGATTTTTGAGCAGCATTGTCTACGCTGCCATTCGTCTGAAGACCGCAGAGGAGGTTTCTCTCTCTCCACTCAGGCCGAATTTTTTAAAGGTGGAGAAAGCGGAGAAGTTGTTGCCCGGAAGAATCCGGATGAAAGCCTGTTGATTGACATGATCACCGGCGACTCCCCGTCGATGCCAGCGGAAGGAGAACCGCTGACTCCCGCTCAGATCAACATCATTAAACAATGGATTGCCTCCGGCGCGGAGTGGCCGGAGAGTCTTGTTCTTCAGGAACGAATTCCGGGGGGATTGGATTGGTGGTCGTTTCAACCTGTCGTGCGGCCTGTGATTCCGGACGTTAAGAATAAGGATTGGGGACGAAATGAAATCGACAGATTCATTCTCTCCCAACTTGAGAAGCAGAATCTCTCCCCTTCGTCAGAGGCGGACCGTCGTACGCTTATTCGTCGATTATCATTCGATCTGCTGGGACTTCCCCCCTCTTATGAGGAGGTTAATAAGTTTATCGAAGATACCGATCCACTGGCATATGAAAAACTGGTCGATCGATTGTTAGCATCTCCACGTTATGGGGAACGCTGGGGACGGCACTGGCTCGATATCGCACATTATGCAGATACACATGGCTTCGAGCGAGATCAGCGACGCGATCATGCCTGGCGCTACCGTGATTATGTGATTCGTTCCTTGAACAAGGATAAACCTTATAACGAGTTCCTGCAGGAACAAATCGCCGGAGATGTTCTGCATCCAGAAGATCCGGATGCCATTGTCGCAACCGGTTTTCTCGCGGCAGGCCCCTGGGATTTTGTTGGTCAGGTGGAAACCGGTTCACCGGCTCTGAAGCGGGCTGCCCGCGCGGATGACCTGGACGATATCGTTACTCAGGTCGTCACGGCTTCGATCGGCTTGACGATTAATTGCGCCCGCTGTCATGACCATAAACTCGATCCTATTTCTCAGCAGGAGTATTATCAGCTTTGGAGTCTCTTTGCCGGAGTGAAACGCGGGAATCGGGAAAGTAACCCTGTTGAATCGCGTCGTCTTGCTGAATTCAAGGAATCTCTTCAGAAGGAGCAGGCCGAGATCCGAACCCGTCTCGCTCAATTGAGAGGGCCGAGATTCAATCTTGCGAATATTGTCGCCGGGGGAAACGAACAGTCAGGGGGTGGCATTGATCCGATTTCAGGAGCAGCCATTCAATCTGAACGTGGATTTCTAACGGGAGTCCAACTGAATCACTTTGCGAGTTCAGTTGTGAAGTTTGTCGACGGCGTGGTGATTCCTGACGCCTCCGAAGAGGGGACGCAAATTTCTACTACTGGTTTACGTATCAGGAATGTCCCAAAAACATCTGGTCAGGTCTGGGACGCCATTCGCTCTGGCCCGTTGAAATCGCAGTTCTCAACCAGACTGGGAGAAGTGGACTTCGCTGCGAAAGAACATTCACTCCTTTCCATGCATGCCAATAGTGCGATTACATTTGATCTTGATGAAATGCGTGCCGCAGGGGATCTGGAAGATCTTACCTTATCAGCTTCTCTCGGATACTTCGGTCAGACAGCGCAAGCAGGAGCGAGTGTTTTTGTTTATGTCGACGGGATCCTCCAATTCGAACGAATCGGACTGGGACGAAATGACGGACTCGTTCCAATTCAACTTAATCTTCTCCGAACAGCCCGGTTTTTGACCCTCATGGCAACCGACAATGGCAATGGAATCAGCCATGACCAGATCGGCTTTGGCAACGCCTGGCTGGCACCGACACACCCGGTTGGACTGGATGACGGGCAACAGGCCAAACTCCAGAAACTCGATGAACGGCTGACACAGATTGACAGGCAACTGAAAGAGTTGCCGACTCCCGAGCAGTATTATGGTGTGATCAGTGAAGCAATCCCGGCTGTTCATCGCCTTCATCGAGGAGACGCGGAACAGCCTCGCGAAGAAGTCCAGCCGGGCGCCCTCTCCTGTATTGCCGGGATTTCGCCTGATCTGGTCATCGAGGGAAATCGGGAAGGAGATCGCCGCCGGGCTTTTGCAGAGTGGATTATTCATTCCGATCATCCACTTACTCGCCGCGTGCTGGTCAATCGTTTATGGCATCATCATTTTGGAAAAGGGATTGTCGATACTCCGAGCGACTTCGGTTATGGAGGGGGCCGCCCCAGTCATCCGGAACTTTTGGATTATCTCGCTGAAGAGTTTCTGAATCAGGGGTGGTCATTAAAGAAAATGCACCGTCTGCTTTGTACCAGTGCAACCTATCGACAACGTTCGACCATAGATAATCCACACGCCCAACAGGTTGACAGCGAGAATCGTCTGTTCTGGCGAATGACCCCGCGCCGACTTGATGCGGAATCCATCTGGGACACAACGTTAACCGTCGCGGGAAATCTGAATCTGGAAATGTATGGACCCGGATTTAGAGATTTTCATTATACAGAAGCATATGCCCCTGTTTATCGCTATACGACACCCGATTCTCCTGATCAATGGAGACGATCCATTTATCGATTTATTGTCCGGTCGACACCACATCAATTCATGGGAACTCTGGATTGTCCGAATCCAGCCAATCTGACACCGGTGCGGAATGTCACGACGACGGCACTACAATCGCTGACAATGCTGAATAACGAGTTCCTCCTGAAGCAGTCCGTCTATTTTGCAGAACGAGTAACAAGGGAAAGAGAATCGTCTCAGGAACAGATTCAACTCGCATTTCGTTATGCATTCGGACGGGATCCAACTCCTCAGGAAGCGGGAGCGGCATTGGAACTTCTGAAATCCACCAGCCTGACCCAACTCTGCCGAATGCTGCTCAATGCTAATGAGTTCGTGTATATCGATTGATTAGGGCTCTTGACACATGCATCACAACGATCACTCTTTAATTCATCCAGATCCTGCTCATCCAGATTCTGTCGCAGGATCGTCATTGTCCCGCCGGGATTTTCTCTGGCAGCTCGGCGGAGGACTGGGGGGAGTTGCCCTGGCGTCACTCCTCTCTCAAGACGGCCTTCTCGCTGCTCCTGCCGGGGAGAAGAGGCCACATTTTCCGGCCAAAGCGAAAGCGGTCATTCAAATCTTCTGCCCTGGAGGACTCAGCCACCTCGACACATGGGAATACAAACCTGCACTCGAGAAACGAGCTGGAAAGCCGTTTGATCCGGATGGCAAGCTGACGTTCTTCGCATCTAAGCCGGGAAACTGTCAACCGAGCTATTGGAAGTTTCGACAGTATGGAGAGTGTGGACGCTGGATGAGTGATTTGTTTCCGCACCTGTCTCAATGTGTTGATGACATCGCTTTTATTCATTCCATGCAAAGTAAATCAGCGTTGCATGGCCCAGCGATGTTTATGATGAACAGTGGATTTATCTTTCCGGGTTTCCCTTGTATGGGAGCATGGGTCACTTATGGTTTAGGAAGTGAACAGGATAATCTCCCGGCCTTTGTCGTGCTGCCGGATCCGCGTGGATTGCCTCCCGGAGGAATTATTAACTGGGGAGCCGGTTTTCTTCCGGCCGTGCATCAGGGAACGATGATCGAAGCGGCCTCCGATCGTCCTGCGATCGCCGATCTGTTTCCGACAGATTCTCATAAATGGTCGCAGGCAGGAGAACAGGAAGGGTTGAACTTTCTGAAGGAGCTGAATTCGATTCATGCCAACGATCGCTCTGGCGATTCGCAACTTGATGCACGTATCTCGGCCTATGAGTTGGCGGCCCGTCTGCAGCTGAGCGTTCCGGAAGTGAGCGATCTGAGTGGAGAAACGGCAGCGACCCTTGAACGGTTTCAAGTCGATCACGAAGAGATCGGGCCTTTCGGAAGACAGTGTTTACTGGCACGCCGACTGATCGAGCGAGGGGTCCGGTTCGTACAAATTTATTGTGGTGCAGAGAACACCACCGCAAAAAAAATCAGACCAAACTGGGACAGTCATGAAGATCTGGTTCGGGATCACGGATACTGGGGAGCGATACTGGATCGGGGAGCCAGTGCGTTGATTCAGAATCTCAAGCAGACCGGCCTGCTGGATTCCACACTGGTCATCTGCACGACGGAATTCGGGCGCCAGCCCGCCGCTCAAGGAAAAGGACGCGATCATAATCCCGGAGCATTTACTGCATGGATGGCCGGAGGAGGAATTCAGGGGGGAACGAGCTATGGAGCCAGCGACGAGCTCGGCTTCAAAGCCCAGGAGCATCCGGCCTATTGCTATGATCTTCATGCGACAGCTCTTCATTTACTTGGAATTCATCACGAAAAATTAACCTATTATCAGAATGGAATTCAGCGACGTCTGACAGACGTTCACGGCCAGATTATTCGTGAGATCCTGAAATGAATCCTTCTACCATCAAGCCGGTTACGGGATTGTAAGAACCCGTAATAAAACTGACCCCAATCCGTCCGCGGAACGGGAATTCTCATTGTTTGAGAGGTTCTGTTCGCGGATCTTAAAGTCGTGATTATTGGGCTGAGAAATTGATCGACTTGTCAACGAATTTCACCAGGGAGACAAAGTCGAACACTGGAAGTCGTGTCGCTTTGCGAATGTCTTCTGCAAATGGAGGCAGATCGGTGCATTCCAGGAGAAGGGCATCCGCCTGATGATCATTTGCAAACGAGGTTGCGAGTTCAATCAGATCGTCGCGGAACCGTTCGATATTGATCTCAACTTGTGGAGCTTCAAAGATCTTTCTCCATTCCCGGTTCTGCTCCAATCCGGCGACAACAATTCCCTCCAGATCTGTCACACCAACAGCAGAAAAATGAGTTTCAGTTAACGACACGCTGCTTGCGGTGATCACGAGAATCCGACTATCAGTTCCCAGCATTGCTCTGATAAGTGGAATCTGAAGCAGGCTGGAAGTGAATACCGGAACGCCTAACACATTTGCTAATTCCTTTTGGAAAATCGCATTAAATCCGCAACTCGTGGTGATCGCTTTGGCTCCCTGATCCACAAGCCGGTTCGCCGATTCAATCATGGCGTGTAACACTTGCTGATTCGGTGACAATACAACGGATTGCAGATTGGCTCCCGGAACCCGTTCGAAACGAACGGGGAACGAATAGGTCGCAGGGTTCGTGCTGTTGCCGATCATCTCTTCGAGTTGCACAAGTCCACGGGGGCACCCTTGTTCCTCCCAGCACAGGATCCCTAAAAAGGCGCGACCACTC
>DATMFC010000008.1:0-10447 GCA_035556335.1 Planctomicrobium sp. | reverse complement strand
CGATAACGTCAGTACGGCGCGCCAGTCCCGACGGGAACGAATGCTCGAACAGGTTCGACGTGAATATGCGGAACGAGCCACAGGAGGCAAAACCATTCAGGATTACGATGCCAGCGTCTCGGCTGCACTCCGACTCTCTGGGCCTGAGTTTATGAGTGTCTTCGAATTAAGTCAGGAGAAAGACGACCTGCGAAACCGGTACGGCAGTGAATTCGGTCAGCGGCTTCTTCTTTCCCGCCGTCTCCTCCAGTCAGGTGTCCGGTTCATTGAAGTGTCGCACAACTTGAACTTCGTGAACGGCAGTGGCTGGGACACCCATAACGATGGACAACTCAAGCAGCACCTGCTGATTCAGGATCTCGATCAGGCACTCTCGGCACTGATTCTGGATCTGGAAGAGCATAAGATGCTCGACAAAACCCTGATTGTCGTCGCCTCCGAATTCGGTCGTCCGGCCGGATTTGATAATGGCGGAGGACGTGGACATCACGCAGACTGCTTTACTGTCGCACTGGCGGGTGGCGGACTGCAGAACGGTAAGATGATCGGAACATCCGATGAGCATGCGATGAAAGCCCTTGACCGGTCAGTCTCAATTCCGGATCTCTTCGCGACCATCTGCTGCACGATGGGCATCAATCCAGGGATCGAACTCTACGCCGCCGGAGATCGCCCCGTTCCCATCACAGACGGCGGAAAACCGATTGCCGAGCTCTTCTCGTAGACCATATGATGCAAAGGAACCACGGAAAAGACGGAAATAACGGAAAGGGACTTCATTGAGGTTTGACATTCGCACTTTTCTGCAACAGAGGGCGCGAACATCGAAGTCAGATCTTTTTTAAATTCCGCCTCTTCCGTTCTTTCCGTGGTTCCCTGAATGGTTCATCATCGGACAGATTCTCTGTGAAGATTGCTCTTGAGCGAAAGCCCTGCCTGAGAGGGGCGACGGGTTTGTTCGACCGCAAAGAGCAGTGCCATCGCCCCCCCTCGTTCGTCGCGATCGAGAATGGCGGTCCGGTCGAAATAATCCTGCAACGTTTTCTGCTTTCCGGTGCCGGTGCAGACGTCAAACAAAACTCCGTCCGAACCACAGCGCAGCAGCACGGCAGGCCAGGCCCGATCGACCGCTGGCTGCAATTGCTTCTGGTCCAGCCAGCCTCGGTTGATCCCCCGTTGGAGAGCGAAACCGATCATGCACGTTGCTGTCATTTCCCGATAAGCATCGGGTTCGTCAATGACCTGTCGCCACATTCCGGTCGAGTCCTGATGCGGAAGGAGTGCTGTGGCATGGTTCTGTAGAGCGATGACGAATTCGTGTTTCAATTCCCTTGCCTGATCTCTCAGTTCCGGAGATCTTGACTTGTCTTCCTCGATCGCTTCGAGGTCCGTTAATGAAAGGGCTAGACCGAGCATGGGGAATCCGTTTCCGCGCCCCCAGGCCGCTTCGCAGAGGGGGGAATGGCGATACAGTCCGTCTGGTCTCAGGCAAAGTTTCTGCATGAACCGGAGTTGAACACGCGACATTTCCAGGTATTTTCCTTCTCCCGTCAGTCGACCGGCTGACGTGAGAATGGGGCAGGCCATAAAGACCGCGTCGCTCATTTCCTGATGACCGGGCAGGGCAGGGAACGGTTTTCCCTGAGCGTCAAATGCGTGATCGGCGACCTGACGCACCAGTTGAATGGCTCGCGGGTCTCCGGTCCTTGCCCCCCATGCGGCAAAAATCAGGTGTCCGGAGTTCACGCTGCCGTTGGTGCCATTCTTTGCCGGAGCCGTTTGGGAAGCCGCTTTCTGAAGCCATGGCTCCAGCAGTTGTTCAATCTCGGAGATCACAGTTGTATCTTCTGTCGCATCTGCGCGATCCAGACGAGCCATGACTGCCAGAGCGGGCTGATACATGACGGTTTTGAAGTCTCGTCCATAGACCGTCGACAATTGTTCAACGCACTGTTCCGGTGTACGTTGGAGTCTTTGTCGCAGCACAGCTCGCAAGGGAGAATAGTGCTGGCTTTCCGGAGAGCGGGATCGGTCCCATGTCATTGGAATGCGGCCATTCTCATCGGACAGCGGAAGCCAGCAGGAATCGACCGTTCCGATGCGGGCAACGGGTTGAGAGCGAACGGCCTGCCAGAGCATTTCCTGTTTGTCCTTTGCGGCAAAGTCCTCCGAATGTTGAGCTCTTGAACAGTCAACTACGAAATCAGGACCGATCCAGCCTAATGCTCTCCAGAGGGTCACGGCAGTTCGTTGACCGGAGGTATTGTAGGCAGAACCTTTCGGAGGGAATTTCAACCCCGATTCGGCGGTGATCACAAGGCATCGAACGGCCGGATCGACATCGCTCTGCAATTCTTTTCGAATCCGTGAGGCATGTGCCATCATGCGGGTCTGATCGTCAAACAGGAGAGCCACCAGAGGTCCAGGAGCGAGCGGGTCGAGAGCCAGCGGATCCATCCAGGCGGTGATCCTGTCCCCCTGATCGTTTCGCCCGAGCGGGAGAGACGTTGCTCCCGGCCAGGGAACGGGGATTTGCGAGGACGAAGAAATTCGTTCTTCTTCCGCCAATGCCATCGCCGGGAAACCTGAGAGGAGTCCCATGATAAAGAGAACGGATGTGAGAACTGCGGTGAGAACGGATGTTCGAATGTCGGTCATCGTCGATCCATCATTGTTTTTATATAGGGGCAGAAACACATGGTATTCATCATACCAGATGTCCCAGAATCGGCGATCCTCCTGGGGACGTTCGGTGTTACAATCATTATGGGAAGACATCATGAGGGCCAGACACCACTGTGAAGGGTTGGCTGACAATGAACCGTCGTGATTTCGTAAGACTGGCTGTGACTGGGAGCGCCTCTCTCTGGACGCCCGGTCTGTTTGCTGAACAACTCGCACTGACGCCTCCTATGACGGAGGGGCCGTTCTATCCGGATAAACTGCCTCTCGACACCGATAACGACCTCCTGATCATCAACGATTCGATCACTCCGGCAATTGGAGAGATTACTCATCTGACGGGACGTGTCTTAACCCCCAGTGGATCGCCGGTTCGTAATGCCTTTGTCGAAATCTGGCAGTGTGACAACAACGGTGCCTATCTGCATGGAGGAACCGGAAACAAGGAGAATCAGGACAAGAATTTCCAGGGTTACGGGCGGTTTCTGACGGACTCGAACGGCAACTATTATTTCCGAACCATCAAGCCGGTTCCCTATCCGGGACGAACGCCGCACATTCATTTCGGAATCAGCCGAAACGGAAACCGCATTCTCACGACCCAGCTTTACGTCAAAGGACATCCACAGAACGACACCGACGGAATCATTCGGAGCATTCGTGATTCCCAGCAGCGAGAGAATGTGATTCGATCTTTTGATCCGATCCCCGATTCCTCATTCGGAGAACTGGCAGTGAACTTCGACATTGTTCTGGGAACAACTCCGAATGATCCTCCTGACGATCCCCGTAAAGGAATTTCCAGGTCGGAACGGGAATCGGGGAGAGGTTTTCCGGGACGACCACCAGGAGGACGCCGCCCACCAGATCGACCGTAATTCAAACTCTCCGTCTCACCAGAATACAAAACATCAACGGCACGATAGCTTCCTGAACGGATTTGCCGTCTCAGGAAGCTGGGAGGCCGAATTCAATCAGGTGGTTTCGCCTGACTGGAGTTTCTCAAGGCGTTCACGAGTGTCTTTATACTCGTAATCCAGTACGAGAACTTCCCCGTAATGCTTTTCGGCACTGGGACCATCTTTGAGTTCTTCGCAGACTCGCGCTAACAGGTAGTGGCATTCCTTGAAGGTGTCGGGATCGTTTTCGGCATTGAGTTCCGGCACCGCCCGTTCGAACTGACCTTTGGCCAGCGGAAGTTTTTTGTCGTAGACAAAACACTTTCCAAGTGCGACGAAGGCCTTCCCCTTCATACGGGGATCCTGACTCGATTTCTGTAGCAGAGGAATTGCCTGAGTCCACTTCTGGAGCTGCATGTACAGTTCGGCGAGATCGAATTTGATCCCGAGATTTGCGGGATAACGTTCCACCCGTTTCGCAAGAACTTCGATACGGCGGTCCCGAAGTGATACGGATAATGCCGCCGCCGCTTTCCGGTCCTCCGCTTCTCCGGAGGCGTTCGCTTTTTCTTTAGCTTTGTCGAGTTCCGACTTCTTCAGCAGCAGCTCGGCATCTTCCGTCTGCTCGCCGACACCGGGGTCGTTCTTTGAAATTTCGAAGGCCTTGACCAGAACCTGATAGGATTCCTGATAACGTCGAGCCTGTCTGTAGAACGTCGACAACTTCAGGTACGGTTCGATTCGTTCGGGTTCTTTTCGGATAGCATGTTTCAGGTCGACTTCCAGAGATTCTCCGGGTGCGGCGCTCCCCCCCTTTGAGGCGGCCAGGTTTTTGTTGGCCATGACGTCGCGAGTCTTTTCGGCATCTTCGTAACCACCGCGGTGCGTGGTTTTCATCGTCTGAAGTTCGGTGATTTTCCGCGACGCCGTTAAGTCGGCGGGATTGAGCCGATGAATCTGTTCCCAGACTCTAATGGCTTCGTCATACTCGCCACGATCTGTCAAAAGATCGGCAAGTAACTCGTAGATCGACCGATTCTTCTGGTCGCTGCGAATGGCTTCCATGTAAGCGAACTTGGCGATTTCCCCCCGTTCCTGCTTCAAGGAAACTTCGGCCAGTTCCAGATTGAGCTGTGTGTCCCAGGGATTCAGATACAAGCCTTCTTCAATGGCTTTGGAGGCCTCTTCCCATTGTTCCGCCTGTTTGGCCTTCTTGATCCGACTGCGGATTCCCATCAGCTTGGTCTTGCCGAAGGTGCCGGCTCCTTTGCCGTTATCGTTGTATTTCTTCTTGGTGCTGTTGCGAAGAAACTGGCGATACAGCAGGTTCGCCGGGACCAGCTTGACGCAGGAGCTGAACATTTCGACGGCCAGATCCCAGTTCTGCTTCTGCATGGCATCGTTGCCGCGTCGGTAGCAGTCGCCAGCCCATTTGTTTTCATCTGCCACGTTCAGGGGTCTCCCGGGAAAAGTCTCTCGTGCAAGAAATGTATCGCGTACCGCAATTGTGAGAACTCATTCGAAGAAATGATGATTGGCTCGAATGAGTTCTTTGGGAAAGGTTCAATCAGCTTTCGGATCGGTCTCCATTTGACGGATCTGATCTCGTAGCTGGGCCGCCTGTTCGTACTGTTCTTCTTCAACAGCAGTTTTCAATTCACTCCGCAACCGAACCAGTTCGAATTGACGACGGCTCGTTTCCGAAACACGTGGGGGAAATTTGCCGACGTGCTGCGTCTCTCCGTGAATACTTTCAAGCAACGGGATCAGTTCGTTGTGGAAAACCTCATAATCACGCGGGCAGCCCAGGCGTCCCTGGCTTCGGAACTGCTTGAAGGTGATTCCGCAATGAGGACACGCCCCGACGGTGCTTTCTGCCGGTTCTTCCTCCTCCCCGTTTGGCTCCTCTGACGCACCGGCAGCCGATGTGGCGAAATCGTCGGGAATGCCGCCGACTTCAACGGTACTCAAATAATCCCGGGCGCACGTTTCGCACAAATGGAGAGAGAGAGCTTTCCCTCCCTTGAGCTCGGTGATGTGCAGGGTGGCCTGATTGGAACATCGCAAACATTTTTTCATCGGACCCCCCTTAAACCATTTTCATATTCGTCTTCACTCAGTCGTTCCAAGTTTTCCTCAATGGAGAGACCAGTGGGTAGTGGGTAGGAAATAGTGGGTAGAAAATGCAGGCTTTTTCTGGATTTTTCTGCCCCCTGGTTCCTGAATCCTGACCCCTTGCTTTCCATCACAAACAAACTTGGAAGTACTGAAACTGATCCGCAGGTTGTCGTCTCGCACGCAGATACCAAGGCGCATTCAAAGTTGTATCCGACTGGTTGAACACGCAGGTGCCAGTGTTTTTGCTGATGAGCCGCGTACTGTACGTCGACGTGACAGACCGGTTCGGTCGAATTGACAGGCAAATTGCGATGCGTCTTTCAGTGAATTCTTCTTCTCTCATTCTAGGGGAGACGCCGGGAGTGTCAATTTGCCGTAACAATCGATGATTGTTGCTCTTGGCGAAGTCGCTAAGATGTGGGCTGATTATTGGGTTATTCCGTCCATCACGATTTTCCCTCATTGAGTCCGCCAGAGATGCATCATCCGTCGTTTTCGGAATTTCAGACGCATGCCCGCGACGCCGGACTGGTCCCGGTTTACCGTATTCTTTACAGCGACACGCTGACTCCTGTTTCTGCCTTCTGTAAGGCAGGCTGGTCATCCGGAGCATTTCTCTTTGAGAGTGTTGTCGGCGGCGAACGGATCGGGCGATACAGCTTTCTTGGCGGAGATCCCTTTCTTCGGATTGAAGCCTTCGGGAAAGAACTGGTCATCACCAGCGACGACGGCGAGGAACGCCGCACGGTGGATGACCCTCTGAATGAATTCGAAAAACTGCTCGACCAGTACAAATCGGTTTCGCTTCCCGGACTTCCCTGTTTCACAGGCGGGGCGGTCGGATACGCCGGATATGATGTGGTCCGTTACACCGAGCATCTGCCGAATGCTCCCGAGGACGACCGCCATCTTCCTGATCTGTCATTCGCGTTTTACGACTCGATGATCATCTTCGATCACATTCGTAAAACCACAATCGTTGTGGTCCACGCCCGCACCGATTCGGAAGATCTCCAGTCTGAATACGATCGGGCTCGGGCACGACTGGATGTTCTCTGTCAGAAGTTGTCCGACCGCGATCCCGGCCTCACAATGCCGGATGTCGAGCTTGATCTGGCGGAACTCCCTCAATGGACGTCCGACTGCACTCGCGACGACTATGAAAGCGCCGTGCGGGCCTGTCAGGAATACATTCGGGCTGGCGATATCTTTCAGGTTGTTCTGAGCCAGCGTCTGGAAGTGGAAACATCCTCACAGCCGATGGATGTTTATCGTGCGTTGCGAGTCGTGAATCCCAGTCCCTTCATGTTTCTACTTGAAACACCACAATGCACTCTGGTGGGAAGTTCCCCGGAAATCATGGTGCGTGTTGAAGAAGGAATCGCCACGATTCGCCCACTGGCCGGCACTCGACCGCGCGGCGCCAACAAGCAGGAAGACGAACGACTCGCCGAGGAACTTCTCGCCGACCCGAAAGAACGGGCCGAGCATGTCATGTTAATTGACCTCGCTCGGAATGATGTCGGTCGCATTGCCGAATATGGTTCGGTGGTTCTTTCGGATGTCATGGTGGTCGAGCGTTACAGTCACGTGATGCACATTACGTCGAATGTGTATGGAACGCTCCGTCCGGAGTTCTCGTCTCTCGATGCTCTCCGCGCCGGACTTCCTGCCGGAACCGTTTCCGGTGCTCCCAAAGTTCGGGCCATGGAAATCATCGACGAATTCGAAAAGCACCGTCGCGGCCCCTATGCCGGAGCCGTCGGTTACATCGATTACACTGGCAACATGGACACTTGCATCGCGCTGCGGACGATTGTGATGATGAACGGGAAGGCTTACGTTCAGGTCGGGGCGGGTCTGGTGGCGGACAGCGTTCCCTCCAGTGAGTATGAGGAAACTCTCAATAAGGCACGCGGTCAGTTAAAAGCTCTCGCACTCGCCGAAACCATTACCCGCAGTTCGAACTGATTCGGCTCTTGAAACATTCGCCTCCCTACGACCAGGGCTCGTTTCAAGATGGGCAATTGTCCGGGAGGGCGAAGCTCCTGCTGAGCCGCAAGCAAGAGAACGCTTTCCATCGTTTGCGGCTCGGCGGGAGCCTCTCCCTCCCGGGCCATTTTCAATAAAGCAAAAGCCCTGCCCCGCGACAACGTTCCCTTTATGGCTATGGGAAAGTGTCGTATTTTGGAAACATCCCGACAGGCTGCACTTTTTTCAGTTTGAACCCGATTGAACTGAGGTTGCATCTGTGTTCGGGGCAATCCTAGAATTCAGATGGCTGGCAGGATTTGCGCGGTGCAATCCATTTTCTTATTTTTATTGCTCTCTTGAACTTGAATCTCGACAGGAATCATGAACAGGTTGACCGACGTCCGGGTTGTCGACGCTCTCGTCACATACGAAGATCATCCTTATCGGACCCCATTAAAATTCGGCGGTCGCGTAGTCGACAGTTGCCGAATCATGAATGTGCAGGTCACGATCGAAACCCGTGATCGAAAGAAAGCAACCGGTTTGGGAAGTATGCCTGTCGCCCCGGTCTGGGCTTGGCCTTCTCAACAGGTCACTCCGGAACAGGCTGAAAAAGCCATGTGTGATTTCGGGGAGAGAGTCCTGCGTCTGACTGACAGTCTGGACGAATACCTGCACCCGGTCGACCTGATTTATCTGGTTTCGGCGGAATATTATCACCTCGGCAAAGTCGTTGCCCGCGATCATCATCTGCCGGAACAGATTCCTGCGCTGGCTCAACTGGTCGCAGCCAGCCCGCTCGACGCCGCGCTGCATGACGGCTTCGGAAAAGTTCATGAACGGAATTCCTTCAACACCTTGTCGAAAGAATTCATGACCCATGACTTGTCCCATTATCTCGACGAGCAGTTTGCCGGGGAATATCTCGACAAATACACGTCACGCAAACCACAGGCAAAGCTTCCGCTGTATCACCTGATCGGCGCACTCGATCCACTGACGGAAGCCGACCGCCCGGCGGCTCTGAATGACGGCCTCCCGGTGACGCTGGGAGAATGGATCGCCGCAGACGGCCTGACACATCTCAAAATCAAACTGAACGGCGAGAATCTGGACTGGGATGTCGACCGCGTGCTGACCGTCGAACGGGTTGCCGCAGAAGCACAGGCCAAACGTGGTTGCTCGCAATGGTTCTATTCGCTCGACTTCAATGAGAAGTGTGCGAACGTAGACTATGTCCTGGAATTCCTGGACCGCGTGAAAGCCGATTCTCCTCAAGCGTTTGATCGTGTTCAATATCTGGAGCAGCCGACACACCGTGATCTGGCGGCCCATCCCGAAAACAAGATGCACAAAGCGGCCGCAATCAAGCCGGTCGTTATTGACGAATCACTCGTCGACTACGAAGCATTGCTTCTGGCTCGGGATCTTGGATACACCGGAGTGGCCCTGAAAGCCTGCAAAGGGCACACCGAAGCTCTGTTTGCCGCCGCCGCCGCGCAGAAGTTTGGTCTGTTCTTGTGCGTGCAGGATTTGACCTGTCCCGGTCGTTCGTTTCTGCACTCCGCGAGCCTTGCCGCTCACATTCCCGGAGTCGCTGCGATTGAAGGAAACGCCCGACAATATTGCCCCTCGGCGAACAAGCTCTGGGCACGGGATCTTCCGGAGATGTTCGACATCACCGACGGTACCGTCCAAACCGGTCACCTCGACGGTCTGGGACTCGGGTTTTAGAACAGTTCGATCGCAGGACAACCGCGAGCCAGAACAGCTGCCTCATTTGTGATGTTCTGCGAGTGGGGGCGATATCTGCCCCCTTCTTGTGTTCCTCTGGTTTTGGCGGATCGGCTATGCTGTCAAAATGACAGAGGAGTTCCGGGCTTCTCCAGTAGAACCGCCAAAAAGTCGCAGGGTCAAAACAGTCATTGTCCTGTAAGGTCTTTCTCCATCGCCAGTTGTGATTCTGATGCTGGTGTGGCACGGCGTTTGTTACTGCGTCTGTTTGCATTCTGCCTTGGTGATCGGTTTGGCCGATCCATGACGATTTGGCCGGAATCAGAATGAACTGAATTCCGCCTGTTTCGGAAAGAGAATGCCATTCAGTCCGAAACGACGAACTGAAAAGACTTTAGGTCAACGATTTCACTGCAGAACCGTTTCTGCGGGGGGATTTTCCCTTCAGAACGGAGATGTTTCACTTTTAATTTGGGGTGAGGAGTAGTCATTCATGGCGAAGAAAGCCAAAAGCGGTTCGAAGATTGTTCCGCTCGGGGACAAGGTCGTACTGAAGCGTCAGGCTGCGGAATCACAAACCGCTGGTGGAATTGTGCTGCCGGAATCTGCAAAAGACCGTCCACAGCGTGGGGAAGTGATTGCAATCGGTGATGGCCACACCAAAGACGACGGCACGAAAGTTCCCTTGACCGTTAAGGAAGGAGATCGGGTGATCTTCAGTTCCTACGCCGGTGACGAAATCAAAATCGGTGACGAAGAATACCTGCTCCTGAGCGAGCGAGACATTCTCTGCACCTATTGATCCGAAGTATCGGAGTCGTTGTTGGATTGCCTGACTCCGATCACAGTTAACAATTTCAGAACTCAAAAAACTCAAACGCATCAGTGCATCAGGAGTTTCTTCAATGGCCAAAATTATTGCTTTCGATCAGGAAGCACAGGAAGCGATGCGACGCGGCGTGAGCAAACTCGCCAAAGCGGTTCGCGTCACACTCGGTCCCAAAGGACGCAACGTCATCATCGAGAAGAGCTTCGGCTCT
>DATMFC010000007.1:0-10852 GCA_035556335.1 Planctomicrobium sp. | reverse complement strand
AACCCCTCCTCCCGGGCCATTGACGGAGGAAGAATTTTAATTGCCGCCTGCTGTCCGGTTTCAACATGGGTTCCGAGATAAACGGTTCCCATTCCTCCCGCTCCGAGGAGTCGGTCGATTCGGTAATTGCCGATGGATTCCGGCTGTTCAGCAGGAACCTGAGAGAGGAAGTCTGGAATCGTCACAGTGATCGCCAGTGAGCCACGAGGAGTGGAAAAGATCTGCCAGAAATGGTCAGATTGGACGTTGTTCAGAGTGTACCGAAATTTCAGCGTCGAGACAGGAACCGGAAGAAATGGATTCCCTCACGACTTCGCAGACGGCTTCTGAGGACGAAACGCAAAAATCCGATCCGGTCGTGTTTCCAGAAACGGTCCTCCGATGAGATCGAGACAATACGGAACCGCAGGCATCACGGCGTCGAGACACTCCGAGATCGCTTTAGGTTGTCCCGGAAGATTCACAATCAGAGAATTCCCCCGAATTCCTGCGGTTTGTCGTGACAGAATCGCTGTCGGGACTTTCTGAAGTGAGACTGCTCGCATCAGTTCGCCGAATCCGGGCATCATCTTCTGGCAAACCGCTTCAGTCGCTTCCGGGGTGATGTCACGAACTGCCGGACCAGTTCCGCCGGTGGTGACAATCAGCGCACATACTTCGGAGTCAGCAAGGTCAATGAGCGTTTGATCCAGAAGCGGGCGTTCGTCTGGGATCACCCGTTGAACCGGTTCCCACAACGAAAGGAGGACCTGATTGAAATACTCAACAACGGCCGGTCCGCCACGATCTTCGTACTCTCCTCGACTGGCCCGATCGGAGATGGTGACAATGCCAATACGAATGATGGAAGATGTCATTGTGACTCCGAATGCTGGAGCCCCCTTCAATCAATTCCCGTCAGACAACCGGAGGGGGAAACTGCGAAGGAGGATTGGGAGGATTCAATGACAGGATAAGCGATTTCAGAAACGGGGCAACATGTGGTGTGGCCAGAAACACACGAGCGGAAACCGCAGATCGCGGATAGACGTTCGTAATGAAATCAAAACAGAACTCGGTCGCCGAGTGACGGATCAGCACCGCATTGGCATATCGGCCGCTGAGCATGGAATCCGGAATTTTCAGTTCATTATAGATTTCATCAATCTCCGGAGGAGCGGATGAATCCATACGCTGCCTGACCGGATTCGAATCAGCGCTTCCTCCCCCTTCCCGCGGAGGCGATTGAATCGGGAGTTCGGCGGGAACGTCCTCATCTGGAATCTCCGGCAGTGGTCTTGGAACTTCCGGCATCGGCCCGAAGCGACGTTCATAATTGGCAATGTTATCCTGCAACGCCGCCGCAAACTGCCGACCGACAACATGAGGAAGAACCACTCTGGCCGCAATTCGTTGCTGTTCTCCCAGTCGCATGACGTAATCGAGAACGATCTCATACGGCCCGGTGAGAATCATCACGCCGTTGCTGAAGACACCCGGTCCAATCTCCGGGGGAACGCGGGCGCTCACCTGATGATGGCGAATCTCCCCCTGCAAAGCCTGATCATCATCAGGATTTTCATGCGGATCGATCGGCGGTTCGTCATCGTTGGGCATAGGAATGAGTGGGTAGTTGATAGTGGGTAGTGGGTAGGAAACAGTGAGAAGACATCTGTTTGAGCTGTCTTACTCGCTGAATCCTGATCCCTGAATCCTGGCCCCTCTTGTTCACTTCCGGCAGGCATCATGCTTCAACGACAGCCAGGCGGAGTTCTGATGACTGCTCGCCACCGCCTGAGTAATGAAATTCATGCCGTCGATACCGTCGTACACGTTCGGGTAGATCGTGTCCCGGGTTTCGAACGATTCTTCGGCGATGCGTTTGATCATGTCGTCATAAGCGAAACGGTAAACGTTCGCAAACGCTTCGAAGAACGCTTCAGGGTGTCCCCCTGGCAGGCGACTTGAAGCCGTGGCGATCGGGGTCGAGAACGGGGCTCCCGGGTTTCGGGTATAGACCTGCCATGGCTCCCCGTTGCGACGCAAATACATCTGATTCGGTTCTTCCTGACGCCAGACGATAGCCGCCTTGGTGCCGTCGATCTCGATCGACAGGTCATTCTCACGCCCATGCGAGATTTGACTGGCAGTGACACTGGCCAGACCGCCGTTCTCAAAACGAATCAATGCCGTGCCGTAGTCGTCGAGTTTGCGCCCCGGTTCAAAGATTTTCAGAGTTGCCGAGATTTCCGCCGGAATCAGCCCGGTGGTATAGCGTACGAGATTGTAAGCATGGGTGGCGATATCTCCAAAAGCCCCGGCGATTCCCGATTTTCCGGGATCCGTTCGCCATGCGGCCTGTTTCTGGTCGGAATCTTCCAGTTTGGTCCGCAACCAGCCCTGAATATACTGAGACCGAATCGCCTGCACTTCTCCCAGTTCTCCGGACTGAACGAGTTCACGAATCTGGCGTACGAGCGGATAACCGGTGTAGTTGTGTGTGACGGCAAACACAACTTTGTTCTTTTCCACGATCTTCGCCAGCTCTTCCGCTTCCGGCAGATCGAAAGTGAGCGGCTTGTCACAAATGACATTCAACCCCGCCTCAACAGCAGCTTTGGCCACCGGAAAATGCATGTGGTTCGGAGTGGCGACGGTGATGAAGTCGACCCGATCTCCTTCCGGGCGCTTTAACTCTTCGTCAATCAGTTCCTGATACGACCCGTAGGCCCGTTCTGGTTTGATATCGTAGGAGGGAGCGGACGCCTTGGATCGTTCGGCATTCGAGGAAAGGGCTCCGGCGACCAGTTCTGCCCGGTTGTCCAGAACCGCTGCCGTACTGTGGACGCGACCGATGAAAGAGCCCTGCCCTCCACCGATCAGAGCCATCTTGAGTTTGCGATTCAGACTGCCGTTCAAATGAGACATTTCCGAGCTCTCCGATAGGAAGCGAATGACATCCGGTTATGCAAAACACAACAACGTCGATTCATGAGTTTTCCGCTTGCCGGAGAATAGCTGTCTGAAGACGGGGTCGCAACCGGTGGAGAATGTATGGCAGGGCTTTTGCTTGCTTCAAGATGGGCAATCTACAGGAGGAGGAGACTCCTGCTGAGCCGCGCGCAAAGGGAGCGCTTTCCATGGTTTGCGGCTTGGCGGGAGCCTCCCCCTCCCAGGACCGTTTCCATCAGATCAACAGACGCAAAACATTGAGTTTTTCAATTCAGTATCGCTGTCGCTAATAAAGTGAGAACCATGAAGATTTTACCCGGTACTGTTGTTGAGACGGGAATCGGATTCTACTGTGAAGTGCAGAAATCATGATCTCTGGTACAAGGAAAAACGATGCGAGTCTGCCGGTTTCAGCGAGAGAATCAAATCGAATTCGGTTACTACCTCGACGAGAACAAACTGGTCCCGTTGAGCGAAGTGGCTTCCTTGCGGACGACCGACGGGAATCCTCTTTCCAGTCTGCTTGAGATTCTTCCGGGGGGAAACCTGCATGACCAGTTCACACGTCTGCAGGAAACCTTGACTTCGTCGCAATTAGAAGATCTCGCGATCCCTGCGGCGAGCGTCAAACTTTTGACGCCGATCGCCATTCCGGGGAAGTTGCTGCTGCTGGCCGGAAACTACGCCGACCACATCCGTGAAGGAGGAGGGGAACCGGAAGATCGTTCCAGAACGTTCCCTTATGTCTTCATGAAACCGCTGACGACCCTGACTCATCCCGGGGACCCCATTCGAATTCCGGCGATTTCTCCAAATCAGATCGACTGGGAGCTGGAACTGGCCATTATCATTGGAAAGACCTGTTTCGGTGTTTCCCCAGAGAAAGCATTGGATGTCGTCGCCGGATATACCGTCGTCAATGACATTTCCGATCGTGGGTTTCGCCCCAATCCGTCACGTCAGTCCCGTCCGCGAGACCCGTTTTTTGACTGGCTTCACGGAAAATGGCATGACACCTTCTGCCCAATGGGGCCATGTGTCCTTCCGGCGACCGAATGTTCCGACCCGCAGTCTCTGAAACTGACATTAAAAGTGAATGATCGGGTTGAACAGGACGGCAATACCGCTGAAATGATTTTCCCGGTGCGTGAAATCATCTCCTTTATCTCCAGTTTCGTAACGCTGCATCCCGGTGATGTGATTTGCACCGGAACACCTGCGGGGGTCGGAAAGGCAAAAGGCCGCTTTTTGAAGCCCGGAGACACCGTTTCGGCGGAAATTGAAGGGGTCGGGTGTCTGAGGAATCCTGTGGAATGACAGTACTTCCAAGTGTTGCGTCAGCATTCAAAATTCGGGTGGAAGAATTGAAACGGGAGCGGCCAACGAGCCGCGGAACATGTGAGACAACCCTCAGTTTGAAGCCTGACAAGGCACAGGTTTGTTTGTGATGGAGAGCAAGGGGGCGGGATTCAGGGGGCAGGAAAAGCCGGAAAAAGCCTGCATTTTCTACCCACTATTTCCTACCCACTACCCACTTACTCTCTCCATTGAGGAAAACTTGGAACGACTGAATGAGGCATTCAGTGGCACAAATTGCCGTTTTTTCAGATTGATTGGGTCTGATGGGCCGATCTCTGAAGAATTCCGATTGACCCGATTTCAAAGAACTGCGAGATTTCCCCAATCAGGATGTCGGGCAGGATGGGCCGACTGAATACAGAACTTCAAACAAAAACGATTTCCTCTCCCCCCAGGCTGAGCGCAGATGTAGGCGCCGGCAGTACGGAATCGCAAAGGAGTGCAATAACCGTGAAGAAGTACAGCCCGTTGGTAGTCGCCGTTGCAACGGTAGGACTGTTTGTGGCTCAAGCGAACGTACGTGCCGCTGATCCGGCTCCTGCGCCACATCAGATCGGCCTGATCGACATGGCTCACATTTTCAAGAACTACGAAAAGTTCAAAGACCAGACGACTGGCCTGCAGAAAGCTGCTGAAGAAGCGGAAGCCAAAGCTCAGTCCATGATGGAGCAAGGCAAGCAAGGTCAGGAGCAACTGAAGAACCTGCAGGTCGGCACTCCGGAATACACCCGTATTGAATCGGAACTGATCAAGCTGAAAACCGAACTGGAAACCTTCCGTCAGGTTGAACAGCAGAAAATCGTTCGCCAGCAGGCCGAAGTTTACAAGACGATCTACCTGGAAGTTCAGGATCTGGTCAATCGCTATGCCGGTCACTACAAGTACACGCTGGTCATCCGCTTCAATCGGGGTGACGTTGCCGACGCCGGTAACCCGAACGCCATCATTCAGAACATGAATCGTCAGGTTGTGTACTATCAGCCACAGGATGACATCACCGAGCCCATCCTGAACCATCTGAACGATCAGTATCGCAAAACTGCCAAGAAGTAGAACATTCGGGAGAGCGAAACTCCTGCTGACTGCTCTTTCGAATCGATTTTCTGGAAAGGCCCCTCTCAATACTTTCCGATCCCCCCCATCGATTCGCATCGGGGTGACGAGCCAATTGGTTCGTCACCCCGTTTTTCATTGGAGCAATTCGAGTTATCATAGAGTGATCAGACTGAACTGTTGACGTCTGCCTGCATCACACTACCTGACTCCTTCAAACATGATTCTCCTTGGCATTGAAACCTCCGGACGCGCCGGATCGGTCGCTCTTTCTATTGGCGGCGCACTCGCTGGAGAACGTGATCTCACCGCCAGCGGTCGTCGCCATGCACGAACTCTGGTTCCGGAAATCGCAGACCTACTGAAATCGGTCGGGTTGACTCCACGTGATGTTTATGCTGTTGCTGTCAGTGTGGGGCCCGGAAGTTTTACCGGATTACGTGTCGGCGTTGTCTGTGCGAAAACATATGCCTATGCCGTCGGTTGCCGACTGATTGGTGTCGATACGTTTCTTGCTGTCGCACAGGCGCAGAATGATGCAGACCGAATCTGGGTGATTGACGACGCACTGCGAGGTGATGTCTTCGCCGGAGAATACATTCGTGGTGAAAACGGCTGGCAATGTGTCACACCGGCATCTCTGCAACCGGTGGAAACCTGGCGCGGACAGGTTTCAAGCGATCATCTGGTGACCGGCCCGGGACTCTCTTCTTTGCGAAATGTGCTCGTCGGGCTGAATCTTGGGGAAGAATCAACAGGAATCCCACATGCCCGATTCGTCGTTGAAATCGGAAAAAAGCGGGCAGAAGCAGGAGATTTTGCCGATCTCTGGACACTGGCTCCATTCTATATGAGACGCAGTGCCGCCGAAGAAAAAGCTGACGCACTGCCGACATCTTCTTCCAGGTCATAGAATGATGCACCTGATCAACGCAATTCTGAGGACATCATCTGCTGGAACTTGCGGGAATGTCAGGAGCGGATAGACTTTTCTTCCATGTTCTTGCGGTTGCAGTGCTGATATTCACAGACGGCATCTGAAACACTTAGGGGCTGTAGCTCAATCGGTTAGAGCAGCGGACTCATAATCCGTTGGTTCTCAGTTCAAGTCTGAGCAGCCCTATTTTGACGTTGAAACGAAACTCATTTTCATCTGTACTGCCAAGACGACGATTTCATGACACTCAGCACACGTGACGCGAAGCTTGAAGAACTCGGTTTTCCTCTGGAGCGAACAACGCCAGAGGGTTCTCTTGTCGATGGTCTGGCGGTGGTCAACGACATCGTGTACGCCAGCGGACAGGTCACGTTTGATGGCGATCAACTTGTCAGTGTCGGCAAAGTCCCCAGTCAGATTTCTGAAGAAGAAGCCGTCAAAGCAGCCGCTTTGTGTGCGGCCAACGTGTTGCGTTGTGTCCGTAAGCACTTTGGTTCTCTCGATGCCATTGAACGGGTTGTGCGCATCACCGGTTATGTGAACTCCGATCCTGATTTCACCCGCCAGCATCTGGTGATTAACGGGGCGTCTCAACTGGTTCGGGATGTTTTCGGAGAGCAGGGACGGCACGCCCGTACGGCCTTCGGAGTCGCTCAGTTGCCGCTGGGTGTTTCCGTCGAAGTTGAGATGATTCTGCAATTGAAGAAGTAACAGAGGCTTTTGCCTGATCGAAGGTCTCCCGGGAGGGCGAAGCTCCTGCTGAGCCGCATGAATGACGATGCGTCCTCGCGAAAACCCGTTTCGTGTTGAATGTCTGGAAGCGTTGACCTACCGGTTCCAGTCGGGCGGGCTGGAGACTTTGCTGCACAAGCTGGCATTGAACAATCATCGGGGGGCGATTGTCGGCCCGCACGGACATGGCAAGTCGACTCTACTGGCGTTGCTGGAGCAAACGCTACGGCAACAGAGGATATTGGTTCGTTCTCTGCAGCTGACGGAAGCGAATTGTCGGGAGCAGTCGCGGCTGGTCCGAGAGTGGCTGATCTCTGCGGGACCGAACGCCATGCTTCTGCTGGATGGCGCGGAGCAACTCGGCTACTGGAACTGGTTCAAAGTTCGCTGGTTCTCTCGTTTTCGTCGGGGACTGGTGGTCACGTCTCATCGGGCAGGCCTGTTGCCTACTGTTTTCAATTGTGAAACGAATCCGAAATTGCTCGACGAGCTGGTTCTGCAATTGACCGGGAAGACATCGTTGCCAGGTATGGATTCATCAAGTCTGTTCGAGACCCATCAGGGGAATCTGCGAGACTGCCTGAGAACTCTCTACGATCAGGCTTTTCAGATAGAATTTCCTTCTCATCCCTGATTCACACGCCCCTCCGGCTGTAAACTTTGATCAGGGCTTCGCGAAGTTCTGAGAAGCGTGCTATCCTGCTGGAAACTCTTCGCACTATAAACCTTCCAGATTCCCTCAGTCTGAGCGGATTTGGAACAACGTGAATGATATTTGGTTGCGACCGGGACAAACCGGCCGCGCCGGGCGTGGCTGGCAGGAATCATGGCTGGTTCGATTAATTACTCATTGCTGCTTCCCGACCTTCAAATCATGTTGGCGGAACATGATGAACAGGGATTGCGCGAGTTCTGTGACGCACTGATTCCCGCTGTCGCCGCCGAGGTGCTGGAAGGACTGGAACCGAAACAGACCTGGGAGGTTCTGTCATATAGTCCCCCCAAGCTACAGGCAGAGATTTTCGCCTATTTCTCACTGCCGGTTCAGGTGGCGATGGTGGATTCCATCGAACCTGAGCGGCTCTCTCGCGTGATCGAAGAGATGTCGGCGGACGACCGGGTCGACCTGCTCGAGCGGATGGATCCGGAGCACGTTGATCGTTTATTGCGCTATGTCGCCCAGGCGGAACGGGCCGACATTCGAAAGCTGTTGTCTTATCCGGAGTACAGTGCCGGATCGATCATGACGACAGAGTACGCCTCTCTGCCGTCTGACATTACTGTTCACGAAGCTCTCGAACGATTGCGGTTACAGGCCCCGACGCGGGAAACGATTTACTATATCTATATTATTGATGAAGTCCGGCACCTGATCGGGTTCCTCACGTTGCGACAGCTGATTCAGGCCAAGCCTTCTGATCGTGTCTCAGACATCATGCAGAAGGAAGTGATCTCCGTTCGGGTGGATGACGATCAGGAACTGGTGGCGAATGAGATCGCACGCTATTCGTTTCTCGCCATTCCGGTTGTCGATCATCAGAACCGGCTCGTCGGGATCGTGACGCACGACGATGCGGCGGAAGTTTTGCAGGAAGAAGCGACCGAAGACGCCTACCTGGCAGGGGGGGTGCATCCTCTCGACGACGGGTATCTTAATACTCCGTTCTTCGCGTTGACATGGAATCGGGGAATCTGGCTGGTCATCCTGCTCGGCGCTGCTTCGCTCACGGCACAGGTGATGCAGTTCTTTGAACAGGACGCCAGCACGGCGTGGATGGTGCTGTTTCTTCCCATGGTTCTGGCGAGTGGTGGAAACGCCGGTTCGCAATCGGCCACGCTGGTGATTCGGGCGCTCGCTCTCGATGAAACAGAAGGAAAAGTCCGCTGGATCGCATGGCGGGAATGCCGGATCGGTCTTCTTCAGGGAATGGTCCTCGCAGCACTTTCATTACCCGTGGCCCGAATGATGGTCGGGCTACAACCGGCATTAGTGGTGTCGCTCACGATCTGGTTGGTGGTCACTTCCGGAACACTGGCCGGGGCGATGCTTCCGCTGGCGTTGAAACGACTGGGAATGGATCCGGCATTGATGTCGAATCCTTTGATTGCCGCTCTGAGCGACATGCTGGGAGTGGTCGTTTACTTTAACATGGCGCGGTTTCTTGTGGGGATGTTTTAAGAGTCTGTCCCAGAAATTTGACAGGATGATTTCAAATCCTTCTCCCCTGAGGGGAGAAGGTGACCGAAGGCCGGATGAGGGGACGAACGTTGCCAGTGGAAACACTTCACTTCGGTCTGCCCCTCACCCCAACCCTCTCCCCTCGGGGGAGAGGGGGAATTCGAGACAGACTTCTAGAGCAGTTTTAAAATCGGGGGGCTCCCCCTCCCGGCACGGTTCTCAAGCAAAAAGGGGCAAATTGATGATCCGGAAGACAGACTTTTCTCTCTGGTCAATGACGACAGGGCTGTCATTGGCGTTGCTTCTGATTTCCCCTGAGTGGAGTTGGGCACAAGCAAGTCGGCGGAATACAACGCCGGCGGTCACAGGCAAGGCTCTCGATCAACAGGCAGACAAGGTTGTCGGAGATTATCTCTCTGGACTGGCCGACCTCGCGACGAAGTACGAAGAATCCGGCGAGCGTGAGAAAGCCACGGAAATGTTGCGGTCCATTCTGAAGGTTCGACCAGATGCCGAGATCGTGAAAGCCCGTATCAAGACACTGGAAGAAGCGGTCTTCAACGATAACGTGACAACGCTGGATCTGGATCCCTCTGCCGGATGGGTACCGACCGGAGTCGTTGTGACGAAAGACAAACCGATCCGTATTCAGGCGGATGGAACCTTTCGTTTGACGTTGAGCGAAACGCTTTCCCCCGCCGGTTATCCATCGGTTGATCTGGTTCGAGACATCGCCGATAACGTTCCGTTTGGTGGACTGATGGCGATGGTCGTCAAAGGAGAGACCGGCAATCGCCGCGGTCCTCCGTCACGAGACAAGGACTCTCCCAAGCCGACAGGAATCGGTGTCCAACGAGAATTCAAACCGCCAGAAAGTGGTATGCTTTATCTGAAAATCAATCTTCCGGAAGCCGCGAAAGCAACCGGAAAAGTAAAAGTCAAAATCAACGGAAACATTCAGTCACTTCGATAAAAATGGAAAGAGAAAGACTCACGTAAAGGTTTTTGTTTGAGAGGATTGAGTGAATTCATCGGGACACAAACAAGAGTTGTCGTCATCGAAAATCTTTTGCGCCTTGGCGCCTTTGCGTGAGATCAATTCCTTCACTTTTACTGACGACAATTGTCCTACGTCGTAGGTTGAACGTCGGTCCTGCGGCCTCTCACGGCTGCGCCGCCCCGATTGCAAGCAATCGCGGCCACCCTCAGTGAGTGGCTGTTGTACTTAAGAGATGGATAGAAAGAAGAATATTTCATGTCAGAACAAAGTCCTCTGGTCGGTGTGATTATGGGGAGTCGGTCGGATTGGGAGACGATGCAGGGAGCGGCCGAGATTCTCTCCCAGTTTGGCGTGGCCCATGAGTGTCGCGTAGTGTCTGCTCACCGCACCCCGGACTGGATGGCCGAATACGCGAAGACCGCTCTCGATCGTGGTCTGGAAGTGATTATCGCTGGTGCCGGAGGAGCCGCTCACCTGCCAGGAATGGTCGCGTCTCAGACAATTCTCCCCGTTCTGGGGGTTCCGGTCCAAAGCAAGGCGTTGAATGGTCTCGACTCATTATTATCGATTGTGCAAATGCCGGGAGGAATTCCGGTCGCCACACTGGCGATTGGAGCCGCTGGCAGCAAAAATGCGGGGCTGCTGGCCGTGCGAATTCTGG
>DATMFC010000006.1:0-5173 GCA_035556335.1 Planctomicrobium sp. | reverse complement strand
TACCTGGTTCAAAATTCGCCGACAACCTCTCCTCCTGATCGAGTACTCAGGTTCCGAAGAGTTTCCTGACTGAGATTCTCACTGATGAAACGGACGCTCCCATCGACCAGTGCGAACTGGGCTCCTCCGGTATGCTGGCTGCCGAATGAACACAGGCGCAGCGCTTCTTCGGCAGACACCTCGTCCGGGTCGGTAACTCCCGCAGGCATGCGATAGTTGATCTTCGCAAAACTGCTCATGGTGACATCGGTAATGCCAAGTTGCCCGCCGGTGGGAGCCCAATGCCCCCAGCCTCCCATGGGATTACCGACGGTTCCATTGGCAAAATACTGATCGTAAACCAGGTCTGTATGATTGCGTTCGCCGAGCAGCAAGGTGTTTGATGTCCCGTCGGTCACGTCACGGATGCGGACCAATCCGTGCTGAACGGTTGGAGGTGTCGCAATGACAGGCCCCGTCCCGGCGAAGATCCCGTCCCCACTGGTCGATGCCGGCGGGTGGGATTGTGTTCCGCCGTTTCCAGCATAGCTCGTCAGGGCATACCGCGAACCACTCGACTTGGTGTAGGGATTCCCAGGAAGGGTTGCGGAAGGGCAAATCAAGACGGGAAGGACCATCGCGGTGCGACCATCTGATTCATTCGCAAGGGGATCGCTGAAGTCCCAGCGGTTGTACAAAGCCCCCTGATCGAAATAGGGGAGGAGTTGGACAAACATCGACCAACCCCGAACTCGTGGTTGGCTCGCGAACGGGATGCGAATCTGCCCTGGCGGAAAACAACTGTGCGTGCTTTCATAGTTGTGGACTGCCAGTGCAATCTGCTTCAATTGGCTCTTGCACTGCGTGCGTCTGGCCGCCTCCCTCGCTTGCTGGACGGCAGGCAGTAACAGGGCAACCAGAATGGCGATGATCGCAATGACCACCAGGAGTTCAATCAGCGTAAAACCTTTAAGTGCGGGGGAGCGGAGCATCAACATGTTTCCCAGAATCAGCCAAATGTCAGGATCATGCGAGCGCGTGGCAGGATTATGACATCAAGACATTCCAGTGACAACCGTGTGCGGGAGATCCGAAACAGTCTGGGGTTGACCCAGCTTGAACTCGCTGAACGTGCCGGAATCTCCAGAACCGCAGTCACCGCCATTGAAGGAGAACGGCTTGTTCCTTCCGTGGCCGCCGCTTTGGCATTGGCCGCAGTATTGGAAACAACCGTCGAAGTTCTGTTCGGGGGAATCGAGAGAACCGATCAGCCGGAGACGTGGGCCTGGGAACCGGCAACGTCAGTCCGGAATTACTGGCAGGCAGAAGTGGGGGGACGACGCTGGCTTTATCCAGCGGATTCCTCCCCCATGTTCACCCTATTACCTGACGGGCAACTGCCGGGGGAATCAACGATACCGACGACTCTCGCCAGGCAGACGCTGGTCGTTGCCTGCTGCGATCCGGCAGCGGGGTTACTGGCCAGTGAATATGCGCGGACAACCGGACAGCGCATGCTTGTTCTCCACCGTTCCAGCCGACAGGGACTCGAACTCTTGAAAGACGGGAAGGTCCATCTCGCGGGACTTCATCTCTCCACTCCTGATCAGGTGGACCAGAATGCCGAGGTCGTGCGCGAAGTGCTGGGAAACGGTTACCACTTGCTGAGAGTCGCGAAATGGCAGGAGGGAATTGCGTCCGTGTCCAGTGAACGGCTCAGGTCAGTGAGAGAGGTTATTCGATCGAAATTGCGGTGGGTCGGGCGCGAACCGGGTTCAGGTGCCCGACAGTGCCTCGATCAGTTGCTGGGAGAGCGTCTCACTCCACGACGACTGGCCCGCAGCCATCGTGGGGTTGCGGAAGCGATTTCCTCGGGATGGGCAGATGTTGGAGTCTGTCTGCAACTGACCAGTGTGGAAGCCGGACTGGCATTCCTGCCGGTTCAGGAAGAAGCCTACGATTTGTGCATTCCGAATGCTTTTCTTGACGATCCCCGTGTTCAAGCTCTGCTGAATGTCGTGCGTTCCGTGAACTACCGTCGGACGCTTGCCAACCTCCCCGGCTACAACACAGCTCAAACGGGTGACCTGATACGGCTCCATTGATGCAGCAAAATAGACGGCAAATTTGTAACACTTTAGCCAAATGAAGTTGATTTCCCTTGTTCCCAAGCTCCGGCTTGGGAACACACTCGACGCCAAGCTCAAGCTTGGCCACTCAATGTCTGCTTTTCTTCTCTCTGAAAGAGGAGAGCGTTGTGAGTCAGGTTGTCTTCACTACGAATCTCGAAGCGGAGCTTCTGGGCGAGTGCGTTCCCAAGCCGGAGCTTGGGAACGAGGAACAGCGACTTCCCGCTTGTCTCCACAGCAATCGCAACTTCATTCCGCTAAAGTGTTACCGAATTTTGAATTTTCCTTCACCCCGGTCGATAGGCCAGAATGGTCAGATCATCCGGCTTGGACGGGAATTCCATGTCGGGGTGCAGCATGCGCTGCCGGGCTCGTGCGGCCAGTTCGGTGACGCCATCTGCCAGTTTTCCCTTTCGAATACAGTCGATAATCTCGTACTGCATCAGATTGTCGAAAAGTCCGTCAGACGCCAGTAACACGGTATCTCTGGGAGAAAGCGTAATCCATGGCCCCAGTTCCACCGACATCTGCTCACTCCCAATCACGTTCGAAACAAGATGTCGATCCGGGTGAAACAAGGCCTGCTCTTCCGTCAGCATTCCCGACTCCAGTGCATACCCGATGGGGGAATGCGAAACCGACGAGAACTTGAGGCGGCCCCGCTGACTGACAACCAGAATTTCGGAATCGCCGATATGGTACGTTCTGACACGGCGTCCGTTGATTTCTACGAGTGCCAGCGTTGTGGCCGAGCCTGATCGGGAGCGTAGCAAACGCTGATTGGCCCGTTCGATTTCGTTGAGAACGACCGATCGCAGATCAAAGGTTTCTTTGCGTTCTTTGAGAGGAACTGGCACGAGATTGCTGATCAGCATCGGCTTGGCCGGAGCGACGAATGTGCGAGACGCTTTTGTCAGCAGGGAGCGGATCAGTTGTGAAGCACGCCGTCCGTCACGATGTCCTCCCAACCCGTCGGCGACCAGTAAAAGCCCCTGCTCTTTCGAGAGCGGAATGGTCGAGAATGCGTCTTCATTCGGACTGGATTTGAAGGGAGATCCGAAGCTGATCCACGCAGCATGCCCAGCGCCAAGAGGAACTTCATTAACGGTCGGAAGTGGTTCTGTAACGCGAGCGCTGGCCCCGGACGGGAGAACCGTGACGGAGGAAAAAGATTCGGCGGGCTGGTAAGAATCGACTGCGACTTCGTCATGCAGACCGGCGTCGACGGCGTTCGGCATGATTCAGAACTCTCGGCTTGAGACGCAGAAACGCGTTCCGCATCTGTTCGGCATCACGAAAGCGTCGCCGAGGGTCGGGGGCGATCGCCTTCTGTAAAAACGCAATAAAATCCGGGTGAATCCGGGCCCGCAGCTTGCCAATCGCAGGCGGAGGCCAGGAATAAGGCCATTCCGGCCATTCCCCCGTCAACATTCGATAGATGATCAGACCGGCGGAGAAGACATCGGATCGTTGAGACGGCTTCCCCATCGCCTGTTCAGGAGCCATGTATCCCAGTGTTCCGGTGCCGGAACCTTGAATCGTTTTCTGGGCGAACTTGGCTATTCCGAAATCCCCCAGACGCAAACGATCCCCGGCAAACAGCACCATGTTTTCCGGCTTCACATCGCAGTGAATAATTCGCTGCTGATGGGCGTAGGCCAGTGCTTCCAACATTTGCTCTGAGAAAGAGAGAGCTGAGTGCAGAGAAAGTCGGCGGCAAAGCCGGTCGGCCAGTGTGCGTTCGCCGAGAGGAAACGTAATGACAAAATGGTCATCAATCAGCGATGCATCTTTGAGTGGCAGAATATTCGGGTGTTCGAGCTTGGCGGCCAGTCGAACTTCTCTGCGAAAATCACGCAGAGAATCTTCCGTGGTCTTCATCGTCTTGGGGATCTTCAGAGCGACGTGCACTCCTTCGATCGTATCGAAGGCGCGGTACACCGTCGCAAAGCCCCCTTCACTCAGACGCTTTTCAATACGGTATTTCCCGAGTTTTTGACGTGCCCGAATAGACAAGATGACCACGCCTCTCATTGGAAACCGTTCAGAGACTTCTCTGGGACCATGATGATAGATGATATCTAGTGTTGTGTCAGCATTAAAATGAGGGTGGAAGAATCGAAACGGGAGCGGCCAACGAGCCGCGGAACATGTGAGACGACCCTCAGTTTGAAGCCTGACAAGGCACTAGTTGATCATCGACACTCAGAAGCGGTGCAACCAGAAGAACTCACAACGGCAGCAAATTTTCCCAAATTGATACAGTTTCACCAGTCCATGACGAGAACGCTTTCAACCTTGAAAACGACACGGGATAACAACACCTGATTCTTCAACAAACTCGGAGCAAAGGGAAGAGATGAGATCACAGAATTTTGGAATATCGCAGGGGTGAAGATTCTCACACCAGCCCGAAGCACAAGCGAGAGGGATTTTCAGAGAGGAACCACGGAAAGAACGGAAAACACGGAACAGGAATGAAGAAAACGGGTTGTGAAGAACTTCGGTGATTCCCTAAAACGACAGCCTGTTTTCAGTACATCGCCATCTCGTCTCTTCGTTTCCGTGACTTCCGTGTTTTCCGTGGTTCCTCTGTATTTTCCGGGTGAGAAGAGCGATCTGCTCAATAACGAGTTTGCGGGCTCCGTCGGGGCCTGTGACCGGTTCCCTGACGAAACCCGCAAAGCAGATTGAAGATGGAAGCGCGCCGTTCTGGCCCGACTGATCGAGTCAGGCAAATTACGCATCGACATTTTTAAGACCGCGAACAAAACTTCTCAAACGAAGAGAATACCCTTTCCGCGAACAGATTGGGATCAGTTTTGTCCGGGGTTCTTATCAACGTCGTTGCGAGCGCAGAACGACGATATCAGGCCTGATTTTCAGCGTTTCGGAGTTGAAAATCAGGCATTGAATCCTGACATGAGGAGCCAGTCACAAAATGCTCCCTCTCCCCTGAGGAGAGAGGGCAGAAGTGAGGGGCCGCTCGATGTAAAATGCCCTATTTCTTTTCAGGGTCGAGCTTTTCGATCCGGTCAGCGGCTTTCTCACCCTCTTTCTTGATG
>DATMFC010000005.1:0-5921 GCA_035556335.1 Planctomicrobium sp. | reverse complement strand
GAGCCTGACGTTCCCCATAATGTGGACTCGACAGAACATGCTCAATCACCTTTCTGGTTGCCTCGGAAGATTCATCCTCGACATAAGCCTGCACTTGCTCTGGAGTCGGTGGCAATCCGAGCGAGTCCAGGTACATCCGACGGATCAGCGTCTTTCGGTCTGCCGGAACACTCTGCGAAAGCTGATGCTCACGAAGTCGTTCCAGAATGAATGCGTCAATCGGATTCTGAATCCAATCGCTTTGCAGTGCCGGAGGAATGATTTTGGCGATCGGCTGAAACGACCAGTGGTCCGTTGTGTTGCTCTCTTCGTCGGCCGTTCCATGCGGTCCCGGCCAGACGGCTCCCTGATCAATCCAGGCCCGCAGCAGTCCGATTTCTTCGGCAGTCAAGCGTTCTTCGCCATCGGGTGGCATCACCAGACCCGATTCAACTCCCGCTACCAGCGTGATGAGATGACTCTCAGCACTGTTCCCTGGCAGAATGGCCGGTTCCCCGGAATCTCCTCCCCGAATCAGCGACGATTTCCGATCGAGCCGAAACTTCCCTTCCTGCGTATCCTCTCCGTGACAGTCGACACACTTCGCGACAAAGATCGGCTGGATCTGTGTTTCGAAGTCGATCTTCCCAACGGCAGCCGGAGGGAGATCTTCGGCAGTTGCAGCGCAGGTGAGAAACCCATTGAAGCATAATGTGATGAACAAGATGCGTTGCATGCGACGACCTCACTGAAGCCAGATCATGCTCACGATCCCAAAGCGGCGTGGTCTCAGACGCTCTGGACTGGGAGCAGACAAAGGAAGGAAATAGGGGGGGAATAAATCAGTCAGTTGAAATCCCATTGATTACCTGGAATCTCCCTATCCAGGATAACTCTTCATAGAGAGAGACAGCCTATGGTTTCGTTGTCTGGATGAGCAAGATCTCTACATTCTTCAATCCTGTTGACGGAACAGTTTGCTCCAGACCACTCCCGACAGGTGAAGAGTAATGTTCTGGAATTAAGTGAATCGGAGGAGCATAGATATCACTTGGTGACACCTGCTTTAACTTTGAAACAACGACTTGATGATGACCAGGGATCACGCCGTCGTCTTTTCTTTTCGTCGTTAATGAAAACCGTCCATTTTCATCAGTCACTCCCCTGGCGATGGGACCGCGTTCTGGAATAAATGTCACAGATGCTTCGGCAATCGGGATGCCATCCAGCAGGATTGTTCCCTGCACCGGAACCAGTTTCAGGGCTCCCGTGTTCTGATAACAACCTGCCAGGATGGTCGTGATTCCGATAACGGCGAACAGGAATACAGGAATCACTCCCCTCTCTGCCGCGATACCGGACTTTGACCGATTCCGGAATGGGGAAATCTGCTTATTCATAATCACCGGACTTTCTCGAAATCGCCCTTCGGTGTGATTTAGAAGCCCTCACAAAACTTGTCCCGATCCGCTCGCAGAAAGGGAATTCTCATCGTTTGAGAGGTTTTGTTCGTGGCTCTAAAAACCGGATGGATCACCATGCTCCGAGGATCTGGCCATCGCGACGATCCCCAAGTTTCATATAAGTTCGGTAATCGACGTTTTCACTGATGAACTGGGTGGAACCATCGCACAGCAGGAAATGGCACCCACCTGTATGTCGCGATTTAAACGACATCGCCGCGCCCCATGCTCCGGAATCTTTTCTGCAATCCGTGTTGTTCGTGCTGTAGCCCGGTTCATCCGGGCAAGTAGGGACGTTGATTCCTCCAGTCATCGCGTACCACAAAGCATTTTTATGCATCCATCCATTCTTAGCATGCGTGCTGCAACCCGGCCTGATTTCACCGATGGCAACCGTGTTCGTCAATCCGTCGGTGATATCAGAAAATTTTGCGGCCCATGCATGGTGTCCAAACACTCCGGAGATTTCGGAGGGGTTCAACGAGTCGCCATGAACAGCACTCCCGTTGGTGTTAAGAATATTATAAGTCCCACAGGCATCATTAAATCGTTGCCCTCCCTGACTGAACCCGTAGTTTGTCACTGCCCGTTCCGCCGTTAAAGTGTTTTGCCCACCATTCATCAGATTCGGTCCGGTATCGCTAGGACACCGAAACCCGGGGATGACTCGCTGACAGAGAAGCGAGGTTGAACCAGGCACAGTCTGGACGTCAATATTGGAACGGAAATCGACCATATTGTAGAGCGTCGATTGATCCAGGAACGGTAACAGTCGGACAAGGGCATTTCCACGATTGTCTGCCCACCCCCCGGGGAGACCACTGACTGCTGTCACGGAACCACCCGGAGGAAGCTGGCGATGTGTGTCGTGATAGTTATGCAGCGCCAGTCCCAACTGTTTCAGGTTATTCTTACACTGAGTTCGTCGTGCCGCCTCACGAGCCTGCTGAACTGCGGGGAGCAACAATGCGATCAGGATGGCAATAATTGCGATAACAACGAGTAACTCAATTAACGTAAATCCTCGGAACATAGCATAAGGTGGATTCTCTTTTTGAAAACTCGCTGACGAATAGAATTTCATTATATTCTCCTGCAGCACTAAAAGAATTGAACAACGAAACAAGCTATTTCTGAAATCGAAATGGATCTGTCGTTTCTAACACCGCAAACAAAACCTCTGCAACGATTGGGATTTCCTTATTCGCGATCAAGTCACGGAAAGTCCTTAAGTGCCGCGAACGAAACCTCTCAATCGATGAATATTTCCATTCCGCGAGCGGATCGATATCAGTTTTGTTAGGGGTTCTAAGTTGAAATGAGGGGCGCAGCTCCAATGTCATGTTCAGGCGAAGCTGCTGATTCACTCGAAAAGGCCCCTTCAATCAAAGTGGCACTCGCGCTTTTGATATGATGTGTCATCGCGTTTGTCGCTGCAGTGATCTCCGCTTGAAGCAGTGCATCGATCAAGACGAGATGCTCTCGGTGAGCCAGTTCCTGTAAACTTCGCTTTTCTTCAAGCAATCCCCGGGCGACCCTGACCAGTTTGCCGACGCGCTCGATCTCATAAGCCAGATAATACTGGCCGCAACATTCGGCAATCAGAGAATGAAGCTCACGGTCGCACCGGACGGAGCGCTCCGACCAGCGGAGAGAATCCCCCTCTTCCATCAGCCGAACGGTCTCCCGACGAAGAACCTCCAGCTTCTTGACGGGAATATTGCCACAGGCCAGACGGGTTGCTTCCGTCTCCAGAAGCGCGCGAACCCCATAGATTTCACGCAATTGCGGAGGACCGAACGGGCGGACAACGGCCCCTCTGTTCGGAAGCAGATCCACCGCTCCAAAACCGGCGAGTTCCAGCAATGCCTCTCGGGCAGGAGTGGCGCTGACACCGAAGTCGTCGGCGAGTCTCTGAACAATCAGACGGTCGCCCGCTTTCAGGTCGCCGCGGAAAATAGCCAGGAGAACCTGACTGACAACGTCAGATCGAAGCCCCTTGGTTCGATTCACTCCGGAGAACATCACAATAACCTGTCTCTGAAAAAGAACTCAACACATTACAGAAATAAGGTTTAAGTTCTTTTCCATGAAGGATTCTATAAAATATAAAATGTGATCTGGACGAGAGATTAACCCTTTTCAGATGGAGAGTCAACGATGCATTAAAAAATGCTTATATCAGGGGGCCCATCTGTGATGTGATTGATATGGAAGTGGAAGAGCCTTTTGAGTCTGCCAAAATAAAACAGAAGCTGTCGCCGCCAAAATTGGCGTGGAAATAAAATTTTTTTCGGGACTGAAAAACTCGTCTTGAGCAATTTCTGCCGGTCCCCCTATATTCCCCTAATCACTGTCGCGCCCCAAGTACAAATTCTCGGGGGTGAATGCGGCTTTCCGGAAGATGCAATGCCTGACGGATGTCCTGTCCGGCAATTTTGGATTCGCAAATTCCGATCGCCGGCGCGACATTTGACCCAAGGAGGGATGCGATATGAAGTGGCTCGGAGCAAAATTGCTGTTGGCGACGATGATTGTCACGGCGTTCACAAACGTCAGTCGGGCAGAGACCCCGATCGACCCCAGTCTTCCGGTTTTTACTCCATCGGAAAAGACAACCGGGAAGATCACGGTTGGCGGCTCGATGACGATGGCCCAACTGGCCGCGATCTGGGCCGATACTTTCAAAAAACAGGCACCTGGCGTCGAGTTTGAACTCGTTGCACAAGGTTCAACAAATGCCATTCCCGCATTGATCGAAGGGAAATCCGATTTCGCCCTGCTGAGTCGCCCCATTTCCGAGCAGGAATTCAAGGCGTTTCAGGATAAATTCGGATATGCCCCAACGGTCGTAGTTCCGGCTCTCGAGCAGATCGCCATCTACGTTCACAAAGACAACCCGATCGAGTCGATCACACCGGCCCAACTGGACGCCATTTTCTCCAAGACGCTGAAACGGGGAGCAACCCAAACCGCTTCAACCTGGGGAGACCTGGGAGTGAAGGGAGACTTGGCCTCCAAGCCGGTCGTGGTACAGGGGCGTCGTGACGAAACCGGTCTTCAGGTCTACTTCCAGGCGGTTGTTCTGCTGGGGGGAGAGTACCGTGATGACATGATTGAAAATCAATCCAGTATCGACCTGATCAAAGGAATTACTTCCAATCCAGGCTCGATTGGTTTTGGCGGCGCTGCGATGGCCAATCCAGATATTAAAGCCGTTCCACTCGTTCTGCAGGAAGGACAGGAGCCGTTGGCCGTCAACACTCCGGGGTATCCGCTGGTCCGGCCGCTGCAGATTATCGTCAATCATGCTCCCGGCAAGGAACTGACCGGCGCTGAAGGAGAGTTCTACAAGTTCATCTTCTCTCAGCGTGGACAGCAGGACGTGATTATCGGTGGACTGGTTCCAATTTCCGCCCGGCCTGCACAAATCGCACTGGAAGCAGTCGGTCTGAAAACACTGAATTGATCATCTCTTTTTCGTTGCCGTTTGGGTCTTCATCAGGAAAATCCAAACGGTGGCAGGTTTCCTTTCCTGTACGGGATGTCCCCAGACAGGCTTGTTCAGAGCCACGAACAACACCTCTTCATTGATGAGAATTCTCTTTCCGTGAGCGGATCGGGGACAGGTTGTGTCAGGGCTGTTTATTCAAACACAAATCTCTCACTCTTCTTGTGAGTCAGGAGCCAAAATATGAAACGGACTTCATTGGCTGCCACCCTGCTGGCATGCTGTGTCACATTTTCCCCGGCGAGTCAGGTCTGGGCGGTCAATCCGTCAAACCTGCCCAATAACAACAATAACAACGTGTCTCCGCTGGGAACCACTCCCTACGGGAACAGCCTGTTACCAGGACAAGGGTATTACAACTACAACAACGGAACGGGTTCTGGAATCGATCCGCTGCTGAATTCAGGGCTCTACTATACCCCGACATACCCGAACCTGAACGACCCGCTTTCACGCACCATCCCGAACCCCAACCCGGCTCTGTATCCGAACGGGACCGGTCGGGACCGGTTGAATCCGAATCCGGCAATTGCTCCAAACTACGTTCCTCCGACACAGGGAAACACTTCACAGCTTCGTAAATGGCGACTGGGTGTCTACTCCAAAGATTTGGACACCGGCGTTCGCATTCATGAGATTGTGCAAGGAGGGGCCGCCCATCGTGCCGGACTGGAAGTCAACGACCAGATTGTCTCTGTCAATGGATTTCAGGTCGGCTACGTCCATGGTCAGCTTTACGATTGCGGATCCGAGTTTGACCGGCTGGCGGATCAGAACGGCTGGGTGACACTGCTGGTCCAGAACAGTCGTGACCGGTCGCTGGTGAATGTTCCTGTTCAACTGGAATCCCGTCTCTCGACATTGAACGGATCCATCGCTCTGGCAAATCGTCAGACATTGCCAGCGAATGCCGTCGTCAACGTGGAACTGCGAGAAGTTCTGAACAACGCTCCTCAGGGAGTCGCGTT
>DATMFC010000004.1:0-11217 GCA_035556335.1 Planctomicrobium sp. | reverse complement strand
CTGATCCATATTCTTGTCGGTGCTGAACACGTTCACATACATCAGCATGCTGGACATGTTCTGCAACACGATAATCCCCTCCCGCTCTACGATCGGAGGAAGATTATTTTTTACCGCCTGAACCCGGTTATTGACATTCATCACTGCGACATTGGGGTCGGTTCCCGGCTCAAAGATAATCTGAATCGTCCCCTCACCGGCACTGGTCGCATCACTGATCATGTAACGCATGTCCTGAACGCCGTTGATCGACTGCTCCAGAATCACCATGACCGACTCGATCAGAACTTTGGCACTCGCCCCAGGGAACGAGACGGCCACCATCACACTCGGAGGGGCCACAGTTGGAAACTGGGAAATAGGAAGCGTGCCGATCGACAGCCCTCCCAGGAACAGAATGATCAGAGAAATGACCATTGCCAGGGCAGGCCGATGAAGAATACGTGCGAACATGAATGGAACTTTACTGTTGCGTCCAATTCGATTGAATCAATGCCACACTGGTGTCAGTGCATCGTCCAAGGGGGGCGGAGGGAGGGAAATTGAAGAAAATCTAAATCCTAAATTCCAAGAACCAAACAAATAAAAAAATTCGTAACACGTTAGCGGAATGACGTTGTGTTTTTCAGAACGGCGCCGTCATCACTGACTCCTCGTTCCCAGTTCCAGCTCGGGAACGCACTCGACTCGAAGCTCTGCTTCGCATTACTTAAGAACCAGCCTGTAGGTCATGCACCGCATGACGGCATTCGCATCGTTGATAACCACGGACTATATGTTAGTGTCAGGCGATGCCTGACCTACTTGTTTTAACAAGGCGAATGTCCCGGACAGCAGGCTACTCGGCTTTGAACTTCAGTTCGCCCATGACCTTTTTCGGATCCCGAAATTCGTAGTCGACTTTCTCTCCGTCGTGAACCTGCATCACTCCTTCGAGAACGATTTTGTCATCCTCATCGAGCCCCTCTTTGATCAGGTAAATATCATCCAGCGTGTGGCTGATCACGATATCCCGCTGATGGACAATCCCTTCTTTATCCACGACGAAGACATAAGGTCTGGCGAGGATTTCGAATGCCGCACGCTGAGGAATCACAATCGCATCATCAATGATCTTGTTCATGACGATGGTCCCTGTCTGACCATGTCGCAGCAACCCTTTGGGATTGGGGAAATCGGCACGGAATGAGATATTTCCGGTCTCATTGTTGAAGTCTGCTTCGATGGCTCCGATCTTTCCTTCCTCGGAAAACGTCTTGCCGTTCGCAAGGATCAGCTCCACCTTCAAATGCTCATCGTCATCGTCGTCGTCATCATCATCGTCCCGTTTCGACGTGACACTTCCGTCCGGAAGTTCGAGGTCGGCGACATACTCCAGGTAGCGTGCTTCCGGGACGTTGAAATAGACCCACATCACGCTGTTATCCGACAATGTCGTTAAGACATCCCCTTCTTCGATGAGGCTTCCGAGTTGCTGACGTATCCGGTCGACAATTCCGGGATAAGGGGCTTTGACATTCGTGAATCCCAACTCTGCTTCCGCCAGTTCGACTTTCGCTTGTGCTCTTTTCAGTTTGGCCTCAAGCAGCATCACTTCGTTCTGTGAGACAACATTGTCTTCGAACAGTTTCTTGGTGTAGTTGTATTCCAGCTGAGCCAGTCGTGCCTCGGCGACCTCGGCGTCCAGCTTAGTCCGATAGAGCACAGGAAGAATTTTGAACAGAGACTTCCCTTCTTCCACCATCTGCCCTTCTTTAATGTTGATGGATTCGAGGTATCCGCGCTGCAACGCCCGTACTTCGATGTGGCGTCGTGACCGGATTTGACAGACATATTGCTGTGCAACGGTGACGTCCTTTTCCAGCGGGCTCGTGACGACAATCTTATGGCGGGCTTCGTGATGGCCTCCATGCGGAGCGTCTTTATGCTCCTTCTTGTGGCCTTTCGTGGGAACCGCAGTGTGAGCGCCAGCAGCAGTATCAGGGGACCCGTCATGAGGGCTACCGTGAGGTGCTCCTGCATGCGCGACATGGTGAATTTCGGGAGGCTTATCGCATGCCGAAATAGACACGACCGCCATAGCGGTCACCAGGACACAAAATGCTTTCATACCGATTTCGCTTGTTGTTGCAGAATGTCGTCACATCAATCCGGCGCAGAACAAAACAAAAGATGCACGACCTCGGCGTGTCAAAGAGATCTCCCGGTGCGCGGGGAGAGACCTGTTTCATTTTTCGTCTCCAGCGATTCGCAGGCGAAAAATGAGGCTTTCGAGTCTCCAAACGTTCCCAGATCTCTGTCGACGATGGAGCAAACTGCAACAGGCGGTTTTCATGCCCGCTGTCATGCAGGATTAATATAGAAATTTATACTTTATGGAGAGCGACCGACAAGATACGTTCCTGCCTGTTCTTCCCTATTCTAACGGGAATGTCACCATCTTTAGCAAGAAGAAGCATCCTTGATCGACAATGCTAAAGAGTATCTGTGGATTATTACAGCTTTGTTACGCGCGGTGCGTAAAAATGGTATGGACACCTTTTCTTAGGGAACAGCCCCGAAATCAGTTCGTTTCCGGGAGCGGAGGAACCTCTGTCGGGACCTCTTCCGAATGACCTTCCGATGTTGGAACGGGGGGAAGCGATTCCTCCGGCACTGTAAACGCAGCGTCGACGTATTCACTTTCCACCAGGCCACCCCCGAGTGCCTGATACGTATTCACAACAGCGGCCAGTTGCAGACGCTTCGTTTCGATCAGGTCCATTCGTGCCTCCATCAAGTCGCGCTGCGCAAACAAGACGTCGAAGTATTCAATTCGAGTGGCGTTGAACAGCTTGCCGGCAACATCCACAGAGGTCTTCAATGATTCCAACTGTTGCTTTTTGATTTCAATGCTTTTGGAGTAATTCTCGACGGCGGAGATTCGATTCGCAACTTCCGTATAGGCGTTGAGAATCACCTGTTGATATTTGTAGACCGCTTGCAACTGTCTGGCATTCGCGCTGGAGTATTCGGCCTTGATTGCGGATCTGTTGATCACCGGGGCCACCAGTTCTCCGGCAACGTTATAGAGCAGTGACTCGGGACTCATGACCATGTATCTCGGATTGAATCCTTCAAAGCCAACTCCCCCGGTGATATTGAGTTTCGGATAGAACTCCGCCCGGGCCACTTTCACATCCAGTCCTGAGGCCGCCAGTTCCCGTTCCGCCTGTCGGATGTCCGGGCGATTCAAAAGAAGTTCACAGGGAATACCGAGACAAAGAGGATCGAAATTCAATTCAAAGAAGTCGGTCTCCATCCGTTGAACCGGCTGCGGGAACCGTCCCACCAGAAAGTTGACACGGTTTTGAACCTCAACGATCTCCTGCTGAATGATCAGTTTTTCACTCTGATTCTTTTGAACCTCGGCCTGAAATCGCTGAACCGGCAACTCTGTGCCGCGGGCTCCTTCTTTGCTCGCCTTGGCGATTTCAAGACTTCGTTCCTGAAGGGCAATCGTCTGATCGAGATTGAGCAGACGCTCGTTCAAAGCCATCAGCGTGTAGTAATTCTCGGCGATTTCCGCCACGAGACGTGTGATCACATAGTTTCGTCCATCCGCCGTTCCAAGATAGCGTAACGTCGCGGCGTCTCTGGCGTTGCGGAGCTGTCCCCAGATATCCACCTGCCATGTGAATGTCGTGGCGACCAGAAAGTTTGGAAGTGGAGTTGGAAATCCCTGTCCCGGGCGAAAGTCCAGATTTTCCTCGACCGCTCCACGGGGCGTGAACAAGCTGTTTTTCTCCAGCCCAGCCCCTCCCCCCAGATCGAAAAAGGGGAAGATCATCCCGCGTCTGGCGAGGACCTCATTGTTTGCGATCTGGATCTCTTCGGCCAGGATTTTCAATTCCTGGTTTCCGACCAGCCCCTCATGAATCAGATCGATTAACACCGGATCCTTGAAAAACTCGGCAATCCCGACATACGCGGAATTCCCTTCAACCGGCTTCTCATTGAAGACTTCCGGCATGACATCCCCGGAAGTCGCACCGCGCAGTTGAGGGAGCCGACAGCCCGGCAGAAAAAAAGCAGCAGAACATCCAAGCAAGGCTGCTGTTGCCGTAGCACGAGTGCGGCGTCTGGTCGTCAACAATGTTCCGAAAAGATTCATTCGTCTCGTCCCTGAGAGAATTCTCGTAATTCGACGAGTACGTCGAATCAATAATATGTATCGTCTGGATCCATTCAGCGTTGCTGGCGAGAACCTGTGCGGATTATTCCGATTCTGCCTGTCGCAATGGTCGTAAAGCCTTTGCCTCAAAATGCTTCGTGCTTCCTGGGGGTATTGCCTTTGATCGACAGCCAAATTTCAAAGAAGAAGACAAATGCTGTTTGATAACGAAAAATAAATCCTTTCCTGAAGGACGTAACGTCACACTGAGAAGTTTGGCTGTTCCTTGAGAGGAATCACTCGGCATGTGATTCATGATGCGTCTTCCAACTCTCCGGAGAATTTTGGCCCCGCGCCTAATTCGTCAACAGTCAGGATCGACTCCGGGAAAAGAGTTTCGTGAAGCATGGATTGCAGAGGCTGAACGCGGCATAATCATCTCTGCCGTCTTCACTTCTGTGTGTCTCACCATTCAGGAAAGGGCTTCCATGCTCACTGCAGACTCCAAGGATTTTGGCTGGTTCGTCTATTCGATCGATGAGAATCAGTATGGTCCGGTGACAAAAGAGGTCCTTCTGCAATGGCTGGCCGAGGGAACTGTTTCTCTCAACACCATCGTCCGGCATTGCACTGACGCCGAGTCACGGCCACTCGCGGAGCAGGAGGCGATCCTGGCGGAGGGAGAAACGTCCCGTCTGCGAACGGGAGACCATCTGAATGAACACTTTCCCAGAAGAAAACGAGACGCCGCCAAACTCGCGGAAAGCCAGATTGAGTGCTCCCGGCACTCCCGCCCCGCAGTGCTGACCTGCATTCGTTGCCATGCTCCCTTTTGTTCCAAATGCACCATGAAACGGGGGCGCTCGACCTGTTATATGTGTAAGAAGTGTCAGGGGGGAATTTATAACCGAAGAACGATCGCCTATCTCGCCGACACGTTTGTGCTCTACATGCTTCTGGGGGGAATCGTCGTCCCGTTGATGCTCTTTGCTCCGTCTCTGGGAGAGAGTGCCATGGCCTCGATCATCAACCTGACTCAGTTAGGGGGGACCTTGTTGTTCTTCCTCCGCGACCCTTTGCTGGGAGGAGCAGGACCCGGGAAAAAATTGACCGGTTTGAAGGTCGTCAAACAATCCGATGGAGTCACTCCTCTCACTTATGGACAGGGGATGATGCGCATGCTGTCACTGATGATCCCGTTCTTCAATCTCGTCGATTTATCAATTCCCTACCGCTCACCGACACAACGACGTTTCGGGGATTCCTGGGCGAAAACACAGGTACTGGACGTTCCGCAGAAACTCGAGGCTGCCCGCCAGAAGACTCAGGACAGATTACTGGGAAAAGGAATCGACTTTACCGTCAATAATCCGATGCCCCTGGAAGAGTTCGCCCGTCTGTAGGACGAACATGCAAAGAATATCCTTAATTCCGCCGAGGGCTTTCACTTTGTTGAAGTCGCCCGGGAGGGCGAAGCTCCTGCTGAGCCGCGAGGAAGATGACGCTTTCCTTTGTTTACGGCTCGGCGGGAGCCTCGCCCTCCATGAAGTGTTTTCAAGAATTCAGGAACCACGAATCGAACGAATCTTACGAATGAATTTCTTATCGACGCTGAGCAAAAAATTCGTGAGATTCGAATGATTCGTGGTTTTTCTTCTCTGATTTGCGGGGGCTGTTCCTAAGACAACGAACTGGCACCACCTGTGACGACGCTATACAGAAATGCTTCGTCACTTTGTCGCGGATTGGGGGTCAGCCCGCTGAGCTTCTCGATCAGAAAAACGAGATCATTTGCGATCTGCTGACGAGGAGCCGGCGCCAGTTCAAACTTGATTCGCAGAAATTCGTCACAGGCTTCGATCACGTCTGACGGCAGGCTGCTCAGCTGGAGTTGCGGCAAGGCAAATGTCTCATCGACCACTTTCTCTACGGAGGATGTGCTGAAGGGACTGCGTGACGGCACCTGATTCTCATAGACCACAAGGGTTCCTGCAACGAGATCTCCCAGACGCTGCGAGTATCGAGTGGACAGAACGGTAACGAGTCCCACGCCATAGCAGACCGGAAGAAGATCCACCGTACGAAGTAAGTTGCGAATCAGAGAATCAATCAGCCTCAGGGAATAGCCCCCTTTCTTGACAACACGAATGCCGACGACACGTTTCCCCGGTGATTGTCCGGCCCACAGCATTTCGAAGAGGATAAAATATCCGTTGAAGAAGACAAAAGTGATCACGCCCATCGCTGCTCCCGCGTAAATCGGATGCTCTTTCCCAATGGGCAGGACGAGCGCAGTAATGAGCCCCTGAAGCAATGACACGATGAAGTACATCAACGCAGCGTCAACGAGAAATGCGACCGCTCGCGTTCCAGCACCGGCAAGGTCATACTTGATCTCCAGGTTTTCCGGAGTCCGGACGATAACGTTGCGTACCGAGAAATTTTCCTCATGACTGTTCATCAATTCATCCAGTCCAATCAGGATCGCTGGAAACAACTGGCAGCGTTTCTGGATCAGGCCCACCGATTGACGTTCACCGCGATTCCACTTTCAGAGTTTCAGGCGGGAAGCCTGCTTTATCGTCAGACGTTAGCTGACCTGGCCTTTGCCCGGATGCGATTTCCCCGACACTCTGTCGTGCAGGATTTGGAACAACTCATCGGACGTGCTCATAGCGTGATCTATCAGGCACGCCGCGTCAAACGTGAAGACTGGAAGGTCTTCTGGAAAACGACATGGCCTCGTTTAGTGATCGAGTGCCTGCGTCCAATATTGATCGCAACGATCCTGTTCTGGGGAGCCTGTGGAATCGGTTTCTTTCTGACAGTTCAGTATCCACTGCTGGAACGGTTCTTTATCTCTGAATCAATGCGGGAAGGCATGGAGAAAGGGGAACTCTGGACAGAGTCCATCACGAAAGCCGCTCCACTCGCGACCAGCAGAATCATGACGAACAATATCGGTGTCTGTATTGCGGCATGGGCATTAGGGATCACGTTCGGCATCGGCACAATCTATCTTCTCGTGATAAATGGAATCATGCTGGGAGCCGTCTTTGCCGGATGCATGAGACTGGGCATGTTTCAGAACCTCGCCGAGTTTGTGATTGCCCATGGTTCACTGGAACTCCCTGCCATCTGGATTTCCGGGGGAGCAGGCTTAATCCTCGGGCAGGCAATGGTTTTCCCCGGTCGATATTCCCGGTCGGTCGAAATAGGAATCGCCGGAAGAAAGTCCATGCAACTGCTGATCGGTGTCATTCCGATGCTCATCATCGCGGGGCTGGTGGAAGGATTCGTCTCTCCCAGCAACCTCTCCTCTACACTCAAGGTTTCACTGGCGGCACTGCTCGCCGCTTCCTATCTGGTTTACATCTATATCGGTTCCCGAAAACAAACCTCCTTGCAGCAGATGGATGCGTAGAAGCCCTGACAAAACTTGCCTCGATCCATTCGCGGCTCGCAAAACATCGGTAAAAATGTATGCCTGTCCCCAAAGCTGAGCGTCCCGCGCTGGTTGGTCCTGTCTGTTTGCAGTGGCCCCCCTCTTGAATTTGACGATTTTGCAGACAAAGTCCCCCTCTTCCCATTTTTGAAGCAATTCACTCCCTCTCCATTCTAAATTCACTCAGAACAGGTTCGCTCCCAGCACGAAGGATGTTAGAGAGCCTCCGGTCGACGATCGCGAAGTTGTTCTGACGTGATCATCGGACTGAGTGGTTGCTCCAGAAATCACGGTAAAAAACAGAGCGGAAGTCAAGATCAGGGATGGTCCGAACACAAACCGATTGCGTTCCAACTTGCACCACCGTTCGCACTCTTCCCAGCGCAGGCAGAGTCTGGCTCGCATCCGGCTTCCTCCTTGCGATGGTGTCGACGGCGATGGCAGACAACCCGTCATCGACGATCTCCTCGGCTCCTTCTCCCTATCTACTGGAACTGGAAGAAAATGAAGAGGACGTTTTCCCGATCATTCTTTCTACCGAGGGTTCTCAATCCCCTTCAAACTGGACGGAACGTTGTGACTTCGATTCCGGTCAACTGGTCGACAATTGCTGGAACAACCTCCTGACTCGTCCTTCGCTGACCGACGGCCTGTTCGGACTTCAGGCACCAATGGCAGAAAATGGCATCGGCTATCAGGCGTACCTGACCCAGTTCTATCAGGGAGTCGCTTCCGGCGGACAGGAGCAAAAGTTTGTCTATGGCGGAAAAGTCGATCAGTTCATCACGCTGGACAGTAAAAAACTGGGCCTGTGGGAAGGGGGAATTCTGAGTCTGCATGCCGAAACCCGATATGGTCAGGATTCGAATGTAGATGCGGTCGGACTTGCCCCGGTCAACGCCAACATGCTTTACCCCGCCAGTGAATCTGTGACATCCATCACCGGGTTGACCATCGGGCAGTTCCTGAGTGAAGAATGGATGATCTCCGCAGGAACATTTAACCAGCTCGACCTGTTTGCCCAACTCTATCCTCAGACGGGGCGAGGAGTTGATGGCTTTATGAATATGTCGGCCATTGCTCCGCTCTCGTTAAGTCGCCCGTTGAATCTCAGTATGCTCGGAGTCGGGATCACAAAGCTGAATGAAGGGCGTGTTCAGGGATCGCTCTCTGTTTTCAATACGGCCAACGCGGCCACGAACAGCAGTTTCAACGAACTGTTTGAAAACGGAGCAATCATTCTCGGGTACTATCGAATCTTCACAAACTTTGGTGACCTGCCGGGTTCTCATGCGTTGCTGGGAGTTTATTCCAGTGGAACGTATACGTCCCTTGATCCGACAACATGGATCATCCTGCCCCCCATTGGCGTCATTCCCGGACAGGAAACAGGGACCTGGAGTCTGACCTACTTTTACGAAAAGAAGTTATGGATCGACCGACAGAATCCACAGCGAAATGTCGATCTACTGACCAGTTGGGGACTCTCCGACGGGAATCCCAGCCCCGTCTCCTGGGCCGGAAATGTGGCGATTCAAGGGACAGGATTGAATCAATATCGTCCCCAGGATTCCGTGGGAGTCAGCTACTTCCACACATCCTTGAGTAGCGACTTCAAGCGTCTGGCAAGCCCTGTCCTCGATCTGGAGGACATCAATGGGATTGAGCTTTATTACAACTCAGCAATCACTCCCTGGTTTCAGCTGACCCCCGATTTACAGATCATCACTCCCGCCGATCGGTCTCTTAATACGACAATCGTTTTTGGGTTGAGAGGGAAAATCACTTTGTAAGGAATCGGCGCAAAATAAACAGGGGAGCAGTGGGGCGCAACGAATCTGACCAGTAAACTGCCCGTGAAACACGAAATTGGAAGGTTATTTCAGGACTGGTCCCTTATTAAACGCCGCAGCTGGGGCACTCGTGCAACTGCCCCAATGAAAAAAGTTTCCCATGGAAGAAAATCTGGAGCCAAGCCAGAGCGTGATCGCCCCAGTCTCGAATCGACATGGAGAGCCACCTATTACTGAGAGACTGGGGCCATGAAGTCCAAACTCAAAGACGATCGTACAGCGCCCCAGCCACCTGGCCGATTCCGTTGTGGGTGATCTGAAATAGCGTCTCGACGCATCCGACAATGCTATTCGAACGTAAATTCAAAGGAATTCTTTTGAGATGAGACATTTACCTCAAAGGTTTTCTCTATAGAAGGTACCTTGGAAATCATGACTTGGACTCTTGAATCTTCAGGAGAAGGGGACGGTGGAGCGGATGTATTGATGGTGACGCGATGAGGGCCTGAAACTGCTCCTTTTCGACCATCATTATAAATGAGTTCGAACTTCCCTTCCTCATCCGTTGTCGCATAGGAGGGGGCTCCGATCGATTCCGGGTAGAAAGTAATATTGAGATTGCCAACAGGTTTTCCTGATTTCATCACCGCTCCTGTCACCGGGATCAGTTCTGTCATATTGGTTTTGGTATGGCATCCGAAAGAGATCAATATAACTCCGAGAAAAGCAGCTCTAACAATATCGTTCACGGCCCCTCCTGACAGAAACGGTTAACACCTATTCAGACACCAGACCATCGATTTTATGATTGAAAAGAAAGTGGCTTATTGAACCATCGATCGTCCGACCGAATGGCCTTAGGGAAGGGAGAAGCTAAAGTGTGCCGCTGACGGACAAACCGTCAGCGGCACAAGGAGCTAAAATTCGCCAATAACCTGACCGTCAGCACGGTCGCACAGGCGAGTCAGAGTCGTAAAGTTGAGATTCTCGGAGATAAATCGCACGGAACCATCTGCTAAGAGAAACTGGGCGCCGCCAGTATGAGCGGAAGTAAAAGAAGTGTTTCTTTCATACCCGTTCGCTTGCCCGGTCGTCGTCGTACTTCGATTATTGATCGCGTATCTGACCGTCGTCAAATTAAGAGTCCAACCGTTCGTTGATGCAGGGTCTGCAATCGACACTCCCTGTCCTCCCGACCAGGCTCCTCCGAGATAATTGGAAGCACGCGCATCCACGGGAGTTCCTCCAGTTGGCCTTCGATAATCAGATTGTTCTCCCACCATAATCGTGTTGGTCGTCCCATCCGTTATATCACGGATACGCAAAACCCGATTGCCAGGCTGATCTGCCGGGACGATCACGCCATTAAATGCGACTAAACCATAACCAGACGAAGTGTTAGGAGTTGGACTCCCGGACATGGTTGCTCCGTTAGTGAAGGTGCCGGAAACACCGACATAATTAGACATCTGGTAGTTCAGCTGAGCTGGAGCACCACCACCCAGATTCACAGTGGCCGTTCTGGAAGTCGTGTCGCGATAAACCACGGGCATCGGACTTGAAGGGCAATTGATTGTGCTGACACTGAGATTTTGAGTCAGTGCCCAGTTGCGATGCGGCCCACTTTGGGCTGTCCAATCCGTATCATTGAAAGTGGCCTGATTGAATGCTGCGGCATAGTCCATCTGAGGCAAGATCCGAAACAGCCATGATGCTCCTCGTTGCCTTCCCACGCTTGCGGACGTTTCCGGAACCGCCCCGATCGGAAATGCACCAGCGACATCATGATAGTTGTGAATAGCAAGTCCAATCTGTTTGAGATTGTT
>DATMFC010000003.1:0-2279 GCA_035556335.1 Planctomicrobium sp. | reverse complement strand
CGGCGCGACAGCACAAGAAGATCGTTCAAACCGGTTCACAACAACGATCAGGGAACGAGTTCTGGAAAGCAGCCACGCTGATCCGAAATGGGGCGATCGGGAAGATCGAAAAAATTCTGGTCGGCATTCCAAAGTCGAACTATCCCGGTCCACTTCCCGCCGATTCCGCTCCTCCAGCCATTCTGGATTATGATCTCTGGTTAGGCCCCGCGCCGCTGCGTCCCTATAACGAAAAACGGGTGCACTACAACTTCCGCTTCTGGTGGGATTATTCCGGCGGACAGATCACCAACTTCGGAGCCCATCACCTTGATATCGCCCAATGGGCACTGGGCATGGATGACTCAGGTCCGGTTGCCGTGGATGGAACCGCCACATTCAATCAGCCGAATATCTCGGAAGTCACGGAAACCTGCCGGATTACGTACACCTATGCCGACGGAACGCCCGTCATTCTGGGACAACTCGAGAAAGATATTCCCGGCGGGATTACTTTCATTGGAGAGAAGGCAACATTGTCAGTGAATCGTGGAAAGCTGAGTTGCACCGTGGAAGAGATCCTGAATCAGGATCCATCGACTCTTCCAATTCAGTTGTACCGCAGCAAGAACCACCATCAGAACTTTCTGGACTGCATCAAAAGCCGTGAACTTCCGGTCGCCGATGTGGAGATCGGACACCGTTCCGCAACGGCGTGTCATCTTGGGAACATCGTTGCCCGACTGGGACGGGGCGTGAAGTGGGATCCGAAAGCCGAACGCTTCGTCGGCGACGAACAGGCCCAGTCCATGACCGATCGTCCCTATCGCGCCCCATGGTCACACGACATGGCGTTTCAGCCGTCGTAAGTTCTTCAGGGAGGCCTCAATTCCCTGCAATTGTGGCCTCCCTGTTTTTATTGATCCAACCTGTTGCGGCGCGGGAACATGCGAGTCCAAGGGGGACTGGATTTCACTTTTCGTTTACGGAACGCTGAAAAATAAGAAGGAAACTGCTCTAATGTGCGCAGTTTCCTTTTTCATTGCGACAAAGCACCCGGGAGAAATTTGCAGTGTCTCAGCTTGGCCTTGATCACTTTCAAAAGAACCACGATTTCCTGATCGGCATCGACTCAGACGGCTGTGCGTTTGATTCGATGGAAATCAAACACAAAGAATGCTTCATCCCGAACTTCATCAAGCACTTCGGGTTGCAGCCGATTTCCAAGTACGCCCGGGAAGCGGCCGAATTCACGAATCTGTACTCCAAAACCCGTGGCGCAAACCGGTTTCCGGCCTACCTTCTCGCACTCGATCTGCTGGAAAAACGGAAAGAAGTCCAGCAACGTAACGCCAAACTTCCCCAATTACAGGGAGTTCGCGACTGGGTGAAACGGGAAACAAAACTCGGAACAAAGACTCTCGGCCCGGAAGCGGAAAAGACCGGTGACGCCGATCTGCAGTTGGCCTATGCCTGGTCCAAAGCGGTTGACGACGCGGTCGCCGACCTCGTTCACAATGTCCCTCCCTTCCCAGGAGTTGAAGAAGCTCTGGGGAAACTGCAGGCACAAGCAGACGTCATTGTCTGTTCCGCCACTCCGAACGGAGCATTGCAGAAGGAATGGGAAGAACACGGAATCGACAAGTATGTGCAGGCGATTGCTGGTCAGGAAACTGGCAGCAAGAAAGAATCGCTGAACACCTGCAAGGCATTCGGTTATGCTCCGGAAAAAATCCTGATGATCGGGGACGCTCCTGGCGATCAGGCGGCCGCACAGGCAGTTGGGGCTCTATTCTATCCGATCAATCCAGGTCATGAAGAACAAAGCTGGGTTCGCTTCAATCAGGAAGCACTCGACCGGTTCTTCAACGGCACCTTCGCCGGAGAGTACCAGGAACAACTGATCCGCGAGTTCGAAAAATACCTCCCGGAACACCCTAGCTGGTAAGCAGAAAAGAAGAGCCAAAAGAGAAAAGCACTAAGAACCAAATAGCTTGGTGTTTTGGTTCTTAGTGCTTCGAATCTGGTTCTTTTCATGTCAGATCGTTATCGAAAACAGACGCTCTTTTCCGGACTCGGCGAGACCGGGCAGGAGCGTCTGTGTCGTTCGACAGCCGTACTGATTGGTTGTGGCGCATTAGGTTCGGTCATTGCGGAATCACTCGTTCGGGCCGGAGTTGGGACATTACGTCTTATCGATCGTGACTTCGTCGAACTTTCCAATCTGCAACGTCAGGTTCTTTACGATGAACAGGATGTTGCGGACCGGCTTCCCAAGGCGATTGCCGCGACGAACAAGC
>DATMFC010000002.1:0-1509 GCA_035556335.1 Planctomicrobium sp. | reverse complement strand
AGAGGAGAGAGTTGTGAATCAGGTTGTCTTTAATACGAATCACGAAGCAGAGCTTCTGGGCGAGTGCGTTCCCAAGCCGGAGCTTGGGAACGAGGAACAGCGACTTCATTCCGCTAAAGTGTTACTTTGTTTCGAATTTTCCCCTCTATTTCGACTGATTAAACAGAATGTGGGTTCCGTCTTTCCCGGGGAGTACGATGTCAATGTCTCCGTCTCCATCCAGATCGGCAGTCCGGATCTGCAGACCGATCCCGACTCCTTCCACATCAAGAGCGTGGCGGGTGAACTTTCCCTGTTCATCAATTTTGTAGTAGCAGATGATCGCCGGATCAGTTGCACCGGGATCGCCGCCGTTGTGAGCGCGAACCCGTTTCCCGGTGATCAATTCGTCCTGTCCGTCGCCATCGAGATCGGCGAAGTGAACGCAATGCAACTGTGAGTACGATTTGTCGATCACTTCTTCCCGAAACTTCAGCTTGCCGTCTGCTTCCGGTTCTTCGGCCCACCAGACGTACAGTCCGTAATCGTGCGGATTCCCGATGATAATATCGTTCCGACCATCTTTATTGAGATCCCGCACCAGCACCGGGACGCTCCAGCGTGTGTTCCAGTCTTCGTGAAACTTCCATGGTCCCTCGAATGGGTTTCCTTCCGGACATTCGAACCATCCGGCGGCCGTCAGAATATCCGGGCGACCGTCGTTGTTGATGTCCCCGAAGCCCAGTCCATGACTTTGTCCCTTTTCTGAAATCAGGTGACGGTATGCGGTAAACCGGTCGACCAGTTTCGGTCCCCCTTTGCCATCCTTGGGAAGAACGGTTTCCTTAACGGTCATCAATTCCCAGGCAACCAGCGGGTTGGTGTTCACCCAGGAATTACAGATCCATTCTGGCTTGCCATCTCCGTTGAGATCATGCAGAAAGGCCGCCTCGTTGGCCCCCAGACCGGTATCCACCAGAAGATGTTTCTTCCACTGAAACCCCTTGAGAAGAGAATCAGGACCGGGATTTTCGTACCAGAAAACTTTGGTATCGAAGAAATCGCCGGCCACGACGTCAGGGCGTCCATCTCCGTTCACGTCGTAGGCGAAATCGCCGTTGGAGTGCACGTACCCATTCACATCGTCGATATTTCGTACCGGTCTGGGCACCCATTCCGGATTCCGATACCAGTTTCGACCGGCAACGATGTCGAGTTTGCCGTCCCCGTCAAAGTCAGCGATGTCGCAGCCTTCATTGGCATCCACGGCAAGAAGGCGAACTTCAAACCGAATCGGGTCGGCCCCGGACGAAACAGATGCCATCACCCCCGTCGATAAAAGACCAATCGGTAATGACCACACCCTCAACATCGTCAAAATGCGACGCATTCGCTCATCCTCGCTCTCGAATCCAAATCATGTTCCAGGGAGATGGTATGACCGATTTGTTCTCATGAATCAACTCAACCCAATGGATGCGTTGTATTGCATAGTGAGGCTCGATTAGGATGCTTGCACGGTCACCGATT
>DATMFC010000001.1:0-1855 GCA_035556335.1 Planctomicrobium sp. | reverse complement strand
ATGAACGACCACCTCAATGTCCCGGCAAATGTGCCGTTCAGCGTCGGCAAATCCTTGGTCACTCGTCCAGACTTGTACCTCTCGCTCACCTCGCTCGGGGTAATCAATCCGTCGCTGAAAGCGCTCCTCGAATGATCCCGCCAGCCACCACACTCCCTCACCACCCACAATCTGCAACACTTCTGCTGTTCCGTCGAGGGCATGCTTGCTCTCGTCCTCAGTTCCCCAAAGCCACACAAACGGGTATTGGAAGCGGTCGAGTCGGCGAATGGCGCAGTCAATGTCGTCCCACGCTGGTTGCCACAATTTGTGAGACTTCCAGTCCCATCCAGTGGGAGCATAGATGACCCAGTCCAGGCATTTCACGTACATCGGTTCACCCTCTGCAACTGAATACTCAAACCTATTCGCCCGATCCTGTTCCTCTTGCATGGCAATGACGCAAGTTTAAGCAATGGGAAATAAATGATGTGGGCAGGCCAGATGCTTTCTGTAATGCCGGTTTCAATCAGTCGCGGTAATGAAACTCGTCCAGCACTGCGGTCACCTCGCCGAAGAAACGACCATCACCGCCCCACCGCCACGGCCGGACCGTGTAGGGGGGATGGGGCAGTACGATGAATGTCTCGTCCAAATCCGGTCGGCCGGGCCAGACGGTCAGGACGATCTCCCGGTCGTCGCGCCGACACCGGTATCGCTCCTTCTCTCCGTGCTCCGGCGGGGTGCGAGTGATCTCGAATCCCGCCTGCCCCAATGCCATGACCACTTCGGACTGACGGCCTGCCTGAATCGAGGCAATATTTAGTTGTCCCATGGGACTCTTCTCCCACACCATCTTATTGTTTTCGCGAAAAGACGTACGTCGTCCACTCCCCCCAGTCCGGACCTGAAGGATTCTCCGCGTCGCAATCGGTTGCGGAGCCGCTTTCAGTCGGCGGCAGGAATTTCAGATCCGGATCCTCCTCCTCCGGAAGCCCTTCCTGCATCCGGACCTCCAGGTGCAAATCCTTCTCCTTGAGCATCAGGCGCACATAACATTTGCTCATATCTCCCGGATCGAAGCGATCCTCATGATGCCAAGCCTTTCCACAGACTTTGTCGCCGTGCTGGTGCATCGCAAAGAACCGATACTCCGAACTGGGAATCCCGGGGGAAACCGCCACATCACCGGTGATGTTCAAATCAGGGTGAAGCTGACTGAACTGGGGATGGTCGCTGGAAAATTTCCGCAGATGTTCGATTTCGTCGTCCGAAGTTCCAGCGGCTTGGCGAGCTTCAATCGTCTTTTCGAAGTCACAGGTCCATTCCCCGGCAAAGGGGGACAACAACGCACTTTTCTTCGATGGGCCAAACGGACCGGAACCGGGATTCTCACCTCGTCCGCAACCCGTGATGGCGATCAGAATCAGGATTGAGGCAATTCGATAAAGCATGGGCATGAGTGTCGTCCTCCGGTGATCTTGATCGACATTGATCTCGAATCGGATGGTTTCTGTTGAAGTACTTTGGTTTGCGGACCTACAGATTGTATTTGCGATCGAACGCTCGTTCGACGAAACGTCGGATCTCTTCCCGGGAGGGTGTCCGTGGCGACTCCGACGAATCGCATGCGGCCAGGAATGATTGTCGCATTTCCGCCAGCTGTTCCGAACGGTCCGTATTGGAGTCCAGGCGGCCATCCGAGTACGGGACGACCTGGTATTCTCATGTCTTCTTTGATCCCGCAGAGCACGTTTCCCGGTTATCACACAATGATGACCTCAAGCACATGGTGGCAACGGGCTCGCAGGCTGGGACACGTTCACCTCGGCAGCCCCACGGTCAGCGCTTCTCAACCAGGCAGGACCAGCCCAGA